>JBKBXN010000030.1:0-19899 GCA_046314055.1 Brevundimonas sp.
TGATCGTCACATTCGGAGAAGGGTTCTGATAGAAGCCGCCGCCGATGAACATCGGCACCGGCACGATGCCGCCCCGCCACCGCTGGCGCTGATACGAAAACGGCGCGGCCCCGAAGGGAGCCGCGCCGCCATCAAGTCTTGCTCAGACTGGCATCAGCGCTTCAGCAGCGGGGCCAGCTTCTGGGCGATCATCATGTCGCCGGCGATCTTCAGCTTGCCCTGCATGAAGGCCATCATCGGGTCCAGCTTGCCGTCCGACAGGGCCATGAAGTCGTCCCACTTCATCGAGACGGTGGCGTCGGCGGGCTTGTCTTCGTTGGTGACGGTGTTCGGCACCGAGGCGCCGTCGATGTAGATTTTACCTTCGTCGCCGAGGTCGAGCTTCACGGTCTTGCCCAGACCGGAGTTGTCGCCGACGGCGCCGCGGATGTGTTCGGTGACTTGTGCGAGATCAGGCATTGGGGGCGTCTCCCTTGGACGTTGAGACCCATGCCGTAACCCGCATCGCGCGGGGCGCCAAGATCACGTCGGGTAAAGCTGTCGTCACTTGTCGTCGGACGAGCGCGAATAGAGGCTGGCCAAGGCCAGCGCGCCCATGAAGAAGACGAAAGCCGCGACGATGGCGACGACGAAGGGAACGGCGTCCTGGGGCATGGAAAATCTCCTCACGCCCACCCTCGCGCCGCCGATCCGGCTTCGCCTTGATCCGGATCAAAACGTCAGGATCTGGCCGTCAGGCGTCGGGATCACCGTCCCGGAACCGCCACTTCATCGCCAGCACGCCCGAGGCCATGACCAGGGCGCAGGCGTTGGCGATGGTCACCGGCCAGGCCTGGGTCATGACGCCATAGACGACCCACAGGACGAAACAGGTCACGGTCAGGGAATAGGTCTTCAGACTGACCGACGACGCGTCGCGCTCCTTCCAGATCTTGATCGCCTGGGGCGCGAAACTGGTGATGGAGCACACCGCTGCGGCCGAGCCGACGATATTGGCGATTAGGTCGCTCATCTCAGGCTCGTCCGCTGTTTCATGGAGGCCCAACAGCGGACGGCCGATCAAGGTTCCTGAACTGCCGGCCCCAGGAGAGGCGCGACGGCGCGGACGGTGTTGAGAGAGGCCGCAAAGCCCGGCGCCACCCGCTGCGGTCCAAGCTGCTCATAGGCGTAGCCCATCGCCAGCACCCGGGCGTCCTGCCATTGGCCGCCGATAAAACTGAGACCGACCGGCAAGCCGCCCACCTGCCCCATCGGCACGGTCAGGTGCGGATAGCCCGCCACCGCCGGCAGGGTCGAGGCCGAGCCCAGATAGTTGTCGCCGTTGACGACGTCGGTCGTCCAGGCCGGCCCGGTCGTGGGCGCGATCAGGACGGCGACGTCATTGTCCTTCAGCAGCCGATCGATGCCCTCAGGGCCGGCGAGGCGAAGCGAGGTCTGGCGCGCCATGACATAGGCGGGGGCGGCGAACCCGCCCGTCGCTTCGGCCTTCTCGAACAGATCCTGGCCGAACAGGGCCAGTTCGCGCGGCGTGGCGCGATTGAAGGCGATGACGTCGGCCAGGGTGCGGGTCTGAACCTGGGTCGGATCGGTGGTGGCGAGATAGGCGTTCAGATCGACCTTCAACTCGGTCAGCAGAACGGTCAGTTCGGCGCCGCCGATGGCGCTCATGTCCGGCCCGTCCTTGATGTCGACCAGGACTGCGCCCGCCTGGCGCATTCGTTCCAGATTGGCCTCGAAGACGGCGTCCGTGCCGGTGGAATAGCCGGTCAGGAAACGGGCGACGCCGATGCGAACGCCGCTCAGGCTCGCGCCGTCCAGCGCTGCGGCGTAGTCGGTCTTGCGGGCGTCCGCCTCGACCGTCGCCCGGTCGGCGGGGTCGGACCCGGCGATGACGTTCAGCACCAGGGCGGCGTCCCTGACCGTGCGGGTCATCGGTCCGGCCGTGTCCTGGCTGTGGCTGATGGGGACGATGCCGGTGCGCGACACCAGTCCGACGGTGGGCTTGAACCCGACCAGGCCGTTGATCGCCGCCGGACAGGTGATCGAGCCGTCCGTCTCGGTCCCGATGGCCACAATGGCGAAACCCGCCGCGACCGCCGCCCCCGACCCCGAGGACGAGCCACAGGTATTGCGGTCGCGAGCATAGGGATTGCGCGTCAGCCCGCCCACGGCGCTCCAGCCGCTGATGGAGTGCGACGAGCGGATATTGGCCCATTCCGACAGATTGCTCTTGCCGATCAGCACCGCGCCTGCGTCGCGCAGACGGGCCGTGATCGGCGAGTCGCGGTCCGGCTGGTTCGCAGCCAGGGCCAGCGACCCCGCCGTCGTCGGCATGCCGCGCGCCTCGACATTGTCCTTGATGACCAGGGGCACGCCGTCCAGCGGCAGGGTATGTCCGGCGAGGCGGCGGGCGTCTGAGGCGCGAGCGTCCTCAAGCGCCGAAGGGTTTATCGAGATCAGGCTGTTGATCGCGGGACCGGGCTCGCCGAACCAGCCTTCCACGTCATAGCTGCGAATCTGACTGAGAAAGAACCGCGCCATCTCTTCCCAGGAGCCGTAGGGCGTGCGCTCCCGCTGGACCCAAGCGATGTCGGCGTCCGGCGGCGGAGGCGGCGGAGGCGGCGTGTGCGCCGAGGCGAGAAGCGGCGCGGTGCTCGCCAGAACGACGGCAAACACGCCGGCCATAAGCTTGGTCTTCGACATGTTCGCCCCCGTGTTCGGTTTCAGCCGTCAATCATCTGTCGTCTCGGCGCGCTTGCCGATCGTGCGGTCCAGGAAGTCGAGATAGGTTCGCCATTGCTGAAGCTGCCGGGGTTCGCCGCGGACGCCGTGCCGCTGGCCGGGATAGAGCATCATCTCGAACGGCGTGCTCTTGGCCTGGAGGGCGTCGATGACGCGGGTGGCGTTCCCGAAGATGACATTGTCGTCGGCCATGCCGTGCAGAATCAGCAGACGGCCGGTCAGATCATCGAGGCGCGGCAGGACGTCGGTGGCGGCGTAGCCTTCCGGATTGTCCTGGGGCGTGGACATGTAGCGTTCGGTGTAATGGGTGTCGTACAGGCTCCACTCGGTCGGGGCGGCGCCGGCGAGGGCCGAGGCCAGACCGGCCTCGGGCTCGGTCACGGCCAGCAGGCTGAGGAAGCCGCCGAAGCTCCAACCCATCATGGCGATCCGGTCAGCATCGACATACGGCAGGGTCTTCAACCATTTGGCGGCCAGGGTCTGATCCTCGACCGCAGGAATCCCCAGGCGACGATATATGCTGGTCTCGAAGGCCTGGGACCGGTCGCCCTCGCCGCGGTTATCGACGCGGAAGACGATATAGCCCGCCTCGGTCAGCAGTTGATTGGTCAGGGGCTGCCAGCTCTTCTGCACGCCCGCGCCCGTGCCGGGACCGCCATAGACCTGCATCACCACCGGATATTTCTTCGACGGGTCGAAGTCGGGCGGGGTGGTCATACGCCAGACCAGGGTTTCGCCATGGCTCTGCATCGTGCCGAACTCGGGCGTCTGCAGGCGCGAGACATAGGGGGCGAAGGCGTGGTCTGCGTCGAGCTTGTTCTCTTCGATCCAGCGCACGCGCGTGCCGTCGATCCGGTAAAGGGCCGACTGGGGCGGGGTCGCGGGATCGGAATAGTTGCCGACATAGGCCGTCGCCGGCCCATTGACCGACACCGACCACCAGCCGCCGGCGGGCGTCACCGCGACCGGATCGACGGTGCGGTTCAGGCTGGCGCGGAACATCTGCTGTTCGATCGGCAGTTCCTTGCCGTCGCGCATCGAGGCGGTGAAATAGACCTCGCCGGTCTGTTCGTTGACGCCGTCCAGATGTTTGACCGGATAGTCGCCCCGCGTGATGGCGCGCAGCTGACGCCCGTTACGGTCGTACAGATACAGGTGACGCCAGCCGCTGTCCTCGTTCGACCAGATGAACCGGCCGTCCGGCAACACATGGAAGTCATTGTTGAGATCGACCCAGGCCTGGGCCTTCTGGCTGAGGATCACGCGCGAGGCGCCGGTGGCCGGATCGACGCTGAGCAGGTCCAGCGTCTTCTGGTCGCGCGAGTGACGCTGGACATACAGGGTCTTGCCGTCGTCGGCCCAGTCGACCCGCGCCAGATAGATGTCGGTGTTCGACCCCAGGTCCACCTTGACCCGCGCGCCGGTCTGCTGATCCCGGACATAGAGTTCGACCAGGGCGTTGGGGCGGCCGGCGCGGGGATAGCGCTGCTCGACCATGGTGGCGCCGGCGCCGGTGATCTCGAAGCGGGGCACGATGTCCACCGGACTTTCGTCCACGCGGGTCAGAGCGATGTAGCGTTCGTCGGGGCTCCACCAATAGCCGGTGTCGCGGTCCATCTCTTCCTGGGCGATGAACTCGGCCGTGGCCCAGGTGATCAGGCCGGCGCCGTCGTCGGTGATCGGCGTCTCCTGGCCGGTCGCCAGATCATAGATGACCAGGTTCTGGTCGCGGACCCAGGAGACATAATTGCCCTTGGGCGAGACCTTGGCGTCGATCTCGTCGGCGGCGGTCTCGGTCAGGCGGCGCACCTTGCCGTCGGCGCGGCTGGCCAGGAAGATATCGCCCTCCAGCGGCGCCAGGATGTAGCGGCCCTGCTTGTCCCAGGAATAGTCGACGACGCCGCGGGCGCTGATGCGCATCCGCTCGCGCCGCGCTTTCTCGGCCTCTGACAGCTCGCCGGCGTCAGGCACCAGGGCGCGGGCGTCGATCAGCTTATAGGCCTCGCCCTCGCCGGTCGGGGCGGCCCACAGGTCTTGGACGTCCACATTGTCTTCGCGCGAACGCAGGAAGGCGACCAGCTGCCCGTCGGGCGACAGGCTGACCCCCTTGGCCACCGGGCCGTTCAGGCTGGGGCTGGAGTACACCCGCTCGGGCGTCAGGATGTTGAAGGGCGTCTCCTGGGCGACCGCTGAACCGGCCGACAGGAGGATGGTCGAAGCAAGAAGAACTGTGCGCATGGGCGGCGACGCTAGCGGCCCTTCTGCAAGCCGTCACGAGGAAAAGTCGCCGTTGGGGCGATGGCTTTTCCTTCCCTGCGAGCGGGTCTCAGATTAGAGAGGCCGCACCATGACAGACGCCGCCCTCTCCCCCGCCCCGGTTAAGGCCAGCCCGTTCAACGAACTGGAGGTTCTGTGGGTCCGCCACTGGACCGACAGCCTGTTCAGTTTCGCGGTGAAACGGCCCGAGGATTTCCGCTTCCGTTCGGGCGAGTTCGTGATGATCGGCCTGCCGGGCGAGGACGGCGGGAAACCCGTGTTGCGCGCCTATTCCATAGCCAGCCCCTGCTGGGCCGAGGAGCTGGAGTTCTTCTCGATCAAGGTCGCCGACGGTCCCCTGACCTCGCGACTGCAGAAGATCGTGGCCGGGGACACGGTGCTGATGGGCAAGAAGCCGACCGGCACCCTGGTGCTGGACGCCCTGACCGGCGGCGAGCGACTGTTCCTGATCGGCACCGGCACCGGGCTGGCGCCCTGGCTGAGCGTCGCGCGCGATCCCGAGACCTATTCCCGCTTCGGCCATGTCTATGTGATCCACACGGTGCGCAGCGTCGCCGACCTGGCCTATCGCGACTTCTTCACCCGCGAGATCCATGACGATCCGCTGATCGGCGACGAGGCCAGGGCGCAGCTGACCTATTATCCGACGGTCACGCGCGAAGCCTTTGAAAACCCGGGCCGGATCACCGACCGGATCAAGTCCGGCGACTTCTTCCGCGACCTGGGCCTGCCGGAAGGCTTCGATCCCGCCCGCGACCGCGTCATGCTGTGCGGCTCCATGGCCATGATCAAGGAAGCCGGCGAACTGCTGGAGACCTATGGGCTGAAGGAAGGCTCGAACGCCGAGCCCGCCGACTATGTGCTGGAACGCGCCTTCGTCGGCTGACGTCTTGGCTTGGGCGGCCTGAGCGGCTAACCCCACGACCATGCACCACCCTGCCCTTGTCGCCGTCGACGCCCGCGTCGATCCCGCCGAATGCCAGTCCATGGCCGACGTCCGCCAGGGCGGCGACGCCCAGGACCGCGCCCAGGTCGCCCTGCTGGCCGAACGTCAGCGCTATATGGAGGCGGCCGCCCGCATCAAGCCCGACCGCGACGCCGTCTTCGACCAGGCCCGCATCGACGACGTGGTGGCCAAGGTCCTGACCGCTGCCGAGGCCTGCCACCTGTCGCCCGACATCGCCGAGCCGGTCTGGCGCCTGCTGATCGACCGGTGCATCGCCCACGAGTTCGCCGCCTACGACCGGACTCGAAGCTAGGCCTTAAGGCTCCTCAGCATCAGCTCGTGCCGATACGCCGCCACGTCGGCCAGAGCGGCGTCCAGCGCCGTGCGAACGCGCTCCAGCGCCGGCGCCGCCAGGGCCTGTTCTGCGGCTTCCGCCTCGGCGCAGATCGCGGCCAGGTCGCCGGCCCCGATCCCCGCCGCCGCGCCCCGGATCGTGTGGACCCCGTCGCGCCAGCCCTCGGCCTTAGGATTCAGCAGCGCCGACCAGAGGGCGGCCTGTTCGACGAACAGGCCCAGCACCTCCTCCGAAATCGCCGCGTCGTCGCCGGTCATGCCTTCCAGCACGCTGAAGTCGACGGCGCCGGTCAGGTCGCGACGCGCCATCAGGCGGCTTCTTCCTCGCCCTTGGCCAGGCGCGAGTTCTTGGATGACCACAGAAGGTAGATGGCCACGCCGCCGAGGTTCCAGATCAGAAACCATTCCTGGGTCTTCTCGGGCAGGCTGAACAGCAGATACAGGCAACCCGCGATGCCGAGCGGACCGATGATCCAGGCCAGCGGAGCCTTAAACACCCGCGTACGCACCGCGTCGCGGACCCTCAGGACCAGCAGGCTGGCGCAGACGGCGGTGAAGGCCGCCAGCGTCCCCGCATTAGCCAGGGCCGCGATCTCGTCCAAAGGCAGAAGGCCGGCCAGGATGCTGACGATCACGGCGGTGAACAGAGTGACCACCACCGGCACCCCGCGCTGCGACACCCGGCCCAGACGGCGCGGCAGCAGGCCGTCGCGCGCCATGACGTAGAAGATGCGGGTCTGGCCGTAGAAGAAGGCCAGGATCACCGTCGGCACGCCGACAATGACGGCCGCGGCCACGATCTGGGCCGCCAGCGGCTGGTTCAGGATGCGCAGGATCAGGGCCAGGGGCTCGCCACTGTCGGCGAACTGGCCGAACGGCATGGAACCGACCGCCAGGGCCGCCACCAGCATGTACAATATTGTGCAGATGATCATGGAGCCCAGGATGCCAATGGTCAGATCGCGGGCCGGATTGCGCGTCTCCTCCGCCGCCGTCGCCACGGCGTCGAAGCCGTAGAAGGCAAAGAAGACGATGGCCGCCCCGGCCATGACGCCGACCTCCGCCCCCGCCGGGCCGTTCTTGTTGAAGCCGTAGGGCATCAGCGGCTCGAAATTGGCCGGGTCGAACGCGGGCGCGACCACGGCGATGAAGACCAGCAAGGCGCTGCATTTGATCACCACCAGCACGGCGTTGACCGTTGCGCTCTCCTTTGTGCCGAGCAGCAGAAGTCCGGTCACCGCCAAGATGATGGCGATCGCCGGGATGTTGATGATCCCGTCCGCATGAGGCCCCGCCGTCAGGGCCTGGGGAATGAGGATGTCGAGCGTTCTCAGGAAACCGACCGCATATTCCGACCAGCCGACGGCCACGGCGCTGACCACCAGCGAATACTCCAGGATCAAGCTCCAGCCGATGATCCAGGCGATCGCCTCGCCGAGCGCCGCATAGCTGTAGGTATAGGCCCCGCCTGAGGCCGGCATCATGGTCGCCAGTTCGGCATAGGCCAGGGCGACGCAGGCGCAGATCACGCCCACGATGGCGAAGGCCACGATGATTCCCGGTCCCGCCTTTTCCACCCCTACGCCCGTCAGCGTATAGATGCCCGTGCCCACGATGGCCCCGATACCCAGCAGCATAAGATGCGGCCAGCCCAGGGTCTTCTTCAGCGCCGGCCCGTCGTGCGGCGCCGTCATGACGTCGATCGAACGACGCCGGTTCCAGAAGGCCATGATGCTCACTCCCCCGCCGCCCCACGCGACCGATTCCGTGCGGACCATGCCCGTCAAAGAAAGTTTGCGAAAGCGCTTGCCAACCCCCCGTCGGCTGGGTAGTAGGAGCGCCCTTCGGCAAGGCAGTCGCCTCCGCCGCAGACAAGACGACCGGTCGGGTGATTAGCTCAGTTGGTAGAGCAGCTGACTCTTAATCAGCGGGTCGTAGGTTCGAACCCTACATCACCCACCATCGTCTTTCCTTCAAATCAACGGTTTAGCGGTCGGCGCCCCCTAAGGGCGCTTTTTGCGCGTTTGGTTAGAGGGCAGGAACCGCACACAGGTCGCTGTGTTCAATTGGCATGACTGACCGTAGTTCGACCCGCCAAGGCCCTCTAAAGCCAAGGGCGTCAAAGGACGCCGTCGTCGTCGAGGACCCGTCGCACGATTCGATCCGCATGACGGCCCAGGAAGCCGACCTGTCGGCCATCCGAATGCTGGATGCGGCGTCCGAGGCGCGAGACAATCACGACAAGGGCGAGCGCGACGATGAGCCGCCCCGTAAGGACGTTCAGAAGTAGCGCATCCACGGCTGAGCGCTGCGCCGCTTCACTCCGGCGAACCAGCGGCAGGCGAACCAGCAGGGCACGGCGACGACCCCCGCAATGGCCCACAGCCAGCCGACGCCGGGTACGCTGAAGCTGTCGCCCTGGTTGGGGCCGAACAGGGCCAGGGACGACAGGTACAGCAGGTGCAGCGCGTAGATATGGATCAGGTAGAAGAACAGCGGCGCCCCGCCGAAGACGGCCAGGAGGCCCGTCAATCTGGCCGGCCCATGCTCGAGGGCGGCGAGAAGCAGCGCGCCGACGCCTAGCGTCAGCAGGACGAAGTCGGCCGAGGGCGGGTATTTGGTCAGGTTCAGCACGCTCATGACCGTGTGAAGCGGCGTGGCCTGAACCGACCAGGGCGTCGGATCGCCGTAGACATTGAGGGCCCGGAGCACCACCAGCAGCGTCAGGGCGCCCAGCCCCGTCAGGATCAGACGCCGCAGGCGCGACGACGCATCCCAGACGAACCAAGGCCCGATCCCGTAACCCAGGGCCGCGATGCCGATCCAGGGCAGCAGGGGATAGGAGGTCCGCACCTGACCGCCCCAGGGCAGGTCGATCAGAGTGCGGTCGTGCAGCACCGCCCACAGGACATGGCCCGGTTGGCCCGCCGCTATGGTGATGGGATCCAGCAGATTGTGACCCAGGATGATGACCAAGCCCACGGCGATCAGGGCCGGACGCGGCAGGTGCACCAGGGCGGCCAGGGCGATCATCGACAGGCCGATGGCCCAGATGACCTGGAGATAGATGATCTGGGGCGTGAAGGAGAAGCTCCAGCCGAAACCGACCACGGTCAGCTCCAGCGCCACCAGAAACAGGCCGCGTTTCAGCAGGAAGTCGGACGCCGCCCGTGCGCCGACCGCCCCTCCCCCTCTGCCATTGCCGTACAGCCAGGCGCCCAGTCCGGTCAGGGCCACGAACACCGGGGCGCACAGGTGGGCCGACAACCGGGTGAAGAACAGGGCCGGAGACGTCGTCTCCAGGTTCATTGGGTCCGAGACCTGAGCGTGGATGAAGAAGAACTCCCGCGCGTGGTCCACCAGCATCAGAAGGATGACCAGGCCCCGCAGGGCGTCGATCGAGCGGATGCGACCCGCCGAACGGACCTGTTCGGGCGGGGCGACGGAGGCGGGCGCAAGCGTTGCAGCGGTTGACATCATCAGGGAGAAGCGGATAGCCGATACATTATAACGTTTCAATGGAGTTTCCCGTGTCCCTGCTTTCGAGCTGCGCCAGCCTGTGTTTGTTGGCCGCCGCCAATGCCGAATCCGCCCCGGTTCTGGAACCGGCTGTGGCCCCTGCAGAAGCCGTGACGCTGGGCGAGATCGTGGTTCTGGGCCGTCGTACGGCTCCGCACGACCGGACGTTGGGCGTCGGCGCGGTGACCGAGCGAATGTCGCCATCCAGCCGCTCTATCGAAAGCGACCTGCTGGACGCCGTCGGCGCCACCCGCCTGTCCGACGCCCTGGAACTGGTCAGCGGCGTCAGCCAGCAGAACAACCGCGGCGGAGTGATGGACAATTTCGCCGTCCGCGGCTTCCTGGGCACGCCCGACGGCGGGGCGGAATATTATGTCGACGGCTTCCTGGCCAACCGGGGCATGGCCCCGCCGCGCGATCCGGCCACGGCGGAGCGGATCGAGGTGCTGAAGGGCCCGGCCGGCGCCCTGTTCGGCGACATCGACCCGGCCGGCCGGATCAATATCGTTTCCAAGACTCCGCGCTTCACCCCCGATGCGGTCTTCACCGGCACGGTCGGCTCCTTCGGCCTGAGGCGGGGCGAGTTGGACGTGACCGGCCCGATCTCGGAAACCCTGGCCGGGCGGCTGGTGCTGGCGGGCGAGACCAGCGAGGGCTGGCGGCACCATGTCGGGATGGACCGCACCTCGGTCGCCCCATCCCTGACCTGGCGGCCCAATGACGACCTGCGCCTGACCTATGTCGGCGAGTTCACCGTCTTTTCGACCCTGTTCGACCGGGGCATGCCGGCGGTCAACGGCGACGCCCTGGCCCTGCCGGAATCCAACTACTACGGCGAGCCCAGCGACGGCCCGACGCGGTTCCGCAACGAACGGCGCCAGATCACCGGCGAGTACCATATCAGCGACAACTGGAGCCTGAACGGCGGCGTGGCTTGGCGGGGCGGCTCACTGAAGGGCCTGTCCAGCGACCATTCGCGCCTGGTCGGCAATGCGCTGTGGCGTCAGCGCCGGGGTCGTGACTTCACCGTCGAAGACCTGTCGGCGCGGCTGGAGCTGAACGGCGTGGTGACGACCGGCCTGGGCGTTCACACTTTGGGCTTCGGGGTGAAGGCCTATCAGCTGACCTATGGCGAGAAGTGGCTGCGGATCAATCCGACGGCGGCCAACCCTTATCCGATCGACCTGTTCAACCCGGTCTATGGCGCGGTCGCCAGCCCCACGCCCCTGCCCTTCACCGACAATCTGGAAACGCGGGATGTCGTCACCCTGTACGCCCAGGATCTGTGGGAGGTGAACGACCGGCTGAGCCTGGTCGCCGGCCTGCGCTGGGACGACTACAGCCAGACCATCCGCAACAACCGCACTGGCGCCGTAGGCGAGAACAAGGACAGCCCGGTCGATTATCGCTTCGCCGCGCGCTATCGTCTGACCGACGCCGTGACGGCCCACGCCAGCTATGGCCAATCCTTCGTCCTGAACTCGGGCACGGGCCGGACCGGCGCCGGATTCTCCCCCGAAGACGGCAAGGGATACGAGATCGGCCTGTCGGGCGCCTGGGACGGGATCGATCTCGCCGCCGCCGTCTTCGACATCGAGAAGACCAATATCCTGACCAGCGACCCTGTAGACGCCAACTATCTGGCCCCGGTCGGCAGGCTGACCTCGCGCGGGATCGAGTTGGACGGATCGGTTCAAGTCGGCGAGGCGTGGCAGGTGGTCGCCAACTACGCCTTCACGCAGGCCAAGGCTGACGACAGCGCCTTCGCAACCGACGCTGTGCTGAACGTGCCCGAACACTCGGGTTCACTGTTTGCTATCGGCCGGTTCGCCACGCCGCACGGCACGAACTGGTCGCTGATGGCGGGCGCTGCCTACGTCGGAGACCGGGCCGGCGCCCTGACCGTCAACCCGGTGCGCCTGCCGGACTATTGGAAGGCCAAGGCGGCCGTCGAGTACGGAATCACGCCTCAGGTCACGGCGCGGGTCGAGGTCGATAACCTGTTCGACGAGCGCTACGCCGCCAGTTCGTACAGCGCGCTTTGGATCTTCCCCGGCGCCCCGCGCAGCATCCGCGCCTCGCTGCGGCTGACCCTGTAGGAAGACGACGTTCGAAGCGGAGGGGGCAGGTCTCGGCGATCATGGCTTGCCCCCGGCGGCAAACGCCGTTCAGTATGACGGCGCGTCCAAAGACAGTGGAAGAGCCGATAATCATGACCCCCACGCGCCGATCCATGATGCAACTGGGCGCTGCGGCGGCTGGCTTCGCCCCCGCCTCGGCTTTGGCGGCTCAGACGCCGGATCGTCGATTGGGCTACGCCATCGTCGGTCTGGGCGGCTATGCCGACGTCATCCTGCCGCGCTTCGCCGAGTGCCGCCATTCGCGCGTCACGGCCCTGGTCAGCGGCTCGCCGGAGAAGGCGCGTCGTTACGCCGAGAAATACGGCGTCCCCGAACGCAGCCTCTACACCTATGAGACCTTCGATACGATCCGCGACAATCCAGACGTCGACATCGTCTATGTGATCCTGCCCAACGGGATGCACCACGAATACACCCTGCGCGCCGCCACCGCCGGCAAGCACGTCATGTGCGAAAAGCCGATGGCCAATACGGCGGCCGAGGCCGAAGAGATGATCGCGGCCTGCCGGGCGGCCGACCGAAAGCTGATGATCGGCTATCGCTGCCATTTCGAGGCGTCCAACCGCGAGGCGATGCGGATCGCCCGTTCGGGTGAAATCGGCCGTCCTCGCGTCGTCACGGCTGAGCATGGCTTCACCATCGGCGATCCAACCCAATGGCGGCTGAACCGCGCCCTGGCCGGCGGCGGCTCCCTGATGGACATCGGCATCTACAGCCTCCAGGCGGCGCGCTATCTGACGGGCGAGGAGCCGGTGGAGGTGACGGCGACGGAAACGACCGACCGATCGGACCCGAAGTTCCGCGAGGTCGAGGACATGATCAATTTCCAGCTTCGTTTTCCCTCGGGCGCCCAGGCCAACTGCGTCTCCTCCTACGGGTCGAACCACAACCGCTTCCGCGTGGTCGGCGACAAGGGCTGGGTCGACGCCGAGCCGGCGACGGCCTATTCGGGCAACCGCCTGCGCCGCCTCAAGGACTGGCGCACCGAAGACCACCCGGCGCCGGAAGCGCCCCAGAACCAGTTCTCGGCCCAGCTGGACCATCTGTCGCAGTGCGTGATGACCGGGGCCGAGCCCATTGTCGCGGGCGAAGAAGGCCTGCGGGACATGCGGATCATCGAGGCCATATATCGGTCCGCCCGCGAACGCCGCGCCGTCTCGCTCTGACCGCCCTCTTTCGGAGATCCGCCTTGTCCCTTTCGCGTCGCCTCGTTCTCGCCGGCGGTGTCGCCGGCGCCGTCGGCCTTTCAACCGTCGCGCAAGCGAAGGCGTCGCCGCCCGCCGTCGGCGTCGTGCGCCTGGATCCGGCGCTGGACAGGCTGATCGCCCCGGACGCCCGGATCGAGACCCTGGCGTCCGGCTTCACCTGGTCGGAAGGCCCCGTCTGGATCGCCGACGGCGCCTATCTGCTGTTCAGCGACGTGCCGAACAACCGTATCCATCGCTGGTCGGAACAGGATGGCGCGTCGGTCTTCATGGACCCTTCCGGCTATGACGGCCCCGACGCTTCGGCCTTCCGCGAGCCCGGGTCGAACGGCCTGATCCTCGGTCCGGCGGGTTCGATCCTTATGGCCGATCACGGCAACCGCGCCGTCGCTCGGGTCGATCTGGCCACGCGCGCCAAGACCCTGCTGGCGACGCAATACGAGGGCAAGCGGTTCAACTCGCCCAACGACCTGGTCCAGGCTTCGGACGGCGCGATCTTCTTCACCGATCCGCCCTATGGGCTGAAGGACATGGACCAGTCGCCGCTGAAGGAGCAGGCGCACAACGGCGTCTATCGGCTGGCCCCCGACGGCGGCGTCACCCTGCTGGTCCGCGACCTGACCTTCCCCAACGGCGTCGCCCTGTCGCCCGATCAACGCACCCTCTATGTCGCGGTGTCGGACCCGGCGCGCGCCGTGCTGATGGCCTACGACCTGGCCGCCTCGGACATCGCCGCCAGCGGCCGGGTGCTGAAAGACTTCACCGATCTGGTCGGCCCGGCCAATCCCGGCCTGCCCGACGGCATGGCCGTGGACCGTGACGGCCATCTGTTCGTGACCGGGCCGGGCGGAGTTCATGTCCTGACGGCCGACGGCCGGGCGCTGGGCCTGATCCAGACCGGGGGCGCGGCGGCCAACTGCACCTTCGGCGAGGACGGCCGCACCCTGTTCATCACGGCGGGCGACCGGCTGCTGAAACTGCGCACCCTGACGCGCGGCTGAGCGGTCAGGGCGCGGGCGCCAGCGTCCCTTCCAGGCTCAGGGTCGCGTCGGCGTTCTCGACGACATTGAGGGCGGTCGCCTGAACCTTGCGGTCGTGCAGGGCCGCCAGCCAGCCGAAGGCGGCCGTCGAGGACACATTGGTCAGGCTAAAGCCCAGGCCGCCGTCCGCCGACATGCCCATGACCGGCGTCAGACCCGTCATCGACCCGACCTCGGCGACCACGGCCGCGACATCGACGTCGCCCGGCGCCGCGGCGGGAGACAGACGACCGCTGGCGGCCTGTACAAGGGCCAGGTCCGCCTCGGCGACGACGCGCGCATCGGCGGCGTCCGCCCGCCAGGCCCAGACCGGCCGCACGATCAGCAGCCAGACCAGGACGGCGCCGATCGCCAGCCCCATGACCGCCAACATCCGCTGCTCGCGCAGGGTTCGGCCGTCCCACCAGGCGGCGGCTTGAGACATCAGGCCGTTCATGCGGCGCCTCCGATCACGACTTCACTGACCACCCGGCCGCCGTCCTCGACGGTCGAGGCGTCGGCCATCGACAGACCCGCCGCCGCCATGGCGGTGCGCAGGGTCTCCAGATCCGAGAAGGCCGGATAGCTGACGGTGGCGCGCACCCCCTTGGCGGGATCGGCGCTGAGACTGTCCAGTTCCGCCCCCTCGACCTGTTCCACGGCGGCGAACAGGGCGGCGGCGGCCGTGGTCAGCCCACCGGGCGGCGGGGCGACGGCGAGGCGACGGCGCGCCTCCTCCATCGGATCGGCGGCCCGGGCCGCGTCGGGCATGATTTCGGCGATCAGGGCCAGGGTGCGGCGCTCGGCCCGGTCGGCGGCGACCTGGTCGCGCGCGCCCGCCGCCACGGTCAGGATCAAGGGCGAGACGACCAGGGCCGCCGCCAGGGCCGCCGCCAGTCGCCAGCCCCCGCGCGCGGCCTCGCGCCGACGCTCGACGCCGGACAACAGGTCGAGGGCGGGCGCCGCAAAGGCGGCGGCCAGCAGCCGCTCCAGCGTCTCGCGATCCTCGATGCCGACCACGGCGCGACCCGCCGCCACCGCCTCGACCAGGTCCGGCTGGACGGTGGCCGCGAACCGGGCGCCGCGCAGGGCGATGTCGGCGCCGAAGGCGGCGGCGTTCAGCCCCTCCCCCTCCGGTTCCGGCAGCGCCAGACAGTCAGGCACGATGGCGACCGGCGTAATCCCCAGCCCGGCCAGATAGTCGATCCAGGCCTCCAGCAGGCCCGCACCCACAGCGGCGACCAGACGCGGCCCCTCGCCCGTGACGGGTCCAACCGCCACCACGGTCCGTTCCGGATCCCCGGCCAGATCGTCCTTCAGGGCCCAGCGCGCGGCGGCCCGCACCTGGGCCGCGCCGCCGACCGGCAGGTCCAGCCATCGCACCAGGACGTCGGCGCCGGGGGCCACGGCCACTGTGCGGACATCCGGCGTCGTCGCCGCGTCCTCCAGCAGCAAGGCTCCGCGTTGCAGCACCCGTCCGTTCGCGTCGAACGTCAGGAAATTGGCCGGCATCGAGGCCGCCGGCGGGATGATGACGATACGGGTCTGGCTCATTCTTCAGGGGTCCAGCGGCGAATGACGGTGCGCACGGCGCCGTCCGGCGCGGCGTATAACAGGGCGGTGCGGACGGCGTGGGCGCCGCCGTAGTCGATATCGACCCGAAGATCGAAATAGCGTGTCAGCAGAGAGACTTGCCCCTGTGTCTCCTCATCGGGGGTGAAGTCTTTCAGGGCCGGTTGCGCCCAGAAGGCGTCGAGGCTGGACCAGCCGGAGACGGGCCGCGCGGCAATAGCGGCGCGGGCGGTCTGCAAGCCGATCTCTCCTTCGGTCAGCATGACCAACAGGGGCGCCTGAGCCTCGGTCAGGGTGTTGGGGTTCAGTCTGGTCTGGGCCGTCGTCGGCAGGGCGCAGACATAGGTCCGTAGCCGCCGGTACAGGTCGGCGTCGACGCCCGCGACCGCGCGTATCTCGCTGACGTCGGCCAGCATGACGCCGCCGGTGCGATACGGGGTCGCCAGACCGGCGTAGCGCGCATCCTCCGCCCCGCCCGGCGAGGCCTCGGCGTCATTGTCCATCCAGTCGGTCAGGGCGGCGGCGGCGGCGGCCATGCGGGCGCGCGACAGACCCAGCGCCGTTCCCAGGGCGATGAACTGTGCCGTCCCCTCGGGCCGGGCGAACAGGTCTTCGCCCTGGCCATAGACCAGGGAATTCAGGTTGAAACAGTTCTGGCCGTCGGTGACGACCGCGCGGATCGCCCCCTCCTCGACCGGGAATTCCATTACGCGGCCGTTCCAGCGCGGCTCCAGCGGCGTGCGAGCCGCGTCGGCCTTGAGCAGGTCGGCGATCTGGCGCCGCGCGAGGCTCTCGGCGCCGGCGGCGTACCACTGAGCCTGGGCCTGGGTCTCGGCATTGGTTGTGCGGCGCACAGAGAAGCGGACGTCGTCCAGAATGGCGACCGCAACCACCGCCATCACCGCCACCAGCAGCAGAACGGTCAACAGGGCCATGCCCTCGCGCGACGCCCGTCCCCTGCTCATGCCGAGGCGACCAGGAACAGTTGCTCCAGCCGGCCGACGCCGTCCAGGGTCATGACGATGCGCACGGCGTCGGGCAGGGGCCGGTCGCTCGAGGCGGAGAAGGCCTGGGCCTCGGACCCGTTCTGGATGAAGGTGACGACCGCGTCCTTGACCCCCCGACACAGCACCTGGGGCGGGCCGGCGCGGGCGCCGTCCAGATAGGGCGAGACCCGTCGCTCCAGCCGCCCGTCGACCACCCGGTATTCGACCCGCTGCAACGACGGGCGCGCCGCCGCGCCGGGGTTGGACCATCCATTGCGGACCAGGGTCAGGATCGGATCGCCGGGCGTCTCCTGCCCCATCAGGGCGCGCGGCAGGGGGCGGCCGGTGGGCGCCCGGGTGCGACGGGGCGCGGCCTGGGCCAGGTCGGCCTTCAGCAGGGCTCGCATCCGTTGGATGTCGCCGACCCGGTCGGTCTCGGCCCGCACGGCGAACCGGGTGTCGATGGTCTGGCTCAGCATCAAGGCCCCGGCGCCGGCCAGCACGGCGAAGATCGCCAGAGAGACCAGCACCTCGACCAGGGTGAAGCCGCCTCGCCTCATGCGCCCGGGCCTCATGATCCCGCCGCCCGGAACAGAACGCGGTCCGCCACCTGGCCCTCGTCGGTCGAGACGCGCACGTCGATCCGGCCCATGCCGGGGACTTCGGTGCCGGTGACGACACGGCTCCAGCGCCAGACGCGTCCCGCCATCTCGACCTCTCCGGCGGTTTCCCCGACCGGCAGGCTGGGGGCGATCATGGCCTCCGCCGCGACATTTTCGGCCACCACCCCGCCCAGGGTACGGGCCTCGACGCGGACCGCGGAGCGGGTGCTTTCGCCCGACAGATTCAACAGGGCCATGGCCGCCAGAGCGAAGACCGCCAAGGCCACCAGCATTTCGATCAGGGTGAAGCCAGCTCTTCTTTTGGAGCTAACGCTCGCCGCGCGGCGGCTCACTGCTTGAGCGCAGATTTCGTCAATCATTGATCGACACCTCGCCCGCACCGTCGACCGCCACTGTGCGGGACTGGTTGTCACGGGTCAGGCGGACCCGCGCCGGGTCGGCGATCCCGGTGGGATCAAAGACGATGCGCACCGGATCGGCGGGCGCTGAGACGCCCTCGCCCTCGCCCCAGGTCCGGGCGACGAAGACGCCGGTCAAAGGCGTCCACGTCGCGCCATCGAAGCTGGCGAATGTGTAGCCCGAGGCGTCCGCCTCCGCCGCCACGGGGCGGTTGGTCAGGATCGCCTCTTCACGGGCGCGCGACAGCCGGGCGGCGAACTGTTCCGCCTCCAGCCCTACGGCCGGGCGGGGATCCGGCATCGACAAGACCACCGCCCCAGCCGCCAGTCCGATCACCGTGATCGTGACCATCAGCTCGACCAGAGTGAATCCCGAACGGCGACGCTGAAGCCTAGCCCTGCCAGTTGCCGAGGTCCGCGTCATTGCCCTCGCCCCCTTCCTTGCCGTCCGCTCCCAGGGAGAAGACGTCGAACTGCTGGCCGTGCGCGCTCTGGCGACGATAGCGGTAGGGGTTGCCCCACGGGTCTTCGGGCAGGCGGCGCACATAGCCGCCCTCGCGATAGCGTTCCGGCTGAGCCAGGCCGGAGGGCGCGGCGACCAGGGCCTCGAGCCCCTGCGAGTCAGTGGGGAAGTTCAGATTGTCGAGGCGATAGGTCTCGATCGCCTGTTCCAGCACCGAGATATCCGCCTTGGCCTTGCCGACCATGGCGCGGTCCTGGCTGGGCAGGACGTTCAGCGCCACCACCGTCGCCAACAGGCCGATTATGACGATGACCACCATCAGCTCGACAAGGGTGAAACCCCGACGTTTGCGTCGCTTGTTCTGATTTTCTGACGTCATCACTAAACTCTCCTCACCCCATGGCCAGGGTGTTGATCTGAAGTATGGGCAGCAGGATCGACAGGACGATCATGGCGACCACCCCGCCCATGACCACGATGATGGCGGGCTCCAGCAGGCTCAGCATCACGGCGGTGAAGGTGGCGAACTCGCGTTCCAGATAGTCGGCGGCGCGCTCTAGCATGGGCTCCAGCCGTCCGCTGCTCTCGCCCGAGGCGGTCATATAGACCAGCAACGGCGGGAAGACGTCGGCGCGGCGCATGGCTGCGGACAGTCCACCTCCCTCGCGCACCGCCTCGCTCATGGATTCCGTCGCCCGACGCAGGGCCATATTGGAAACGGTGCGGGCGGTGATGGTCAGACCTTCCAGCACCGGCAGGCCGGCTGCGATCATGGTAGACAAAGTGCGCGCCATCTTGGCCCCGTGCAGGTCGCGGGTCAGGCGGCCGACGACCGGCAGCCGCAGCATCGCCTGGTCGATCCGCAACCGGATCGCCGGATCACGCCGCGCGAAGACCCCGGCGACCGCCAGCCCGGCCAGCAGGATCAGGAACAGCCAGCCCCAGTTCCGCATCAGGTCCGACACCCCGATCACCAGCCGCGTCAGCAGCGGCAGGGTCTGGTTCATGCTCTCGAACTGATCGACCACCTTGGGCACGACGAAGGTCATCAGAATGCTGATCACGCCCAAGGCCACGACGGCCAGGACGCTGGGATAGACCACGGCGGTGATCACCTTGCCCCGCACCTGCTGGTCCCGCTCCAGCCCGTCGGCCAGGCGTTCCAGGATCGGCTGCAGCGCGCCGGACTGTTCGCCGGCCGAAACCATGGCCCGGTACAGGGGCGGAAAAGCCTGGCCCTGAAGCGCCATGGCGTCCGACAGACGCCGCCCTTCCATCACCCCGGCATGGACGCCTTCCAGAACCCGCCGCACGACCGGCCGGTCCGCCTGAAGCGCCAGGGTGCGCAGGGCCTCTTCGATGGGCGCGACCGAGATCAGGGTGGCCAGTTGGCGGGTGGTCAGGGCCAGGGTCTTGGAGTTCAGCCGGTCGCCCCGGACCGAACCTGAACCGCCCCGTTCAGACCGCGCCGCGATCCGCGCCGTCATCGAAGGCCTCGCCGGTCCTACCCGTCGAGCTCGGCGTAGTGGCGGAAGATCCCCATCTCGTTGAACGGGATGCGGCGCGGGCTCGCAAGGTAGGCCTTGATCCGCGGCCGCGCCGCCACGCGGTCGTTGAGCGCGATCACGTTCGGGACATCGCGCTCGGCCCGCGC
>JBKBXN010000031.1:0-19803 GCA_046314055.1 Brevundimonas sp.
CCCAGGGCCGAACGCTCCTTTGAAGCTCAATCGGAAACCCAGACATGTCCAATCTCGACGCGCTCAACGCTGCCGTGGCCAACCCCACACCCCCGCCCCGCCGGCATTCGCCGGACTGCAAGCGCCAACGCAACAAGGTGCAGACGCGTGAACGCGTCCTGACGGCCGCCACCGAACTGTTCAGCCAGGACGGCTTCGAACAGGCCACCATCCGCGCCATCGCCGCAAAGACCGGCATGTCCACCGGCGCCGTCTTCGCCAACTTCGACGACAAGGACGCCCTGTACCGCGCCGCCTTCGGCCACGCCCCCCTGTCGCCCGAGGACGGCCTGATCCTTCGTGACCGCCTGATCGAACTGATCGCCGCCGTCTCCGGCGACGTCGAACCGGATCTGCTGACCGGCGCCTGCGACGACCTCGACCGGATCTACCCGGGCTGGCGCGTCAGCTCGGCCGACGAGGAGGCCGCCCCGTGGTGATCGAACCCAACATCCTCGCCTTCCAGAACGCCGATCTTCTCGACCTGATCGACCGCGCGACCGAAAACCAGATCGCCACGACCGACGGCCTGGCCGCCGCCGCCAAGCGCGATCCGTCCAATCTCCGCAAGACGCTGAAGCGTCTGATCGAAGACGGCCTGATCAACGAAGACCCCGTGTCCAACGGACTGACCGACGAAGGCCGCGCCCAGATCGCCGCCTTCAAACGGGCCCAGCACGGCGGCGAACGCAAACGCCCGCGCGGCCAGTGGCCGCTGGACAAGTTCCGCCCCAACCCGCTGAACCGCCCGGTCCGGCGCGAGGTCCTGCCCGACATGGCCGCCTCCATGCGCGGGCCCGCCGGCCTGGTCCAGCGGATCCGCGCGACTGAGCCCGACGCGAACGGCGTGCGCATGATCGTGGACGGCGAGCACCGCTGGGAATCCGCCAAGCTGCTGGTCGAGGAAGCCCAGGACGATCCCGCATCCGACATCCCCGCCTGGCTGGCCGACGGCATGCCGTTCGAAGAGGCCGACGCAGACCCCGCCACCGCCCTGGTCATCACCCTGGTGGCCAACGCCCGCCGCGCCGACATGTCGCCCTGGGACGACGCCCGCCAGCTGCTGAAACTGCAACAGGCGACCGACTGGACGGCCTCCCAACTGGCCCGCCACATCGGCCGCGTCAGCGAGGGCGAGCGGTCCGGCCTGCGGGACGTCCAGCAAAAGCTCAAGATCGCCCGCGAAGCCACGCCCGAGGCTATCGCCGACTACGAACGCACCGGCAGCTGGGACACGCTGCGCGCCAGCGTCTCGACGCCGAAGGCCACTATCGTCCTCACCCGACCCCAACGCCTCGCCCTGGCCGAGATCTGGCACAAGGCCGGTCGCACCCAGACGGACGTCGCCATCCTGCCCGCCGGCCATGCGGCCGAGGGGGCGCGCCTGGCGCAATACTGTCTGGCCATCCTAACCCGCACCGACAAGGGTGACCTCGCACGCATCACCCAGGCCGGGGTGGACTACCTGAAGGCCGAGCGGCTTGACGGTGCGATCGAACACGCGCGCCAGATGCTCGGATTCCCCGAAGGCTATGGCGTCGCCAAGCTGCGCACCGAATGGCTGAACACGCCTCAGGACGACGATCCCTGGCGCGGCAAGGGATGGACCCACGTCCAGACAAGGAATGCGCCAGTGGCGCAGATACCGGCCGTCCGCGACGCCACCCTCGCGCTGTTCAAACAGACCGACGAGCGGGGCGATACCCGGTACCGCGCCCGTTTCAGCGCCGAACGGATGAACGGTCAGCTTTACGTGAACAGGCCGATCCCCGGCCCCAGCTCCGAGGCCCTGGCCTATCAGATGGCCATCGAGGACATGCTGAAATACGAATGGCCCGAAGCGCCCCGCGAGCTGATTGAGTGGGCCGACCGCATCGCAGGCCCCTTCGTCGTCGCCGGCAAAGACTGCTTCAACGCCAGCCGCGCCCAGGAAGCGCGCTACGCCCTGGGCTGGGACAAGCGCCAGTCCAACTCAGGCAGCGCCTCTGGCGCAAAGGCCGCCGAGGTCGAGCTCTCCGCTGACGAGCCTGCCGCGCAGACGACACGCCTGACGGCCGCAGACTTCGGCGTCCCGGCGGATTGGCAGGCCGACACTGTCGAAGACGCGAGCGCCTGGATGGACCCGCTCACGCATCAACGCGCTGCTTTCGACGCCCCAGGCCTCACGGCCGTGATCGAGGTCGCCGCCATCAAGGGCGGGAAGGGCTGGGTCCAGGGATCGAGCGCGTCCACACGGACATCCGGCCATTCGAGCAGCCTGAATGGCGTCTGGCGTGGCGACACGTCGGCGTACAAAACCCCGGCCGACGCCGCGTGGGCCGCCGTTGGCCGCATCGCCTCCACTGTCGGCGAGAAGATGACGCCGCGTCTCCGCAACTGGCTGAATGAGGCCCATCTGGCCTTCCATGCCGGCGGACCGGAAACCTCTGCGCCGTCCGAGGCCGACGACGCAGACGCCTTCGAGCCGCTTCCGTCCGCCGAGGTTATGCGCGCGCACCTGCAGTCGATGAAGGAGGCCCGCCACCACCCCAGCGACGCGGCCCTGCGCCTGATCGCCGACGAACGCCAGCGGCAGATCGAGGCCGAGGGTTTCAGCTGGGCCGAGGACGACAAGCACAACGAGGACGGCGAACTGGCCCTGGCCGCCGCCGCCTACGCCGCCGCCTACACCGGCGAGCCTGACGCCGCGCTGTTCTGGCCGCGCGGGTGGGATCCGTACATGTTCAAGCCCAGCCAGGACACCCGCGACCTTGTGCGCGCCGGAGCCCTGATCGTGGCCGAGATCGAACGTCGCGCACGTCAGGCGGCGGGAGGGCCGCCGCAATGAAACGCCCCAACCTCACCCAAGCCGAGCTGGACCGGATCGCCGAACTGACCGAGGGCGGCCGCCTCAGCGCCGGTCAGATCGCCGTCAAGATCGGTTGCTCGACCGGATCGGTCACCTGGGCCCAGCTGCGCATCGGCGCCGACCGATATCCCGACCGGGACATGCCGCCCGTGCCGACCGAACGCCGCCAATACCTGCGGAACGGCCATCCGGTCCTGGCCTACACCCAGGACGACGACGCCCGCCTGCTGAAGCTCGAGGCCGAGGGTCTGAACCCGGGCGAGATCGGCCGCCGCATGAACCCCACCCGCCTGTCCAACAGCGTGCGCGGACGGCTGCTGACCTTGGGCCGCCGGCAGGCGCGGCAAGAACGCCGGGAAGGCCTCTCATGACCGGCCCCCTGTACGACCTGGAATGCGCCGCCGAACACGCCGACGCCTCGGCCGCGCCGCCACCCGGGACCTACGCCCCCGGCGGCCGCTGGGAACGGGTGCTGCGCGCCCTGGACACGCGCGGCCCGCTCAAGGCCAGCCAGATCTTCGCCGCCACACGCGGCGCCGACCACACCGGCAAGGCGGAACGCGCCAAGGTCTGGCGCGCCCTGGTCGGGCTGCAGCACCTGGGCTTCGTCGATTTCGCGGCGTCGGGTGGCGACGGCGCCCGCTTCGTCCTGACCCCGCGCGGTCGGTCCGTCCTGCAGGACGGCGAGGCGGTCTGACATGGACATCGTCCCCGCCCTGGCCGCCGTCGCCGACCTCCTCCACCGCCTGGTCCTTTTCCTCACCCGCAAGGAACGCCTGCTGTGAACGCCCGATCCCCCCGCCTGAACCGCCAGATCGACTGGGCCAAGGCCGAGGCCGAGCGTCAACGCCGCCTCGCCCGCCGTCACGCCGCCGATCCGCGCCTGGGCGCCCACGCCCGCCGCATGGCCGAACTGGCCCTGGCCACGGTCACGACCCTGACCGAGCTGGCGTCCCTGCCCGCCCCCGCCGCCTATCCCAACCGCCTGAACCTCTGGATGACCGAGCCCGACCCGGACCAGCGCGAGCGCGAGGCGGCCCAGTGATCACCCCAGCCAAACATCCAAAGGACAACGCAATGGTCGCCGCCGATCCCCAAGCCAAACTCGAGAACCAGGTCCGCGACGCGGCCCGACGGCTGACCCGCACGACCGACCTCCCAGCCCTGACGGCCGCCATCCGAGAGGAGGAAGATCAGCGCTTCGGCGTCGCCTGGGCGGCCGAGGACATGACCCTGGGCCAGATCGAATTCATCGCCTTCGTCCTGCTGGACCAGCTGACCGGCCACCTTTTGGAAGGCGCGGCGGGCGGCTGCGAAACCTGCATGGCCGGCCACACCCGCGTCACCGCCGCCGTCGCGGCGCTGCGGCCGGACCAGTCGTCCCCGGCCGACGTCATGGGGCGCTGCTGATGTCCACCTTCGATCCCCTGCCCGACCGCCACCCGCGCTTCCTCGCCTGGATCAACCACTACCGGGGCCAGGGCGTGCCGCTGAAGCTGCTGGCGCACTCCTTCGACACCACGGTCGGCGACCTGGTTGAGGCGGGAGTCGAGCCATGAGCCGCCCCCCGTCCCTGGCCCAGCGCCAACGCGCCGTCGAAGACTTCAACGCCCGCCACGCGATCGGCACGCTGTTCTGGGCCTACAAGGGGCTGAAGGGCGAGAACCCGGTCCCCTGCGTCCTTCGCGCCCCGGCCGAGCTGCTGGGCGGCCATACGCCCGTCGCCTGGCTGGACGGCGTGTCCGGCTGTATCGCTCTGACGCACCTCGATCCTCGCCAGCCCGAACCGGCGGTCGCCTACACTGAGGACGATGACGAGGCGGCCGTCTGCGACGTCTGCAATCAGCCGATCAACGGCCCCGACCTGTGCGCCACCGACCTGGACCTCGGCACGTGCCATGCGGCCTGCCTGGAAGGCGCGGCGGTCGTCGATCTGGAAACAGGCGACCCGATGCCGGACGATACGCCGGTCTTCGCCTACCGCTTCGACGGTCAACCGATCGACACTGCGGAGGGTGAGCCATGAGCAAGCGCTCTGGAGAAACGGATCCACGCGACCAGGCCTTCGCCAAGGTCGATCTCATGACGGCCGAGCTGGAGATGACCGCCTCGATCTATGACGGCTTCTCGACGGCGATCGTCGTGAGAGGCCAGCCCCGCACGGTCGGCCTGTTCCGCGAATTCGATGACGCGGTCCAGGTGATGGCGGTGATCGACCAGGTCCGCCGCTCAGCCTTGGCGCGGGACAAGGGGGCGATGGGCTATGGAGCCAGTCGAGATCAGACGACAGGAAACTGGATCTTGTATTCCGTTTCGGAGAGCGCAGCGATCGGGCTGCTGGCGCTGTCAGACGAGGCCTGTGACCGCGCTCTATCCGCACTGAGAATCCAGCGACTGATCGAGGCCCTGCGGACCGACGAAGGCGACTGCGTAACGATCGCCGCCGACGACCCCGAGGCGACCGACGCCGACGACCGGATGGCCGTGGACTGCAACGGTGCCTGGACCGATTGGAACGACCGCCGATTCAAGGGCGCGACCGTCCTGCAGTGCCTGACCAAGGCGGTCAGCGCGCGAGAGGAAGAAGTCTTGGCCAACCTGAAAGCGCAGGCCGCCGACCATGGCTGATCACACCCACATTGAATGGGCCGACACGACCTGGAACATCGTCACGGGGTGCAGCCTCGTCTCGCCGGGCTGCACCAACTGCTATGCGATGAAGTGGGCGGGCACCCGGCTTCGCGATCACCCCTCCCGCGCAGGCCTGACGATCGACAGCAAGGCGGGGCCGGTCTGGAACGGCCAGGTGCGATTCAACGCCCAATGGCTAGACCAGCCGCTGCGCTGGGCCAAGCCTCGCAAGATCTTCGTCGCCGCCCACGGCGACCTGTTCCACGACGGCGTAGAGATGCACTGGCTGGATCAGATCTTCGCCGTGATGGCCCTGTGCCCCCAACACGTCTTCCAGGTCCTGACGAAGCGACCGGAGTGGATGCAGCAGTACGTCAGCGGCTTTGGCGATGCAGAGCATGGCCAAGCCTGGCGGACCCGAGGTCGCGTCCAGCAGGCCATGCGTCAGATCGATCCGGACACCAGTCTCTACCAATGGCCCCTCCCCAATGTCTGGCTGGGCGTCAGCGTCGAGGACCAGGTCCGCGCCGACGAACGCATCCCCCTGCTGCTGGACACGCCCGCCGCCGTCCGCTGGCTCTCGGCCGAGCCGCTACTGGGGCCGGTCGACCTCGGCGCGATCCAGGCGCCCCGCTACGTGCCGGAGGATCACGAGACCGACTGGAAGTTCAGCTGTCTCGAGACCGGCGACTATTATTTCTTCGACTGCGGCGATGGCTTCACCGAAGGCGGCGATGGCCCCGATCGGCGCCACCGGATCGACTGGGTCGTCGCCGGCGGCGAAAGCGGCCACGGCGCCCGCCCCATGCACCCCGACTGGGCGCGGTCGCTGCGGGACCAGTGCGCCGCTGCCGGCACGCCTTTCCTGTTCAAACAGTGGGGCGAATGGTCGCCGCGCGACGCCTGGGTGCCGGGCAGAGCCATTCAGAAGGCCATCATGCATGACGGCTCTCCGGTCCCAGACGACGCCGCGCCTCAGGACGTCGGCGGCTGGCGCTTCGAACGGGTCGGCAAGAAGGCCGCCGGCCGCCGCCTCGACGGCGTCCAGCACGACGGCTATCCGGAGCCGACGTCGTGAGCGCTATACCCGCCGATCCTGCAGACTACGCGCTGGCCAGCGACCTGGGCCGCAAGGTCGCTGCCGACATAGGCCATATGATCACGCGCACCTTCATGCTGTGCGACAGCCCTTATCAGCGCGAAGTCGTAACCATCTCGGCCGCCGCCGCCGCCATCGTCTTTGCGAGAACAGTCATGCGGCTGGCGACGCCGGACGTCACGGACGCCGACATTCTCGAGGCCCTATTCGAAGGCCTATCGGAGACGCCAAAATGACCGCGCTCAAGGAACGCCCCATCCTGTTCAGCGGTCCCATGGTCCGCGCCCTGCTGGACGGCCGCAAGACGCAGACCCGGCGGGTTGTGAAGCTGGATGTTCCAACTGACGCGGACGAGGTCTTTTTTTGGTCGGGCGAAGATCTGCGACGGAAGGGCTGGCGAAACGTCTCGGAACCCGGTCTCTGGGCTAGGCGGAACGGCCGCGACGGCTATATCCAGCGCGCGGGCCCATGCCCCTACGGCGTCCCCGGCGACCGGCTATGGGTCAAGGAAACATGGCGTCCAACGGCTGCGGTCCAACCCTGGGACCTCGACGTCGCCTATCACGCCGACGGCGCCGTGCGCACGATCAAGGATGGCGATTTCGGCGACCGCGACTGGACCATGCCGAAGGCGGCGGCGCGCGGGAATGTCTCGCCGCTCTTCATGCCCCGCTGGGCTTCCCGCCTGACGTTCGAGATCACCGAAGTCCGCGTCGAACGCTTGGCCGACATCAGTCGCGCGGACGCGATCGCGGAAGGCGCGACCCTGCAGCCGATCGGCGTCGCTCCCGGCGGGGGATGGTCGATGGACTGGTCTCGTGTCGGCGCACATGGCTGGAATGGCGACCCCGTCACGGCGCGAGACATCGCCCTCGGCGATCCGCAGATGGCCTTCGCCAACTTCATCAACGAGTTGCACGGCGGTCCGCGCTGGAACTTCTACTACAACGGCGATGGGCGTTACCCGGAACCGATCTTTGACGCCAACCCGTGGGTCTGGGCGCTGACGCTTCGCGAGCTGGAGCGCGCCTGACGCTATGCCCTCCGGTCCCCTCGCCTTCAAACAGACCGACGTCGCCCGCGCCCTGCGCGCGGCGGCGAAGATCGCGGGCGACTGGCATGTGCGGATCGAACGGGCCACGGGCGACCTCTTGATCCTGCCCGGGGCCGGTCCGGATGCGAACGCCGTGCGCGCCCCGGATCCCGGCGCCGACCTTGACGCCGATCTCGATCGAGAGTTGGGGGAATGGCAGGAACGCCAATGGGGCTGACCACATCCGGGCTGGGCATGGCCGCCACCGTCAATCTCGACTCGGTCTATCGCGTCGTCGCCAAGAGCGGCGTCGCTTACTACTACGCCTGGAAGGGCAAGGGCGCGCCACGCCTGCACGCCGAGCCGGGCTCGGCCGCCTTCGTCGAGGAACTGGCCGTCGCCCTGGCCACGCGCCGCACCGGCGACCGGTCCAAGATGCTGGGCCTGACCCATCTATGGCTGGCGTCGGACGCCTGGACCAGGCCGCGCGGTCAGGGCGGCATGGCCGACAGCACCCGGAAGAACTGGAAGCCCTTCGTGAAGGCGATCCAGACCGACTTCGGCGCCCTGCGCATCATCCAGTTCGACCGCGCCACCGTCATCCGCCCGATCATCAAACGCTGGCTGGACAAGCGGTGGAAGGATCATCCGCGCCAGGCCGACATGGCCAAACAGGTGCTGTCGGCCATGCTGTCCTTCGCCGTCGACCAGGACCTGCTGGCGGCCAATCCGTGCATCGGCCTGAAGAACCGCTACAGCAGCGACCGCGCCGACCGCATCTGGACCGAGGCGGACATGGCCCGCCTGGCGGCCAAGGCCCCGGCCCAGATCATGCTGGCGGCGCGCCTGGCGGCTCTCACCGGCCTGCGGCGCGGGGATCTGCTGCGCCTGTCCTGGAACCACGTCGGCAAGCTGGCCATCGAACTGCCGGCGACGGGCAAGACCGGGGCGGGCGCCCTCGTCCCGCTGTACGGCGAGTTGAAGGCTCTGCTGAAGGAAATCCCCCGCGTCTCGACCATCGTCCTGACGAACAGCGACGGCCTTCCGTGGAAGTCCGGATTCGGGTCCAGCTGGAACAAGGCCCTGATCGCCGCCGGCATGCAGGGCGACGATCTGCACTATCACGACTTCCGGGGCACGGCCGCCACCCGCATGCACCTGGCCGGCTGGACCAACCGCGAAATCGCCGACGCCCTGGCCTGGGACGAAGACAGCGTGGACCGCATTATTCGTCGCTATGTGAAGCGCGACGCCCTGCTGCGGGACATGATTCGCCGCATGGACCGGAACGACCGCAGAACGAAGCTGGAAAAAAGCGCGGAAAAAACCTGACCCGAAAATCCGCTAAGTGTTGGAGCGGGCGATGGGAATCGAACCCACGACATTCAGCTTGGGAAGCTGACGTTCTACCTCTGAACTACGCCCGCGCGACGTCTTCCTTAGACGGAGGTCTGGCGCGGCTCAAGGCGGCGAGGCAAGGTCTTCTCAGGGGGAGGAGCCGAAATGCGGAGAGGGAACGACGGAAGCGGCCTGGGCGGTCTCGGTTTCGGCTGTCTTGCGGCCGCGCTTCTGGCGGCGGCGATCGCGGCGGCGCTGTGGGTGATCTTCGCCTGGGGCGTCAATCAGGCCTGAGCGCCGCCGCCTTCCGTCTATTTCTACTCGACGCTTTCGACGGCGACGCCGCGCGACTTCAAGATCGACTGGACGCTGTCGTCGCCGGTCAGGTGGGCGGCGCCCACGGCGATGAAGGCGGTGCCGGAACCTTGAAGCTGGGTCTGGATCTGGTCGGCCCAGTCGGTGTTCCGGTCGACCAGCAGCACCTTGTACAGTTCCGGCGCGTCGGTCTTCATTTCCTCGACGACGATCTTGTCCAGGGCTTCGACATCGCCCTTGGCCCAGGATTCCACCATGGAGTCGAGCCGGACCACCGCCTGGTCATAGTCCTTCAGCGTCTCGCGCAGGAGCTCCAGCTGGACGTCGTCAGGCAGGGTGGCCAGCATGCCGATCTGCTCCTCGATCGTTTCCAGGCCATGCACGGGCTTGCCCGCCGCCAGGGCGCGCGCCTTCAGCGCTTGCTCGACGCCCGACTGGGGATCATAGCCCGCCTTCAGCAGGGGGGCGACCGACAGGGTCAGACCGACCAGCCAGGGCTTCATCGGCTCCATCTGGGCGGCGGTGAGGCCGATGGTCTGGGCGGCGACGTTCAGCTGGGCCAGTTCTTCGGCCGTCAGGCGGCTGGACAGCGGGGTCTGAGGCGACATGCCGTATTGCTGCACCAGGGGGATGACGGCCGCCTGGTCGTCGGGCTTGCTGATTTCGAACCAGATGTCCGAGGCGCTTTCGAAGGCGGCCTGGACGCGCGGGCTGTTCCAGCCGGTGGTCGGGCGCAGCACATGGACCGTGCCGAACAGATACAGGGTCGAGTCCGCATCCTTGACCACCCACAGGGCCGGTCCCTGGCCCTGAATGGCGGGCGCCGCGGCGGCGGCTGGAGCCGGGGCGGCCTGGGCCAGGGCCTGGGCCGGAGCGCCGGCGATGGCGAAGACCAGGGCCAGGCCGGCGGCGACGCCGACGACGCCCTGGGTGAGGGTGGAAACGGAAGACTTGAGGCGTTTGGAAAGGGTCATGATTGGTTCCTCGGTTGAAAAGATGTGGAAATGTTGGGGTTTAGGCGAGCCCGCGACGGGCGGACACGACGGCGGAGACGAACAGGTAGAGGGTCATCAGGACGGCGTAGACGTCCCAGGCGGTGAGGGGCGGAAGCAGGCTGAGCCGCTCGGCCGCCGCCCAGAGAAAGAGCACGCCCTGGCCCAGGAAGAAGGTCGCGGTGGCGGCCTCCAGGGTGGTGCGGCGCAGCAGTTCATCGACGCCGCGCCACATCCTGATGTTCAGCACCGTATGAATGGCGAACAGCAGAATGATCAGGCCCATCGCCATGCCGCCCGCCAGTCCCGCCAGAGCGAAGACAATGGGCAGCACCAGGATGAAGCCGGAGAAGCCCAGGACGGCCGCCTGGAAGCGGGCCTGACCGACCTCCTCGGGCGAGGCGGCCTCTTCCAGATGATACATCCGGGCCAGACGACGCGGGTCCAGACTGATGACCATGACCGCGCCGGCGCCGATCATCAGGGCGATGCCGGTCAAGGCCGCCAGAGCGTCTGACCATCGCAGGTCCAGGCCGTCCAGGGCGTCCGGCCCGATCAGATGTGGCAGGACCGTTCGGCCGAAGACATAGCCGGCGACAGCCATCGCCATGCCGACGCCGACGCTGACCAGAAGGCGACGCGGCGGGCGAACGTTTTTGGGGGATGAAGTGGTCATCCGTTGTTCTCCTCTTCCGAGAAAATGGACTCGATCGGTTGTTCGAAGATGCGGGCGATCTTGAAAGCCAGCGGCAGGGACGGGTCGTAGCGGCCGGTCTCCAGCGCATTGACGGTCTGACGCGACACGCCCAGCAGTTCGGCGAGATGGGCCTGGGACCAGTCGCGTTCGGCCCGCAACACCTTGAGGCGGTTGTTCATGGTTCAGCCCTCACCGGCGCGCCAGCCACCACCAGCCCCAGACCACGGCGTAACCGATCAGCATCAGCGCCATCATGCCCAGGGCGCCGGTCGCGGCGTAGGCGGCGGGGTCGGTCCGACCGTCGAAGGGAGAAGCGATCACAAACCGCTCAGCCGGCGGCGCGGTGGCAAGGACGACGAAGACGCCGCCTACGGCCAAACCGATGGACCCGCCGTAAAACCAGGCCGCCTTGTGCGCCTCGCGCGCGGCCTCGTCGATGCGAACCATCCAGGCGAAACCGAGCCAGAGCGACAGGGCCATCACCAGCACCGCCATGACGCCGATAATCGCCAGCAGCGCCGTGTCTTCCTCGACCAGACCGCGATCCGAAGCGAAGACGGTGGCGACGGCGAGGGCCACAACCAGCACCATGATCGCCAGCACGCCCGCCAGTGACAGCGCTATGATTTTCCAAAGGCCTTTGGCCATGACAATGCTCCTTGTCGTTATGACAAGGTCACTTTACCTCAAGAGGACGGCCTGTCAAGCACCCTTGTCAAAGAGACAAGGTCAGTTGTCTGCAGGTCCCGTCAGCTCAGGCCGGGTGATGGTTCGCGGCTGGGTTTCGACCTGAGAAAGCGCAGGAATTTCCTTGCCCTCGTGGTCCACCTGCAGATCCTCGAACCGGCGGGCCGAGACCATGACCTGGCTCTCCAGCGAGCCTACGAACTGGTTGTACTTGCCGACGGCCTGATCCAGCGCCCGACCGACCGCCGAGGCATGGCCGCCCATGACCGACAGCCGCTTGTAGAGTTCGCGCCCCAGGGCCGCGACCTTGTCGGCGTTGGCCGCCTGCTCCTCGGCGCGCCAGCCGTAGGCGACGGCCTTGCACAGAGCGAACAGGGTGGAGGGTGTGGCGATGACGACCCGCGATTCCATCGCGTCCGACAACAGGTCCGGCGCATGGTCCAGGGCGGTGGCCAGGAAGCTGTCGCCCGGTACGAACAGGACGACGAAATCCGGGCTGGGCTTGAACTGGTCCTGATAGGCCTTGGACGACAGCTGGCGCACATGGGTTTTCAGGCTGGCGGCGATGCGCAGACCGACCGAGCGGGCGCGCGCCTCTTCGTCGCCCTCCTCGTCGTCAAACGCCAGGGGCACCTTGGCGTCGATCACGAACAGGCCGCCGCCCGGCAGGCGCACCAGGAAGTCGGGCCGGTTCTGCCGCCCGTCGTCGTCGGCGCTGGAGGTCTGTTCAGTGAAATCGAACCGGCCGGCCATGCCGGCGGCCTCCAGCACGTTTCGGCAGGTCTGTTCGCCCCAGCGGCCGCGCCGGCCGGTGTTGCCGCGCAGGGCCTCGGTCAGTTTGCGCGCCTCGTCTCGCGTCGCTGACGAGGCGGCCATCAACTGGGTCAGTTGTTCCTTGAGACCGCCGGTCTCCTCGGCGCGGGTCTTTTCCAGCGCCGCCACATGTTCCTGAAACTTCGTCAGGGTGTCGGCCACCGGCTTCAGCTGGGCCGCCATCCGCTCACGCGCCAGCTGGTCCTGGGCGCGGAAGGTCTCGGTCGCGCGACTGACCATCTGGTCCGCCACCACCTGGGCAGACTGGGCCGCTTGCGCCCTGAGCAATTCGCCCATGGTGACGCGGCTGTCCTCAACCAGATCGATCCGCGCCAGGGCCGCCGACAACTCCCCCTGCGCCCTCTGCCAGCCCATGAAGGCCCACAGGAAGCCGACCCCAAGGGCGGCGGCGAGGACGGCGAGGATCAGCGCGAGCATGTTCATGCTCCGTTCCTAGCGGGAGTCGCCCTCCCGGAAAAGCCGATCCGCGACCGGCCTTCCGGTAAGGGCTTTAACGGTCCGCCCCCGAGGCCGCGTTGCGGGATGCGATCAGGGCCGAAACGTCGATGCCGGAGCCGACGACGCAGGTTTCCGCATCCAACGGGCAGACGCCCAGGGTGCGTTCGACCTCGCGCAGGCGGACCACCTCGGGGTTGGACCGGATCGATTCCGCCAGCAACCGGTTGGCCTCGGCCTGGCCGCGCGCCTGGGCGATGCGGGCCTCGGCGTTGGCCCGCTCCAGATTGACCCGTTCCAGGGCCGCGCGCGTGTTCTGCTCGGCCGTGGTGCGCGACTGGATGGCGGTGACGACGCTCTCGGGATAGCGGATCGACCCGACCCACTCCATCCGGATGATGTCCAGCCCCTGGGGCGCCCATTCGCGTTGCAAGGCTTGCATGGCCTTCTGAAGCACGATCTGGCGTCCCGGACCGATCAGTTGGCCAGGGCAGTCCTCGGCGTCCTGGGTGCCGACGGGGACGATGGGGGCGCCTGGCGCCGCCACGGGCGCGACGACCGGGACGCTCGACTGCTGAGCGTTACAGGCCACGGGCAGTTTTTCGGTCTCGCGGGCGATGGCGGCGCGCACCGAGGTGCGCAGCGGGCCGTCGATGAAGGCGTCGAACTCCTGGCGCCAGGTGGCGTAAAGGTCGGCCGCCCGGTCCTCGCGCACCTTGAAGGTCAGGGCCACGTCGGCGGTCATGGGCAGACCCAGAACGTCGGAGAACATGATCTCCTCGTTCTCGCGTCCATCGGCGTTCGGCTCGCGCGTGTAGGAATAGGTGCGTTGCAGGGTCTGATAGGTGCGGATCTTCTCGCCGATCCCCTCCCAGTGGAAGCCCGGACCCAATTCGTCACGTTGCACGCCGGGGTTCGGCCCGAACTTGGTGGTCTTGATGCCCATATAGCCGCTCTCGACCGTGACGCTGCACGACGAGACGCTGATCGAGGCGACCACGATCAGCCCCAGTATGCCGCCGATCATCACCAGGGTGCGGCCCACCGAGCCGCCGCCACGAAACGACGGCGGCTTGATCCCGCCCATTCCGGTTCCAAAAGTCATTGGTCTCCCCCCGAGACTCCCAGGGCGCGAGACGCCCAGGCGAACAGTCGCCACGCCGCCCAGCACAGGGCCAGAATACCGGCGATCCCGACCACCGAGGCGGTGATCAGACTGCCGGCGAAATGCGCTTCCAAAATCAGGGGCACGGCGAACCGGACCAGGAAGATGAACCCGATCACCAGGGCGGCGATTCCCGCCGCAGCGCCCAGCGCCACCTTGACCTCACGCCCCATTCTTCGCCCCCACGAACACCTGACACCACCACAGCGCGTTTCGGGACCGGGATCAATCCCGGCGAATCGTCACGCCGGCCGGCGCGCCCGCATGGCCTGGACGATGGTGCCGTCGTCCAGCCAGTCCAGTTCGCCGCCCACCGGCACGCCGCGCGCCAGGGAGGTGACCTGGACATCGGGGCCGGAGATGCGTTCGGCGACATAATGGGCGGTGGTCTGGCCGTCGACGGTGGCGGGCAGGGCCAGGACGACCTCGCGCACGGCCCCGCCCCCCTCGTTCTGATGCCTGACCCGGCCGACCAGTTCGGCGATGCGCAGATGTTCGGGGCCGACCCCGTCCAGGGCCGACAACAGACCGCCCAGCACATGATATTTGCCGCGGAAGGCGCCGGACCGCTCCATGGCCCACAGGGCGCCGGCCTCCTCGACCACGCAGATCAGGCCGTTGTCGCGCGATCCGTCCGAACAGATGGCGCAGGGGTCGCGGGTGTCGGGCGCGCCGCAGACCGAGCAGGACACGACCTTCTCGGCCGTCTCGGCCAGAGACGCCGCCAGGGGCACAAGCAATTGCTCGCGTCGCTTCAGCAGCGCCAGGGCCGCGCGCCGGGCTGAACGCGGACCCAGGCCCGGAAGCTTGGCGAGAAGGGAGATGAGCCGTTCGATCTCCGGCCCGGCGGACGCAGCCATCAGAACAGTTTCGGCATTCCGGGAATATTCATCCCGGCCATGGGTCCTGCGGCCTCGCGCATCAGGGCGTTGTTGACCTCGTCCAGCTTGCGCTTGGCGTCGGCGTGGGCGGCCACGATCAGGTCCGCCAGGATCTCGCCCTCGCCGGGCGACAACAGGCTGTCGTCGATCTTGATCGCGGTGATCTCGCCTGCGCCCTTCAGCGCCACGCTCACCAGCCCGCCGCCCGAGGAGCCCTCGGCGGAGGTTTCGGCCATCTTCGCCTGGGCGTCCTGCAGCTTTTGCTGCATCGCCTGGGCCTGCTGCATCAGTTGGGTCAAATCTTTCATTCCCCCTAGATAAGACGAAGACCGGCGGTGCGACAGGGGTGTTTCGCCACATCCCGTTGTCACGGCGCACGGATAGGCGCGCGATCGGAAACGATGGATTGCGAAATCTGCACTTGCAGCAGTTGCTAAAGAGATTAAATCAGCACCTGCACTTGTTGCTTTTGTAGTCAGGACGCCCCCATGGCCTATGATTCTGTCACCCAACGCGACGCCCCGCTGTCGGACGCCGCCCTGTCGCAACTCTTCACCGAGGCGCGCACCCGCAACGCCTGGAGCGACCGCCCGGTCGCGCCGGAACTGCTGCGCAAACTGTACGACCTGACCAAGTTCGGGCCCACGGCGGTCAACGCCAGCCCCGCCCGGTTCGTCTTCGTCACCTCGCCCGAGGCCAAGGCGCGCCTGATCCCGCTGATGAGCGAGGGCAATCGCGCCAAGACCCAGCAGGCGCCGGTGAACCTGATCATCGGCCAGGACATCGACTTCCACGAACATCTGGACGCCCTGTTCCCGCATGCGCCGGGGGCCAAGGCCTGGTTCGCCGACGAGGCCTGGCGTCGCGAAAGCGCCTTCCGCAACGCCTCGCTGCAGGGCGGATACCTGACCATCGCCGCCCGCGCACTGGGTCTGGACGTCGGCCCCATGTCCGGCTTCGACGCCGCGGCGGTGAAGGCGGAGTTCTTCCCCGACAGCAATGTCGAGCCGAACTATATCCTGAACCTCGGTTACGGCACGGACGAAAACCTGTTCCCGCGCTCGCCGCGCCTGTCGTTCGACGAGGCCGCAAAGATCCTCTGATCCCGCGTAACCACCCAAGAAAAACGGGGCGGCCTTCGCAGGCCGCCCCGATTCAATTCGGTGATCTTGGATCGATCAGTTGTTCGGCGGCGCCGCGCTGGTCGCAGCGGGCGGAGCAGCCGGGGTCTGCTGGGTCGTGGGCGCCGCGCCGACAGCCGGGGTCTCGCCGGTCGCCTCGGTCGCAGGCGCGCCCTCGGTTGGCGGCGCCTCTCCTTCGGCCGGGGCCGCCGCGCCGGGCTGACGCGCAGGATCAGGCGCCGGGACGGCGAAGCCGCCCGAGCCCTGGGTCCGCAGCCAGGCGATCAGATTGATCCGGGTCTGGGTGTCGCGAATGCCGGCGAAGGACATCTTGGTGCCGGGCACATAGCGGGCGGGGGCGGTGATGAAGCTGTTCAACTCGTCATAGCCCCAAGTCGGCGCCTCGGCCTTGTGCTTGGTCATGGCGTCCGAATAGGCGAAGCCCGCACTGTGCAGGACCGGTCCGCCGACCACGCCATACAGATTCGGACCGATGCCGTTGGCCCCGCCCTGCGCCGCATTGTGGCAGGCCTGGCAGCGCGCAAAGGCGGCCTCGCCCGCGGCCAGGTCGGCGGCCGGCAGGACCGTGCCCCAGTCGGGCGGCAGCTCGACCTCTTCAGCGCCGGCGGCCTCGTCCGGCGCGTCGACGAAATAGCCCATCTTTTCCGGCGTTTCGGAATGATAGATCAGGCCCGACGCCTGTTGCACGACCAGGATGACGAACGCCGTCCCCAGGGCCGCACCGAAAATCTTGTTCCATTTCAGATCGCCGCTCATGCGCGTCGTCTCATCCCGTCCCAGAGGTTTCCCAACTTCGCCGTCTTACGCAGCGAAGCCTTCCTTGCCTGTTCACGTCTGGCACGGTAGCGCGGGGTTCGCAACCGGCGCGAACGCTCCAAGAGCGGCGGCTGATCCAGGCAGGCTCCGAGTAGACTCATGAATCCGTTGATATTGATACCCGCTCGCATGGCGGCGACCCGTCTGCCGAACAAGCCGCTGGCCGATATCGGCGGCAAACCCATGATCGTGCGGGCCTATCAGCAGGCCGAGGCCTCAGGCCTGCCGGTCGCGGTCGCCGCCGGCGATCCAGAGATCGTCGCCGCCATTGAGGCCATCGGCGGTCGGGCCATTCTGACCGATCCCGACCTGCCCTCGGGCTCGGACCGTATCCGCGCCGCCGTGGACGCCATCGACCCGGAAGGCGATTTCGACGCCGTGATCAACGTCCAGGGCGACATGCCCTTCGCCGACCCGGGCCTGGCCACGGCCTGCGCCGCCATTCTGCACGGCGAACCGAGCTGCGATATCGCGACCCTGGTCGCCGCCGAGGCCGATCTGTCGGACCGTACCAATCCCGATGTCGTCAAGGCCGTCCTGGCCCTGGGCGAGAACGAGCGTCAGGCCCGCGCCCTCTATTTCACCCGCTCGACCCTGTACGGCGACGCGCCGATCTGGCGTCATATCGGCGTCTACGGCTATCGCCGCGCAGCCCTGAACCGCTTCTGCGTCGCGCCCCAGTCGCCGTTGGAGAAGCGGGAGAAGCTGGAACAACTGCGCGCCCTGGAAATGGGGATGCAGATCTGGGCCGCCGTCATCGACGAAGCCCCCCTGTCCGTCGACAATCCCGCCGACCTGGAGGCGGCGCGGGCGTTGGCTTGAACGCGCATCCGTCTCCCTCCCCAGCGGGGGAGGGCGGCTGAGCCGTAGGCGAGGCCGGGTGGGGAGGGCCGGGCGACGTCTCGCGGACTTAAGTTGAAATCAGATAGGTGCGGCCTTGCCTTGCCGCCCCCACCCGGTCGCTTCGCGCCCCCCTCCCCGCAGGGGGAGGGAAAAGTCTCCCTACCCCTCCTCCGCCCAGGCCTTGATCAGGCTATGGGCGATGGCGAGAGACGGCGGGGCTTGAATGGTCGGGTGGTCGCCGGCCAGCACCGCCCTGGCTTCGGCCCGCGTCAGCCAGGCCACCGATTCCAGCTCGGTCTGATCGGGCCGGGCCTGGTCGTCCGACACCTCGGCGATCAGGCCGATCATCAGTTGCGATGGGAAGGGCCAGGGCTGGCTGGAGTGATAGACGGCGTCGACCACCGTCAGGCCCGCCTCTTCCTTGACCTCGCGCGCGCAGGCCTCCTCGATCGACTCGCCGGGCTCCAGGAAGCCGGCTAGAGCCGACATCCGGCCCTCGGGCCAGGAGGCCTGACGGCCCAGCAGGCAGAGGGGCTCGGGCCCGCCCTTGTAGACCGGCAGCATGATGGTGACCGGATCGACGCGCGGGAAATGTTCGGTCCCGCAGGCCGGACAGCGCCGTTTCCACCCGCCCGAGGTCGTCTCGCTCAGCGTGCCGCAGTTGGCGCAGAAGCCGTGTTTGCGTCGCCAATCGAACAGGCTCTTGGCCCCGCCCGCCATGGCCGCGTCCTGGGCCGGCAGAATGGCCGCCGCGCCGCGCATCTCGTGAAAGACGCCCAGGCCGCCCAGCGGGCCGTCGGTTGGGTCGATGGAGCCTTCGAATTCGATGGCAAAGACGGGCGCGTCCTTCCACAAACCCAGAAAGACGTCCCGATCCGGCACGATGTCGCGCGCATGTTTCAGCGACAGCCACGCCAGTCGCGGCCCGTCGGCCGTTTCCTCGACCAGGGGCCGTCCCTCCCACAGCACCAGGGCCTGGGCCTCGGGGTTCGCCTCCTGCGCAGTCAGCCATTCGGGATCGTTGCGCAGGTCGCCGGCGCGGTCGAGTGGATTACCGGCGAAGATATTCTGATGAGCCATGCGGCCTTGTAACCCTTGATTCCGTCCGCCGCACCCGTCATATCCCCTCTCGGAGATCGCGCGGGCGAAGGTTTCGCCAATCTGGTCAGGGCCGGAAGGCAGCAGCCACAACGAATTCCCCTTCGGGTCGCGCGGTCTCTACTCCATCACATTTTTGGTGCGCTACGATCGCGACGCGGTCGCTCGCGGCTTGAGCGCGATTGCGCGCTATCGCTCCCCTCCCCTTTCGTCATTCCGGGCGGAGGGCCTCTTGGCCCGAAGACCCGGAACCCAGCGGCGCCGAAGGCGAAATGGATCCGCCGCAGGATGCTGGAACAGCGAGACAGCGGGTGCGGGTCAGACGAGAATCTCTTCGCCCCGCCGCTCGCCCGCTGTAAGACTTCGCCCATGACGGACAGCGACACGAATCTCGACGGCCCGCCTTGGGAAGAGGACGACGTCGTCGAACGCGACGAGAACACCGACGACATGTTCGGCGCACCTGCTGCTGCGCCCCAGCCTGCCGCGACGCCTGAGCCGGTCGCGGCGCCTGTTCCTGCGCCTGTCGCCGCCAAGGCCACCCCATCCGAAGTCGAAGCCCATGTCGACGACGGGTCCGCCTATCAGGTGCTGGCGCGCAAATACCGGCCGCGCACCTTCGAAGACCTGATCGGGCAGGAGGCGATGGTCCGCACCCTGACCAACGCCTTTTCGACCGGCCGGATCGCCCACGCCTTCATGCTGACCGGGGTGCGGGGCGTCGGCAAGACCACCACGGCCCGCCTGCTGGCCCGCGCCCTGAACAACGAGACGGAGACCATCGACCGGCCGTCCCTGACCCTGACCGCCCACGGCCGGCACGACGCCGCCATCATGGCCGGCCAGCATATGGACGTGATGGAGATGGACGCGGCGTCCCACACCGGCGTCAACGACATCCGCGACATCC
>JBKBXN010000032.1:0-19623 GCA_046314055.1 Brevundimonas sp.
GGCGTCGACGACGCCCTGGGCGGCGTCATGGGCCGAACCGCGGAACAGGGCGGAGAGTTTTCTGAGCATGGACATGGTCGGGTCTCCGGATCAGGCGGCGTCGGCGCCGAAGGTTTCACGCAATTCAGTGGCGTCGATCGCATTCTCGGCCAGGGTGCGCAGTTCGATGAGGATGGTCTGCAGGGTCGTCTTGCACGACAGTTCGCCCATCAGCTCATACACGTCTTCGCCGCCGACGTTGGTAATGGCGAAGTTGGACAGGGGCACCACGCGCTGGGCCTTCAGCAGGAACTCGTTGAAGGCGTGGCGGTCGGCCTGTTCGGAGACGGGCCATAGCAGGACCGAACAGACAATCTGGGCGCCGCCGACGCTGAGATAGATCGGCAGGTCGCCGTATTCGTGCATGGTCGCGAGCAGCACAGGCTCGGCGCCCTCCAGCACGCGCAGGGTCATCTCGCCCTCGCGCAGCAGGGGGGATTCGTCCATCGCCGTCTTGATGGCGGGCACGGTCCAGGGGGTTTCGATCACGGCGTCCATATGGTGGTCGTCTCCAGAAGTGATGGAATGAGAAGTGGGGCGGCGCGCGCGACCGGCAAGATGGGGGCCGCGGGTGGAATCGGTGATGATGGCGCGGACGGCGGCCTTGACGTCGTCGCGTGCGGATTCAGGCACCCAGAGCTCCAGCTTGACTAGGCCTGCCTCGCGGCGCGCCTGCCGCCACGCGCGGATGCGGTCATTGGCGGCGGACGAGGGCGGGCTGGCGCTGGGCATGTTTCATGAAACGCGTAACATGAACGCTTGACGTCCGGCAAGATGTGTTGGATTTTCGAGCCATGAACCGCATCATTCGGTCGCATCCTCGCTGTTCGCTCGCCGTCGGCGCGCATCGGGCCTAGATAGTCGCCCATGTTCAAGAAACTCTTCGGATCACCCGACAAGGCGGAGCCGGTCTCCAAGCTGGCGACGGTGCGCAACATCACCGTGGGTCGGACCGTGTCGCTGGATCCGCTGGCCTGGCGTCGACTGGGCGGTGAGACCCATTTCGTTCTGGATCGGGACGTGCTGGACATTTCGGCCCAGGGTCTGGTCAGCCTGGACAGCGGCCAGTTCGTCCACCGCTTCTATACCGACGACCACGTCATGCTTCAGGCCATGAGCGACGACGAGGCGGGCGCCGAAAGCTATGACTTCAGCCTGTTCATTCCCTGGACCTCGGCCTATCCGCCGGGCGAGCGCGAGCGGCGGATTTGGCGCGACCGCCTATCGGCGCCGGTCTTCCACGGCGCGGCCGAGGAACTGCCCGACTATCCGCGTTTCTGGTTCGCCGAGAGCGACGCCGTTCAGCCGCCGGTCACTCTATGGGAAACCATCTGGGACGACCGGTCGGCGATCACGCCCTATGCCAAGATCTTCCAGACCTGCATGCTGTATGCGCGGGAGCTGGCGGACGGGCGCGAACTGATGATCGCGCTGGAGCAGCAGCCTGAGGGCGGCGAGACGACGCACGAAATCATGATCGGCATTCCGCTGGAAATGGCCGAGTTCCGCGCCTGAGGCGCACATCAAGGGCAGACAGAATGTTCGACTGGTTCATATTTCAGCAGGGGGCGATCGCCTTCATCATCGCCTTCGCGGCGGCCGGCGCCTTCACCCTGGCCTTCAAGCTGGTCTACCAGTGGGTCACGCCGTATCACGAGCATACGCTGATCCGCGAAGGCAATACGGCCGCCGCCATCGCGCTGGGCGGGGCCTTGATCGGCTATGTCCTGCCTCTGGCCTCCGCCCTGTCGCATACGGTGAGCCTGATGGAGTTCGCGGCCTGGGCCCTGCTGGCCGGGATCATCCAGATCGTCGTCTTCGTGGCCATCAGCCGCATGGCGTTCCGCAATCTGGTCGCCCGCATCGAGGCGGGCGAGATCGCCGCGGCCGTCTATCTGGCCTCCATCTCTATCTGCGTCGGCTTGCTGAACGCCGCCTGCATGACGTCGTGACCACCATGACCGATCGCCAGAAAGACCCAGGGAACCTGCCCCAAACCACCACGATGCGTCGGCTGAAGCGGTCACGCGTGCTGCACGTCAGCAGTCTGATGGCCACCGCCAGCTTCTCGCTGGCCGCTTGCGGCGCTCCGGACGTTCCCGCGCCTCAGGCTGAGCCCGTGCCAGCGTTGGCCTATGCCTCTCTGGAGGAATGCCGCACCGCCAACGACATCCCCGACGACCAGTGCGACGCCGCCCTGGCCAAGGCCCAAGAAGAGGCGGCCAAGACAGCGCCACGCTACGCCACGCGTGAGGAGTGCGAGGGCCAGTGGGGGCCGTCGCAGTGCCAGCCGAACAATCAAGGCGGCGGCTCCTTCTTCACGCCGCTGCTGGCCGGTTTCGTTGTCGGCCAGCTGCTGAACGGCGGCGGCTATCGCGGCGGCGGCCCGCTGTATCGCGACCGCCAGGACCGCTATTCGAACGGCTACGGCGGCGGCTACACCTACCGCGACTATCGCACCGGTCGGACCATCACCAACGCCCGTGAGCACGGCGACGTGGCGCGCCAGGCGCCGACGCGGGTTCAAAGCCGCACGACGGTCGTGTCGCGCGGCGGTTTCGGCGGCGGCGGGCGCAGCTACGGCGGCTGAGTCCGCGACCATCGAGGCGCATGATCGACGGCCCGCAGGATGCGCCTGCGGGCCGTTTTCGTGTCAAAATCGGTCGAACAAGACAGGGCCGTGAAGTTTGAATGAAAAGCCCTGTCACACATTGAGGGGGGCTGAGAGCCAGTCGTTGAAGCGCCTAGAACTCACTGGGGGCTACTCAAATGAAAAACCGAATTCTTGGCACGACGGCGTTCGCCGTGATTGCCGCAACGCCGTTCGTCGCCTTGGCGCAATCGGCCCCGCCGACTGCCGACAGCGCTGTCGTCGCCGCGTCCAGCCAGGCTGATGCGGCCACGCTCGACGAGATCGTCGTCACCGGCTCGTATCGTCGCAGCCTCGAAGAGGCGGTGGACATCAAGCGCAAGACGGTCGGCTTCTCGGACTCCATCGTCGCCACCGACGTCGCCAACTTCCCCGAGCAGAACCTTGCCGAGGCGCTGCAGCGCATTCCCGGCGTGACCATCGAACGCAACAAGGGCCTGGGCCAGCGCGTGTCCGTGCGCGGCCTGCCCAGCGATTACACCTTCGTTAGCATCAACGGCCTGGCGACCGCTTCGGGCAGCGGCGGCCGGGACGTCGAGTTCGACATCTTCGCCTCGGAAATCATCCAGCAGGTGACGGTCCAGAAGTCGCCGCGCGCCGCCGATGAAGAAGGCGGCATCGCCGGTTCGGTCAACATCTCGACGGCCCGTCCGTTCGACTACGCCGGCCGCCGGGTCGTCGGCTCGGTCGAGGGCGCCTACAACTCCATCTCCGAAGAAGTCGATCCCAAGATCGCCTTCCTGGCCAGCGACACCTGGGGCGATTTCGGCGCGCTGGTGTCCTTCTCGACGGCCCGCCGCACTAACCGCACCGACTCGGAATCGGGCATCAACTTCCGTCCCATGTCGCGCTTCCTGGCCACGTCCACGGGCGACCGGGGCACGCAGGCGGCTGCGGTTCTGCTGCGCGACGCCGGCATCTCGGTTCCGAACCGCTCCGACACCAATGTCACCAACCGCATTATCTTCCAGGACAAGGTCGGCGACCGCGCCTATCTGAACACCCAGGACCAGTGGGGCGGCACGGTCGCGCTGCAGTATCGCCCGTCGTCCAACTTCAGTCTGGCCTTCGACGCCATGGTCGGCGGTTACGAGACCACCGAGGACGAGTATGACGCGGCGGCCTATTCTGCCTCCAGCCGCTCGACCCTGGAAACCATCCACGAGTACGACGCCACCACCCTGGCCGATTACGGCATGGTCGTGCTGCGCGACGTGTCCTACACCGCGACCCAGCACGAGATGCTGAGCAAGGAGCGGATCAACAACACCGACTACCAGCAGTTCGGAACCGAACTGAACTGGAGCGGCGACAGCTGGAAGCTGCACGCCATCGCCGGTTATTCCGGCGCCGAGAAAACGCTGGATAGCTCAAACCTGAAGCACGTCGCCTATGCGCCGTCGCGGACGCGCTGGACGGCGGAAGGCGGCGAGACGGTCAAGAGCGCCAACCCGGCGTCGATCGACATGTATAACTCGCCGTCTAGCTATCTGTTCGAGGCCTACGAGACCACCTACGAGGAGATCAACGACGACAAATACGCCGCCCAGGTCGACTTCACCCAGTACCTCGATTTCAGCTTCTTCCCGGCGCTGAAGAGCGTCCAGGTCGGCGCGCGCTATACGGACAAGTCCAAGGAGCGTCAGTACGGTTCGCTGAACATCCAGGGCTCCGGCGCGGGCAAGGTCGATTATCTGGGACGCCCGATGTCGCAGAGCGAACTGACCACGATCGGCGATCTGGTCCCCGGCGGCGACTTCAGCGTCCGCGACCTGACCTGGAGCCAGGTGTCGAACGACTACGCTCGTCGCACATTCCGCTATGACGGCTTCGTCACCCCGTTCAACGTTGGCGACTATTACGAGGTGACGGAAGAGGTTCTCTCCGCCTACGCCATGGCCGACCTCGCGTTCGACCTTGGGCCGGTGCCGGTCGCGATCAACGGCGGCGCCCGCTACATCGACACCTCGATCACGTCGTCGGGCTATCACCAGATCCAGAACCCGAACGGCTCGACCGGCTATACCCCTGAACCCGTGTCCAGCGACGGCAGCTATGACAAGGTGCTGCCCAGCCTGAACATCACGGCCGATCTGACCGACAGCCTGATCTTCCGCGCCGCGGCTTCGGAAACCCTGATCCGTCCGGCCCTGACCGACCTGGCTTACAAGCGCACGGCCAGCTGGAACTCGTTCCGCTTCACCGACGGCAACCCCAATCTGAAGCCGACCTACGCCAAGCAATGGGAAGTGGGCCTGGAACAGTATCTGGGCGAAGGCGGTCTGCTGGCGGTCTCCTACTTCTGGAAGGAGATCGAGGGCGTGGTGCGTCAGGCCCTGACGGGCACGGTGCCGAACGTGACCAAGTACAACGCCGACGGCTCGATCGACGGCGTCTACACCTTCGACGTCTATCAGCCGATCAACGAGCCTGGCTCCTATGAGGTCAGCGGGGTCGAGCTGGTCGCCGTGGTGCCGTTCGGCCAGTTCTACGCCCCGCTGGAAGGGTTTGGGATCAACGCCAACTATACGGTGCTGGACAGCTCGCTGACCGGTTCCTCGACCCTGGGCATTCCCACGCCGCCCATCGGTCTCGCCGACAACACCTATAACGTCACCCTGTTCTACGAGAACGCCAAGTTCCAGGCCCGCGCCTCCTACAACTACAAGGACGCGTATGTCGAAGCCATCGGCTACGAGATGTATCCGATCACCCGCGAAGGCTATGGCCAGGTCGATCTGTCGGCCAGCTACCGTGTGACCGACAGCCTCCAGATCAACCTGGAAGGCATCAATGTCACGGACGAGGCGACCAAGGGCTATACGTTGGATCCGTCCTTCCCGACGATGTACGAGAAGTCGGGACGCCGCATCAACTTCGGCCTGCGGATGGAGTTCTGATCCATTCCAACGCGCGACTGTCATGTTGAGGGCGGGGGGCGATTGACGTCGTCCACCGCCTTCCCCGGCCGCGAGACCGAGTTCGCCCTGCGGGGCGGCGGGGTCACGCCTCGGGACAAAGCCTGGCGCGACGCCCCCTCTGTGAGGAGGGGGCGTCTTCGCTCGCCTGACGCCCGGCGAAGAGGCGACCATGGCGGTTGATCAACTCTTCGCCGCCCTGAGTCGCGACCTGATGGCCTATGTCCAGCGCAAGGGGCTGTCGGTCGAGGACGCCGAGGACGTCGTGCAGGAAGCCTTCACGCGGTTTCACCGAGCCGGACATGACTTGTCCGGCCCCGACGCCAGGCCTTTGTTGTTCGTCATCGCCCGCAATCTGCAGACGGACCGTTGGAAGGCGGCGGGCCGGGCGGGTGTTCGCGGGACCGACGATATTCATTCGCTTGACGCCGGGCCCCGCGCCGTCGCCAGCGACACGCCTGCCGCCGACCAGCATCTGATCGGGCGCGAGAATCTGGCCGCCGCAGCCCGTGTCATCCGCGCCCTGCCGCCGCGAACCCGCGACGCCTTCCTGCTGCACCGGTTCGAGGATCAGACCTACGGCCAGATCGCTAAACGCCTGGGCGTATCAGTGAGCATGGTCGAGAAACATATCGCCGAAGCCCTCCGTCAGCTGAAGATTTCACGGGATGGCTGAGGTGTGCGGTGAAACTGTCGTTGTGAATATTGAAGGCGTCGGCGCCCCGTCCCCCAGCCGCGCCCCGGAGCGTTTTGTTCGCGCATGATCCAGCGCCTGACATCCCTGTTTGATCGTCGGCCGCGGACCGCCGAAACCTGGCTGGCGCGCATGCGTCGGCCTGGTGTTTCCGCGCGTGATCAGGCGGCCTTCCTCGACTGGCTGGAAGCGGACGAAGACCATCTGAGCCAGTACGAAGCCGCGAAGCTAGGCCTGGCGGAGCTGTCGCCGTTAAGCGGGGCCTTCTCGGCCGATCTGGCGCGGCTGGGGCGGCGGCGGGCGGTCCGGTCGCAGAGGCGTCTTCTGATCGCAGGCGGCCTGGCGACAGGCGCGGTCGCGGCCCTGGCCGCCTACGTTCTGGTTCTACCTGGCGTGGGCCAGGAGCCGGGTGTTCCGGCAGGTCGTCTCTATGTCAGCGCACCGGGTCAGATCACCGATATTGCGCTGGAAGACGGGTCTCGCGTCACTCTGGACGCCGATACGCGGATCCAGGTCGCCTACGGCCGCGACGCCCGCCGCGTGGTGTTGCTGCAGGGCGCGGCCTATTTCGACGTCGACCATAATGCCGAACAGCCCTTCCAGGTCGCCGTCGAGGATCGCCGGGTGATCGTCACAGGCACGCGGTTCGCCGTGGCGCTGAGGAAAGATCAGGCGGAGGTGTCCCTGCTGGAAGGGCGGGTCGCCATCGGCCGTAACGACGTCGGCAAGGCGCGCGCGCTGGAGCGGGCCGTGGCCCTGGCGCCTGGCCAGCAGGCGGTGTTCACGCCGGGACGGGACGGACTGCGCGTACGTCGGATCGACGTCGAGGCCGCCACCGCCTGGCGTGATCGCAGGCTGGTCTTCCACGACACGCCTCTGTCGGTCGTGATCGATGAGGCGGGGCGTTACGCCGGCAGGCCAATGGTCATTGCCGATCCGGCCCTGGCCGACATGAGGGTGACGGCCGTCCTGCCTCTGACAGGCGAGGCGGGCCTGATCGACCGCATGGACGCGCTGCTGCCGATCACTGTGGAACAGGCCGCCGACGGGCGCGCCCTGATCCGCGCCGATTAGGTCTATCGCAGAGCTGTCACGCAAGCGCGCTAAGCGTTGCCTCTCTGTTGTTCGCTCTCTTGTCGCAAGGCACGGCCCGCGTGAAACCGCCCGCACCATCGACGCCGTTCGGTGCGCGACGTGACGTGGTCGCGATGGTCGCAGCCCTGTCTTTCATGACTGTCGGCGGATGGACCTCGTCCGCCCAGGCGCAGGAGGGAATGCGCGCCTTCGACATCCCCGCGCAAGACGCCCGACGCGCCCTGGTGCAGCTCTGCGTTTCGGCCGGATGCGAATTGGCGTTTGTCGCGCCTGCAGACGAAATGCGCCACAGTCGCGCCGTTCGGGGTCGAATGTCCTGGCGTGCGGCCGTGCGCCAGATGCTTGAAGGAACGGGCCTGAGGCACCGGTTCATCGGCGCCCGCGGGGTGCGCGTCTGGATGGAGGCTTCGGCGACGCCCGAGCCGCTGCCTGTCCCGGCTGCTGAGCTGGAATCGATCACGGTCGTCGGGCGGTTGTCGGAGCAGATCGAGGAGTCGCTGCGCCGCAAACAGGCGGCGGACGTCATTTCCGACAGCGCGTCCTCGACCCGTATCGGCGAACTGCCCGCCGCGAACCTGGCCGAGGCCTTGCAGCGCGTGCCGGGCGTGGCCATCGAGCGCGAGGTGGGCGAGGGGCAGTTCGTCAGTGTTCGGGGGTTGGGGCCGCTATTTCAATCCGTGACGCTAAATGGAGCGCCGGTCGCCTTCAATGAGAACATCCGCAACTCGACTCAGAGCGGCCGGCAGTTCCGGTTCCGCGCCCTGTCGGCCGATCTGCTGGCGGGGGCGCAACTGACCAAGTCAGCGACGCCGGATCTGATCGAGGGCGGGATCGGGTCCAACATCGACATCGAGACGATCGGGGGGCTGGATGGCGACCCCTTCGTCAGCCTCAGGGCAGGCGCGGCGGTCGAGGCGCGCACGCGCCGGCCAGAGACGGATATCTCCGTCGCGGGTCGGTTCGTGTCCGGGGACGGGGACTGGGGACTGGTCGGCGGGATGTCTCAGGAGGGGCGGTCTGTCCTCTACGACCGCTTCCAAGTCGGGCGCTATACGGCGGTAAGGATCGGCGGCGAAGACGTCATGGCGCCGACCGACGTCCGCACGACCGTCGAGCATGAGGATCGGCTGCGGCGAAGCGTTTTTCTGGGCGGGGAATGGCGGGCTTCGCCATCGGTTCGACTGAGGTTCGACAGCCTGGTGTCGACCTTCGACAACACCATTCGTGAGGACAGGATCGCCTATGGAGTGGGTGGGCTGCTGGAGGCGGCCGATGCCACCGCGGTCATTCAGGACGGCGTGGTCACGGCCGGTTCTGTTCAGGCGGGCACGATCGACAGCAACACCGAGTTTTCGGAACAGGCGCATCTGAACGTCGTGGTGTCCGGCGTGGCGACGGTGACGGTCGACGAATGGACGCTCAAGCCGCGGATCAGCCTGTCCCGCGCGCGATCGCGGTTGGATACGCCGCTGGAGCGGATTTCCTTCCGGTCGATTGCGTCGCCCGCCTATGCGTTTGACCTCCGTCACGCCGCGTCTGACCGTCATGCGGCGCTGCTGCAGACCGACCTCGACCTCACCGATGCTTCGGCCTTTGTATTTAAACGGTTGGGCGTGCGGGCGATCGAATCCGTCGACGACGACCTTACGGCGCTCGTCGATGTACGGCGTCCGGTGGCTGTGCCGCTGGGCGTGATGGATCTTGTCGATGTGCGGTTCGGCGGCCAGATCAGCGACCGGTCACGGGACTATCAGAGGCGTGATCGTGAAGCGGCGCTGAGACCCGGTGCGGAGGTGACGCCTGCATTTTTGAGCGCGCAGGTTCACGACGGCGTATTCGACGAACTAATCCGACGCCATCCTGGACGCTGGGCTGCGGCTGACTTCGACCTGTTTCAGGACGCCTTTTTGATTCTCGGGGAAAGCGACGCTCTCAGAGTGGGCCCCGACGCCCTTGTCCCGACCGGCGCGGATCTGCAGAACTCCTATGCGGTCGGAGAGCGTGTGGGCGCCGTGTACGGTCGTGCCGACTTCGAGGGGCAGGCCGTCGGAACACCCTTCTTCGGCAACCTCGGACTTCGTCTGGTTACAACGCGGACGGAAGTGAACGGGGCGTTTCTGAACGCCGGTCAGAACGGCGTCGCGGCAATCCGTCCGGTGTCGCACGCCGGCGCCGACACAGCCCTTCTACCCAGTCTCAACATCGCCTTCGACTTTTATCAGGGGCGCCGCCTGCGGCTCGCGGCGTCGCGGACGATGACCCGGCCGTCGCTGGCCGATCTGCGTCTGGCGACTGTGCCCGCCAGCTCCCTCGTCTCGAATATCTACGAACGCGGACAGGCCGAGATCGACGCCCCGTCTCCGGGTTCTATCTTTACCGGGGTCGGCGGGAACCCGGACCTCAGCCCCTATATGTCGACCAATCTCGACGCCTCGTATGAGTGGAGCTTTCCGCAGGGGGCGCTCAGCGTCGCGATCTTCCACAAGGCGATCGACGATTTCATCGGCCTGGTGGAGACCCCGGAGACCCTGGTGTTCGAGACCCGCGCCGGTCCCCTGGTGCGCGCCGAGGTGCTGATGTCCCGGCCCGCAAATCTCGGCCGCGCCACGAGCCGCGGCCTGGAGATAGGGCTTCACCGACGGTTGCTCTCCGGTTTCGGCCTGTGGGCCAGCGGCACCTTCACCGACGGTCACGGCCCTGGAGGGCGCAGCCTGGCCGGGGTGTCGCGCCTGGCCTATTCGATCAATCCCTTCTTCGAACGGGGACCGGTCGCGGTCGGCCTGTCCTGGTCCTGGCGGTCCGCCTTCCGTTCCGAGGCGGACATGCAGGGGGGAGGGGTGTCCGACTTCACCGTCGCCGCGGCCGGCTATCTGGACGCCCAGGCCTCGTTCGAAATCGGATCGGGCGGGGTATTGGTCATCGCCGCCTCGAACCTGACCGACACGACAGACCTGGCCTACGAGCACGATACGCGACGCCTACTTCAGTTGGGACGCGTCGGACCCAGTGTGACCGCCAGTCTGCGCTGGTCGCTGTGATCATCTTTCAAAGTCTGTGTGAACTGGAGGAGTCCTTATGCTCAATCTGATGGCCGCCCTGATGGCGAGCTCGGCTCTGGCCGGCGCGACGCCGGCCTGCGATCTGGACGCCGCCGATGTGCGGGCGGCGGGGGGCGACGCGTGCGCCGAGGCCTGGATGGACCGGCGCCTGGGCATGAATGACCTGACGGCCGTGGGCACGCACAACAGCTACAAGCTGGCGATCCCGGACGCCGAGCTTCAGGCCATGATCGCCGTCAACCCCGGCGCCATCGCCTTGGACTATTCGCACCGGTCGCTGGCCGAGCAACTGGATGCGGGCGCGCGCCAGATCGAGATCGACGTGCTGAACGATCCGCAAGGCGGGCGTTACGCCCATCCGCTGTCCGCCCTGGGGCGGCCGGGGCAGGGTGCGCCGGTCAGTGGGGCCTTCGCGGAGGCGATGGCCCACCCGGGCTTCAAAACCCTGCACATGCCGGATGTCGACTTCCGCAGCACCTGCCTGACCTTCGTCGCCTGCCTGACGGAAATCCGCGACTGGTCGCGCGCCCATCCGGATCACGCGCCGATCCTGATCATGCTGAACGCCAAGACGGGCGAGGCCTCCATGCCGGGCGGGACCAAGCCGCTGGACTTTGATGCGGCCGCTTGGGACGCGCTGGACGCCGAGGTGCGTTCGGTGTTCGACGCCGAGCGGCTGATCACGCCCGATCAGGTGCAGGGACGTCACGCCACCCTGCGCGAAGGGGTGTTGGCCGGTGGCTGGCCGAGACTGGGCGAGGCGCGGGGCAAGGTCTTCTTCGCCCTGGACGAGGGGCCTGAAAAGGTCGCCAGCTATCGCGGCGCGCGGCGTTCGCTGGAGGGCAGGGTCTTCTTCGTCAATACCGACGAGGCTTCGCCGGCCGCCGCCTATCTGACGCTGAACGACCCCGTCGGCGAGCAGGCGCGCATAAGGGCGGCCGTGCGCGCAGGCTTCATGGTCCGCACCCGCGCGGACGCCGACACCGCAGCGCCGCGGACGGGCGACGTCATGCAACGCAGCGCCGCCTTCGCCAGCGGCGCGCAATATGTGTCGACCGACTATATGTGGGCCGATCCGCGTTTTCCCGCCTATCAGGTTCGGTTGACGGGCGGCGCAGCCGCCGTCTGCAATTTGTTGCGGACCGAGAAGCGCTGTGACGGTCTGGCCGCCGAACGGACCCGCGAGGCGGCGCCGCGGGGGTATCTGGCCCCGGCTGAGCGGCCGGATCTGACAACCGTGCTGGCCCCGCCGCCCGAACCGGGTTCGACGCGCGCCATCGCGGACCGAGGCGTCTTCATGGAGACACGGGTTCTGCGGGGCACGCCCCGATGGGCGCTGGCGACCTCGGATGTCTCGGGCGAGACCTATGACCACTTCGCCGAGGCGCTGGGCGTACGCCTGACGCCAGAAGAGGCGCCCGTTCTGACCGCGCTGCTGGAGCGGGCGGGCAATGACCGTTCGGTGGTCGGGGACGCCAAGACGCACTGGGGCACGAAACGGCCCTATATTGGTACGGACCAGCCGATCTGCGAAGCCAAGAGCGACCATCTGGCCGGCAACCCCGACTATCCGTCTGGTCATTCGGCCCATGGGGCTCATGTGGCCATGATCCTGGCGGAACTGGCGCCCCAGCGCGCCGACGCTCTGTATGCCCGCGGCCGCGAGTTCGCCGAGAGCCGCTATATCTGCGGCGCCCACAGCTACAGCGCCGCCGAGGCCGGGATCCTGTCGGGCATGGTCATCTACGGGGCCGAGCAACGCTCTGACGTTTTCCGTCGCGACATGGAGGCCGCCCGTGCCGAAGTCCAGGCGGCCTTGGCGCGCGCGGGTATCGCAGCACAGTAGGAGGCCGTGAACTCCGCCGGCTCAGAAACCGGCGGAGCACCACCTAGCGGCATGTTTTGCCGCACTGTCTCGCGCAGCGTTGCCGAATCGCCGCTTCGAACAAGATCGACCAGACGCATGTGGTGGTCTTGCTGGAAGAAAATTATAAAAATCAAGTCGTTATGGTCGATCTTCAGGCGGTCTGTGGTCGTTAGGCGGTCATAACCACTCTGTCTCCATATTGACACGACTACGTCTAAATCATGTAGCTATTCAGGGATATTGGCACTAAATTGGGCTCTACATGTGACCATTGGTATTGACACCTGTCGAGTGTCCGGGCGTCTTTGGACGTCGCCAGCGTTGGCGATCTTCGCGACTGAGGGGCACGATGAACAACAAGATTTTAAAACTAATGCTGACGACGAGCTTGTTGGCTTTAGCGGGGCAGGTGCAGGCGCAGACGACAGGCGCCGCCCAAAACACCACGACCGCCGCCGACGGTAAGGCCGAGGTCGGAGAAGTGATTGTGACCGGCACGCGTATCGTGCGTCCGAACAACCAATCCGCAGCGCCGGTCACGAGCGTCACCGCCGCGGAAATCGAGGCTGCGGCCGCGGTCAATATCGAAGAAATCCTCAACCGGTTGCCGCAGATCGCGCCGGACAGCCAGCAGAACTATCAGGATTCCGACGGCCGCCAGCGCATCAAGCTGCGCAACCTCGGTTTCGAACGCACCCTCGTGCTGGTGGACGGCAAGCGCCTCGGCACCATGAACGGCCAGGACGCCGGCATCATCCCGACCTCGATGGTCCAGCGGATCGACATCCTGTCGGGCGGCGCCTCTTCGGTGTACGGCTCGGACGCGATCTCGGGCGTGGTCAACTTCATCCTGAAGGATGATTTTGAAGGCCTGCAGCTGGACGCGAACTACAGCTTCTACAACCATGAGAACAAGACCACGATCGTAACGCCGGTCGCGCAGGCCTCGGCCTTCCCCACGCCGATCGGCACGGTCAACGACGGCGGTCGCAAAGACATCACCCTGACCTACGGCAAGCATCTGTTTGACGATGCCTTGCAGGTGTCGGGCTTCGTGAATTACCGCGATGCGGACGTGGTGCCCTATGCGGATCGCGCCACGTCGGCCTGTCAACTGACGCAAAGCGTGGCGGACGGCCCGTTGAGCTGCACGACGTCGACCTATTCGCCGGCCGGCTACCTGTCGCCGCAGGGCGGCAGCAATGCCGGTTCGGTGTACCTGAACAACCCCGACGGTACGCGCACCTTCGTGCCTTTCGGCATCGGTGAAGGCAAAGCCGCCAACCCCTACGACGGCTATTCCTACCAGCGGGAATCGGAGCGCCTGAACGCCGGCCTCTTCGGCACCCTGAAGCTGAACGACAGCGCCGAGATTTACGGCAACGTCATCTGGTTCAAGGATGAATCCTACAACCGCTTCCCCACGCGGGTTTACAGCTACACGGCGTACGGCAGCACGCCTTACAGCGTGAATTGTAACAACCCACTCATGTCCGCTGCGCAAGCCACAGGGATCTGCGGAACCCAGGCCGGCACCTCGACCATGATGCCGCTGGAAGTTCGTTATCGCTTTGACGACCTGCCCTACACGCTCGACACCTTCGTGAACGAAGGCGTGCGAGCCACCGGCGGCGTGCGCGGCGTAGTCGGCAACGTCTGGAACTATGACATCGGCGCCGTCTATGCGCGCAACCAGATGGATACCACCTACGGCGCCTTCGCCGAATTTGAGAAGGTCAATCGGTCCCTGAACGTCGTCAACGTCAACGGCACGCCGACCTGCGTCTCCAAGGTCAACGGCACTGATCCCAACTGCGTGCCCTTCGACGCCTTCAAGGCGGGCAACAACGACCAGGCCCTGGCCGACTATCTGTTCACCGGCCAAAACGGTACGAGCACCGGCGTCGGCACGCTGTACGATCTGGTCGCCACGGTTTCCGGCGACCTGGCGGAGTACGGGATCATCAGCCCGTGGGCCACACAGGGCGTGGCGGTTTCGGCCGGCCTCGAATACCGCGAGGAGCATTGGGAATCGTATGCTGACGAGATCTACCGTAGTGAAAACGGCGGGTCCGACGTCAGCCTGTCGCAAAGCGTCGTTGAAGGGAACATCGAGTTCCAGGCGCCGCTGATCGAAGACAGCAAATACGCGCACCTGCTTCAGGTCAACGGCGGCTATCGTCTCTCGCGCTACGACACCAATCCCGAGACCTTCAACACCTGGAAGATCGAGGGTCTGTACGCGCCGGTTCAGGACGTGACCTTCCGCGCAGCCTTCAACAAGGCCCAGCGCGCCCCGACGGTGATCGAGATGTCGCAGGCGTCGAACATCAGCTTCACGACCCAGGGCGGATCGCAAAACGACTTCTGCGCGGGCATCGCTCGCCAGATTCAGGATCCCAATGATCCGACGAAGCAGATCACCGTCATCGACGCCCCGACCGCTTCGCGCGAAGTCTGCCGTGCGACCGGCCTGAGCGACGCCCTGTACGGCAGCACCAGCCTGTCGTGCCCGAACTCGCAATGTACGGTTCGCACCGGCGGCTTCACGGTCGATCCCGAAACCGCCAACACGACGACCTTCGGCGTCGTACTGCGGCCGCATTTCCTGCCGGGCCTGACCCTTTCGATCGACCGGTTCATCATCGATCTGGATGACTCGATCAACTACAACGACTACAGCTACTACCAGAACGGGTGTCTGACCAGCGGCGGCGACGCCTACTTCTGCGACAAGATCGTTCGCGATCCGGTCACGGGCGTCCTGTATAGCAACGCCGCCTCCAACCCGACCTCTGGCTTCATCAGCCAGGGTACGACCAACGCCTACAAGTCGAAATCCCATGGCTGGGACTTCCAGGCTCAATACGGTCTCGAGTTGGAGCACATCGGCAAGCTCGACTGGTCGTTCAACGGATCGCTGTCCACGCGTCAGAGTGGCCAGGACTCGCCCCTGCGGCCCGAGATCAACTGCATCGGCTACTTCGGCTCCTGCGGTGGTCAATTCGTGCCTGAGTGGACGCACGGCCTGCGCACGACCTACACCATCCCGAACGACCGTCTGAGCGTGTCGGTGAACTGGCGCTACGTCTCGTCGCTGACCCACACGGCGAACTCCGGCGATCCGCTGCTGGGCTGGGTAGAAGGCAACGAGCTGAAGACCTTCTACCGCATTCCGGCCTACAACTACTTCGACGTGTCGGTGGCCTATAAGGTGACGGACGATGCGTCGCTGCGAGTCTCGGCCAACAACATCCTGGACGAAGAGCCTCCGGTCATCCCGAACTCCTACAACGTCAGCCTGGCGCGGAATAACACCCTGCCTCAGCGCTATGACTCGCTGGGACGTCAGATCTCGATCGGCCTGACGGTCAACTTCTAAGCGGCTGACTTCGGCCTCCAAGGCCTGAGTCGTTTCGGCGGCGCTGCACCTGCTCCCCCGCCGATTCAATTGGGGTGGGGGCGTGGTGTTGGTTGTTGGGCGCTGCTGCTCGCGTGCTTAGCCGTGGACCTGCGTGGGCGCCCCTGGGGACGCCTGGCGGGTCGAAGTCGTTCTTGACCGCTAATTGGCCGCTTCCGGAGCGCCGCGTGGCGTCCGTTCTTAGGCTTCAAGTTGAAGGTCAGCGTCGCTTCGCAGCGTGAGCTATGAGGCGAGAAAACGCCGTGAGGGTCCAGCGGTACGCTGTCTCTTCTGCTCTAAAGGAAAATGGCGGAGAGGGTGGGATTCGAACCCACGGTACCCTTCCAGGCACGCCGCATTTCGAGTGCGGTACATTCGACCACTCTGCCACCTCTCCGCGGTGCATAGTCGCTTGGTCGAGCGAGCGGCTTCTCTAATGGCAGGCGCGGCGTACCGCAAGCGCTCTGTGAAAGAATTCCGACCTATCTTTGCGCGGGCAGGGAAAGGCCCGGCGCGGCGCCGGTTTGGGGATCGACGCCCTTGAATCGAAACAGTTCCGCCGGGCGGCCGCCGGTGGCCGAGGACAGCTGTCCGGTGGGTTCGACGAGGCCTGTCCGTTCGACGCCGCGGCGGAAATTCTGCTTGTGCAACGTCAGTCCCGAGACGGCCTCTGCGGCGGCCTGGAGCGCCGAAAGGGTGAAGACGCCGGGGGTCAAGTCGAACAGGACGGGGCGGTATTTCAGCTTGCTCCGCAGACGGCCCAGGCCGGTCGCAAGGATGCGGCGGTGGTCGGAGGCCATGGTCATGCCGGGAAGGGCTGGGCCGGGAAGGACTGGGCCGGGCAGGGGCGGGGACTGGCCCGGGGGCGGCTGGTCGGCGTCGCGCCAGGCCTCGGCGACCAGCCGGGCCTCGTACAGAAGCTCGTAGCGTTCCAGCACCCGCTCCTCGTTCCAGCGATGGTCGGGCGTCAGGGCGAACAGGGCGCGGGCGCGGGCCTGGCGTTGGTCGTTGTCTCCGGCCCAGAGCGCTAGGCCTTGCGAGAGAGCCGCGCGCAGAGGCGGGTTTTCGGTGCGGCGGTCCTCCCACGGGAAGAGGTCGAACACGGCGTCCCAGCGTGCGTCATGGGTTTGGGCCTCGGCTGCATCCGGCGTCAGTGCCAGATAGCCGACCGAGACCTCGCGCCTCTGGTCGGCGGCGGGCGTGGCGCGGGGCGTGGCGCGGCCCGCGTCGCCGAAGGTGTAGAGCTGTTCGACGAAGCCCAGCCGAAATCCCGTCTGGTCGGTCACGAAGTCGCGCAGGGCCCGTTCGAAGGTGCGGTCGCGCACCGGATCGAAGGGCCCGAAGGGCAGGGCGCGGGCGCCGTCCTCGCCCTGGGTGGTCAGGACGACGGCCCGACGGTCCTTCAGCGCCATGACGACGACCGATAGGCCGATGCGCACGCCCTGATCCGCCGATCCCGTCATCGGCCTATTCCGTGTGCCAGGCGTCGTCGGCGGGCAGAAGACCGACCGCCTTGGCCAGGACCTGATAGCGCTCCAGATAGCGGGCCTGGGCGATGGAGGCCGGCTGGGGCTCGATGATCAGGCTGTAACCCGGCGGGGGCGAGCCGAAGAAGCCCAGGGACTCCTTTTCGTTGAACCCGGCCAATTGCGTCGCCTCGAAATAGGCGCAAGCCTTGTCGGCCTTCTTGATCAGGGTCTTGATCGTCTGGGGCGTCTTGGGGGGGAGGCCGTAGCGGACGTGGATGGCGGCCTCCAGCCGCGCTTCGAAATCCTTGTAGCCTTCGCCCAGGGCCGCTTTGAACGGCGAGATCATGTCGCCGATCACATATTCCGAGGCGTCGTGCAGCAGGGCGGCCAGACGCCATTTCGGATCCAGGCCCGGCTTGATGTGGGCGGCGATCTCTTCGACCACGACACTGTGCTGGGCGACCGAGAAGGCGTGTTCGCCGATCGTCTGGCCGTTCCATCGCGCGACGCGGGCCAGGCCGTGGGCGATGTCCTCGATCTCGATATCGAAGGGCGAGGGGTCGAGCAGGTCCAGGCGTCGACCGGACAGCATGCGCTGCCAGGCGCGGACTTCGGTCTTCTTCTTGGGGCGCTCGGCCAAATCTTCGATCCTGATCGCGTGTGGGCTGGTCAGGTGACGCAAAGCGGCGCGGGGATCAAGACTTGCGGGGCGATCTGGGCGGATCGGATGTGTCCGGGCGTGAAAAAGTCGTCAGTCCCCGACGTTCAGGGCGACCAGTTCCTTGGCGGATTCGAAGACGCGGCCGTTCTTGGCCTTGGAGCGCACGGTGGCGATGACCAGGGGGCCGCCGGCGGGGCCGCGCGCGACGAAGCCGACCTGACGCCAGGCGCCGGCCTCGACGCTGTCGTCGGCGAGCAGGAAGGTCATGCGGGTGGCTTCGCCCGGCGCCTGGGTGCGGACCTGGGTGGTTTCGCCGTCTGTGCGCACGCTGACCGCGCTGGTCTCGGTCCGGACGCCCTGGCCGTCCTTGGATTCGATGTTGATGCCCGCGATCCGCACCGAGGCGTTGTCGCCCTGGGTCTCGATGTGAAGGCCCGGCAGGCTGACGGTGGCGTCTTCGCCCTTGGTCTTGATGTTGACGCCCGGCGCTTCGACCGAGGCGTTTTCCTCGCCCGCCTCCGTCTCGCGGGCGTCGATCCGCACGGCCGCCTGGGGGATTTCCGCCGAGAGGCGGCGTTCGTAGTCCCGCAGGACGTCTTCGGGCGCCCGGCCGTCCAGCTTGACCAGATAAAGCACCACCTCGGCGCCGCGCGGCCCGCCGTAGGTGCAGGAGCCGCCGCCGGGACTCGCCGATCCCTTGCGCGTCAGGACGCTGACGGTGTCGGGGCATTGCAGGCCGTCCACCACCTTCAGCACGCCCTGGGAGGCATCGTCTGAGGAGTGGGTCGTGGAGGTGGTGATGCGGACCGCGTTCTCGCCGTCGCACGCCGCAAGGCCGGCGCTGAGGATTGCAGCCGTAAAACCGGCGGCCAGAAGACGATACGGGACGGTAACGCTCATGGTCTTCATTGTGATGGCAAAGCGCCGGTGATCCAGTGAAATCGCGGTAATGCCGCTCAGCCGCCCGGGCGGCCGCCGTCGCGCCGTCCCAGGAAGGCCAGCCGTTCGAACAGATGGATGTCCTGTTCGTTCTTCAGCAGGGCGCCGTGCAGGGGCGGGATCAGCTTGTTCGGCGTCTTCTCGCGTAGGGTCTCGGCGTCGATGTCATCGACCAGCAGCAGCTTCAGCCAGTCCAGCAGTTCCGAGGTCGACGGCTTCTTCTTCAGGCCCGGGGTGTCGCGGATTTCGTAGAAGGTCTTCAGCGCTTCCGACACCAGCCGCGGCTTGATGCCGGGGAAGTGGACATCGACGATGGCCGACAGGGTCTCGGCGTCCGGGAAGCGGATGTAGTGGAAGAAGCAGCGGCGCAGGAAGGCGTCAGGCAGCTCCTTTTCATTGTTCGAGGTGATGATGACGATGGGGCGCACCTCGGCCCGGATGGTTTCGTCGATTTCCTGAACATAGAACTCCATCCGATCGAGCTCCTGCAGGAGGTCGTTGGGGAATTCGATGTCGGCCTTGTCGATCTCATCGATCAGCAGGACGGGGCGTGTCGGGGCGGTGAAGGCCTCCCACAGCTTGCCCTTCTTCAGATAATTGCGCACGTCATGGACGCGCTCGTCGCCCAGCTGGCTGTCTCGCAGGCGGCTGACGGCGTCGTATTCGTACAGGCCGCTGTGGGCCTTGGTCGTCGATTTGACGTGCCAGGTGATCAGGGGAGCGTCGAAGGCCTTGGCGACCTCATAGGCCAGAACCGTCTTGCCCGTGCCCGGTTCGCCTTTGATCAGCAGCGGACGCTCCAGCGCGACGGCGGCGTTCACCGCGACCTTCA
>JBKBXN010000033.1:0-19596 GCA_046314055.1 Brevundimonas sp.
TCGACCTTTTCGCCGGCGCCCAGATATTTGATCGGCAGGCCGGTGACCGCCCGCATCGACAGCATGGCGCCGCCACGACCGTCGCCGTCGGCGCGGGTCAGGACCAGGCCGGTCAGGGGCAGGCGGGCGTGGAAGGCGGCCGCAGTGCGGACCGCGTCCTGGCCGGTCAGGCTGTCGGCGACCAGCAGGGTCTCGACGGGCTTGGAGATCTCGGCGACCTCGGCCACCTCGTTCATCAGCCCTTCGTCCAGGGTGATGCGGCCGGCGGTGTCGAGGATCAGGACGTCGAAGCCCTGAAGCTTGGCCGACTGCAGCGCCCGGCGCGTGATCTGGACCGCGCTCTCGCCCGCCACGATGGGCAGGACGGCGACGTCGATCTGTTTGCCCAGCTGGGCCAGCTGCTCCATCGCGGCCGGACGACGCGTGTCCAGCGAGGCCATCATGACCTTCTTGCGATCGAACTTCGTCAGGCGCAGCGCCAGCTTGGCCGAGGTCGTGGTCTTGCCCGAGCCCTGCAGGCCGGCCATCAGCACCACGGCAGGCGGGGTGGCGTTGGTGTTGAGCGGGACCGGCTCCTCGCCGCCCAGCATCTCGATCAGGCCGTCATAGACGATCTTGACCACCTGGTCGGCGGGGCGGACCGAACGGATGACCTCTTCACCGGTCGCGCGCTCGGTGGCGAAGGCGATGAATTCTTTGACGACCGGCAGGGCGACGTCGGCCTCGAGCAGGGCCACGCGCACTTCGCGCATCGCCTCGGCGACATCCTTTTCGGACAGGGCGCCGCGGCCGGTGATCCGGTCGAAGACGCCTGTCAGCCGCTCGTTCAGAGCCTCGAACATTCACTACCTCGTGGCGACGGGTGAAGCGGCTCCATACGAAAACGGCCTCTGGCGACGATCACGTCGGCAGAGGGTTCTCGCCAGCCTCGTCCATCACAGATGGGGTCGTGCTGGTGGAGACGCGAGGTTCACTTGCGTCGGAAGCGGCGGCTTATGAAGGAAAACAAGGGGAATGTCGAATCCCCTCTTTTGTTATCCGACGCCCACATCACTGGCGGACTCCGCCTTGATGAAACCTATCCGATCAGCGGCCATACAGCCGTGAACACGAGAAGGATGCAAAACAGGACGGCGATGACGTTCATTAAGGCCGCCGCCTTCAACACGAGTCCTGCCCGCTGTTCCGATCGCGTTCTGAGAGCGACCCAACCTCCAGCGGCGCAGGCGAGAATGCCGGCTGGAAGGCCGAAGAGAGCATAGATCAACTCCGGATACACTTCCGGCGGCCGCCCCATCCACTCCCAGACAAGAGGTTCGCTGGCGAATACCCACATGGCAGCCAGGGCACTCAGCCCTGCCCCCAACCCCGCGTATCGCCGCAAAGCCCTCCAGACCAAAGTTTACGGCTCCTCGGGCGTCTCGGCCGGAGCTTCGTCCTTCTTCGGCTCTGAGCCCGGTTCTGTCACCACGATATTCTCGGGCGGGGCGGACAGTTTCGACAGGTCGCCGCCGGCGCGCAGGACGTCCAGGGCGCGTTGCAGCTGGTAGTCCTTTTCCTTGTCGAAGTCCTTGCCCGGGGCCTCAAAGGGCGTGTGCGGCCCCTTGCGTTCGGCGCCGATGGAGGAGTCCAGGGCCGTGGCGTAGGCGGCTTCGGAGTAGATGAAGCTGGAGCGCGAGACGATCCGGGCCTCGGCCTCGGACCGGGCGACCTCCAGGTCCGGCTCGATGCCGATCTTCTGGATCGAGGCGCCGGACGGGGTGTAGTAGCGGGCCGTGGTGATCGACAGGGCGCCGTCGCGCCCCTGGCGCAGCGGGATCACCGTCTGGACCGATCCCTTGCCGAAGCTGGTCAGGCCGACGATGGTCGCCCGTTGGTGATCCTTCAGGGCGCCGGCGACGATTTCGGACGCCGAGGCCGAGCCGTAGTTGACCAGGACCACCACCGGCAGGCCGCCGGTCAGATCGCCGGGCTTGGCGGAATAGCGCTGGATCTGTTCGGGCTTGCGGCCGCGCTGACTGACGATCTCGCCGCGCTCCAGGAAGGCGTCCGACACGTCGATGGCGGCGTTCAGCAAGCCGCCGCCATTGTTGCGCAGGTCCAGGACATAGCCCTTCACGCCCGGCTTCTCGGCCTTGATCTTGGCGATGGCCTCGGTCAGTTCGCGGCCGGTGTTCTCGTTGAAGGTCGAGACGCGCAGATAGCCGAAATCGCCTTCGACCCGGCCGGTGACCGACTGGACCTTGATGATCTCGCGGGTCAGGACGACCTCGCGCGGCTCTTCTCCGTCGCGCAGGAAGGTGACGCGAACGCTGGTGCCGACGGTCCCGCGCAGTTTCTCGGACACCTGGCTGACGGTCAGGCCAGCCGCGTTCTGGCCCTCGATCGAAGAAATGACGTCTCCGGCCTGGACCCCGGCCTTGGCGGCGGGGCTTTCGTCCATCGGCGAGATGACCTTCACCAGGCCGCCTTCGGAGGTGATGGTCAGGCCGACGCCCGAATACTGGCCCTCGGTCCGCTCGCGCAGCTCATCGTAGTTGGACGGCGGCAGATAGTTGGAGTGGGGGTCCAGCGCCGTCATCATGCCGGCCAGGGCGGCCTCGATCAGCTTCTTGTTGTCGACCGGGACCACATAGGCCTGCTCGACGATGCCGACCACGTCGCCGAACAGCTCCAGCATGCGGAAGGTTTCGTTGCGGGGCGTCTGGCTGGTGGCGACGGCGGCCGAGCCGCCGAGGACCAGGGCGGCGCAGCCGACGAGGAGCAGTTTACGCATTCGGTCTCTTTCGGTCGGGCCGATCATGATGGGCGCCCGTTGGGAAGGTAAGGCCCCGCAGACACGACGGAATCGTGGCGGCGCGGCGTCATGTCGATAAAATCAGCGTCAGGGCGGATTGCAAAGCTCTATTGCGGGTCATTGCAGCCAGGGACCGGGGTCGATGGGGCGTTCCTCGCGTCGCAGCTCGAAATAGACGTCGCCGTCGGGGCCGCTGCGGCCCAGGGTCTGGCCGTCGGCGACGCGGGCGTCGGGCGCCACCTCCACGCTCTCCAGCCCCGCGATCACCGCCCGCCAGCCGGGCCCCAGGTCCAGGATCACCACCTGGCCCCAGCCGGTCAGAGGCCCGGCATAGGCGACCTTGGCGTCGGCCGGCGCGACCACGGCCGCCCGATCCGCGCGCCAGCGCCAGCCCGAGGTTCCGGCCCCCCAGGTCTGACTGGGCGCGCCCTGGACCGGCGAACTGAGACGGTTACGACCTGCGGGAAGACGGGCGGGAGCGGTTTCGGCGGGCTCGGCGGCGGGCACGGCGCCCCCCAGCTCGCGGATCCGGCTTTCCAGCACGCGGGCGGCCCGTTCGGCGGCGCGGGCCTCGGCGTTCAGGACGGCGGTCAGGGCGGACTTGCGTGCGGTCAGCCCTTCGATCTCGGCGCGACGGTCGCCCTGGGCGCTTTCGGTGGTCAGCAGCCGCTCGGACGACAGGACCGCAAGACGGCGGATGCGCATAATCTCGGCCTGACGGTCCGCCAGGGCCCGGGCGCGTTTCTCCAGGTCGGGCGTCATGGCCTTCAGCAGAATGGAGGCGCGCACCGTATCGACCGCCTTGCCCGCCGGGACCAGCAGGGGCGGCGGGGGGCGGCGGCTCATCATCTGGAGGGCGCTGAGCAGACGCCCCTGGGCGCCGCGTTCGCGGGCCAGGTTCGTGACCAGTTCGGCCTCGCGCGCGCTGAGCTGCTGAAGGCGCGCGCGCTGGTCCTCGATCTGGCGGTCGTCGGTCTGTTCGTCGGCGCGAAGGGCGGCCAGGCGGCGCTCGAGCTGCGCCAGTTCGTCCTTGGCGGCCTCGGCGTCGGCGCGCAGGCGGCGCGCCCGCACGGCCTCGTCGCGATATTCGGCCTGAATGCGCGCCAGTTCGCTCTCGGGCGCCTGCCGACCTGCGGCGGGGGCGGCGAGGACGAGGCCCATCAGCAGGGCGAGGGAGAGTGAGGCGGCGCGACCCATGTCAATCGCGATGATAGGGTGATCCGGCCAGGATGGTCACGGCCCGATATAGCTGTTCGGCCAACATGGCGCGGGCCAGGGCGTGGGGCCAGGTCTGGGGACCGAACGCCAGGGTCGAGCCGGCGGCGGCGCGCACGCTTTCGTCCAGTCCGTCCGCCCCGCCGATGGCGAAGACCAGGCGACGTTCGCCCTGGTCGCGCAGCTTGGCGACATGGTCGGCGAAGGCGCGCGAAGAATAGGTCTTGCCCCGTTCGTCGCAGGCGATCAGGTGCGCGCCCTCGGCGGCGGCGAGGATCAGCTCGGCCTCCGGCGCCTTGCCCGGTTTGCGGGCCTCCAGATCGATCAGTTCGAGGGGACCGAGGCCAAGCGCACGTCCCGCGAGGGTGGCGCGCTTGGCGTAGTCGTCGGCGAGCGTCGCCTCAGGCCCCCGGCCCGGTCGGCCGATGGCGACGATGCTCAGCTTCATGGTCTCAGTCGCGGACCATGCGGTGGGCGGAATCGACCGCCCAGATCTTCTCGATATTGTAGAAGGTGCGCACTTCCGGGCGGAACAGGTGCACGATCACGTCGCCGGCGTCGATCAGGACCCAGTCGCAGTGCGGCAGGCCCTCGACCTTGGCTTTGCCAAGACCCTGTTCCTTCAGGGTGCGCAACAGGTGGTCGGCGATGGCGCCCACGTGACGGTGCGAACGGCCGGAGGCGACGATCATGGTGTCGGCCATGGCGCTTTTGCCCTTCAGGTCGATCAGGACCATCTCCTGGGCCTTGTCCTCGTCGAGGCGGCTCAGAATGGCTTCTTCAAGCGGGGTCGAGCCGATCGGGCGCGGCGCGGAATCGCCGAAGGCGGGGGGCGCGCCGTCGGATTCAAAGCCGTCTTCGGAATGCAGAGGTTCTATGGCATCCATCTCGTGCGCCGTGTTCGAAACGGCGGCGTCTTGCGTATCATACGCGGGCGAGGGGGTCAGCGGAGGGCTCCAGGAGCATTGACTAAAGAAGCCCTCTAGCACGGATAGGCCGGAACGTGAACCGGCGCCCCGATCACGAGGCCGCGCGTCGTCCGTTCGCGGTCCGGATCGCCGTCGAGGACAGGGGATTCAGCGGCGCCGTCAAATAGGTCCATGCCGGCGCCGCCAGGGTCGGCAACAGGCCCGCCTGCTGGGCGGGAATGCGGAAACCGGCGAAACGGGCGGCCGCCGGCGCCGTGCGACTGTCCAGCAGCGAACCCGGCCGGGCGATCACCGCCACGGGCATCAGTCGCATGATGTCGGTCCAGCCCCTCCAGCGGTGGAAGCTGGCCAGATTGTCGGACCCCATCAACCAGACGAAATGGACGCCCGGATGTCGGGCGACCAGCAGGCGCAGCGTATCGACGGTCCAGGCCACCCCTGCACGGGACTCGAAGTCCGAGACGATCATGGACGGGCCATGGGCATGCTCGCGCGCCGAGGCCATGCGATCGGCCAGAGGGGCGCTGTGGCGGGCGTCCTTCAGCGGATTTTGCGGCGAGACCAGCCAAACGACCCGGTCGAGGCCCAGGCGGCGCATCGCCGTCTCGGCCACATGGGCGTGACCGTCGTGGGCCGGATTGAAGGAGCCGCCGAACAGGCCGACCTTCATGCCCGGCGTCAGGATCAGACCGTCTCGCAAGCCCCCGGTTCGGGGACCGGCGCCTTTGGGCGCGGGACCGGCGTGAAAGAAGGACAAGCGGGACGTCTCGGGGGAGTTATGCTCAGCGGCGCCCTTATCATGGCGGGCAATGGTCCGCATACCGATTTCTCCCCCGCCAGGGGAGGCGGCCCGCTCTAGACGGCGGCCTCGAACAGGGCGTCGCGGGCGACATCCGCGTGGGTCATGGGAAACAGATGGCCGGCGCCGGTCACGACCTCGACCGTGACGTCTCCCAGCCCTCTCGGCGATGTCGACACGAAGGTCAGGGCGCCATGCTCCGCCTTCAGAATGCGGATCGGACCAGGGTAGCGCCGCATCGCGCGCCAGGGGTTGTGCGCCTGGGCCGCATAGTTGGCGGCCTCCCAGGCGGGGGTGGCGCTGAGGCTCAGCCCCTCGGCCGTCTCGACCAGGCCTTCGGAGAGATAGTCGGCCAGGACCATGTCCGGCCAACCTTTGAAAGCGCCGCGCCCGCGATAAGCGGCCAGGGCCTGCTCGCGGCTGTCGAAGACGGCGCGGCGACGCCGGGTGGCCTTGGCGATGGGGATGCCCGCCATCAGCCGATGCGCGAACGGCAGATTGAAGGCGAAGACCGCCGACCGCCTCCAGATCACCGGATCGAACAGAACCAGGCTGGAGACCCGGTCGGGGCGTTCCGCCGCGGCCAGCAAGGATGCGGTGCCCCCCATCGAATGGCCGGCCAGGACCACCGGCGGGCCGTCGATGGCCTGGAGCAGGGCCAGAAGGTCGTCGCGGTGGTCCAGCCAGCTGGCCTTGGGTCGGGCGAAGACCGGCAAGCCCGAGGCGCCGTGCCCGCGAAGGTCCGGAGCCCAGATGCGCAGCGAGGCCGACAGGGGCGACAGCAGGCTGCGATAGGTGGCCGCGTTGAAGCCGTTGGCGTGAGAAAAGACCAGATCGACCGGCCGGTTCGGATCGCCGAAATCCAGCACCGACATCTGACCGGCGCCCCAGTGGTTCTCAATGGGGATGCTGAGCCGGCGCGGCGCTGACATCCGGGCGACATCCATGGTCAGCCGGCCTCGCGGCAGGCCAGGCACAGGCCGTGCGCCTCGATCGTGGTGCGCGCGATCACATAGCCGGCGCTGGCGGCGGCGGCGTCGATGGAACCCTGGTCCGGGCCGGCGATCTCGCGCGTCGCGCCGCAGCAGTCACAGATCAGGAAGGCGGCGGCGTGGGGCGCCGACCCGTTCGCGGCGCTGCCCGAACAGGCGACATAGGCGCTGATCGAAGCGATCCGGTGCGCCATCCCCTGGCGTTCGAGAAACTCCAAGGCGCGATAGACGGTCGGCGGCTTGGCGGCCTGTCCGTCCTCGCCGAACCGGGCGATCAGATCATAGGCCTTCACCGGCTCGCCGGTTTCCAGCAGCAGAGACAGGACCCGACGGCGCGGGGCCGTCATCCGCTCGCCGGCCTCGACCATGCGCGCCTCTGCGCCCTGTAGCGCGAGCGCCAGGGCCGCGCCGTGCAAGCCGGAATGGTCGTGGTCATGGTCGCAGGTGGAACTCATAGGCCACAGCTAGTCGCTGACCGGCGTCACCGCAACAGATCACGACTTGACGCCTCGTGATGTTATCTCATAACAGATGTTCATCTCTCCCCGAAAGCAGGCCGTCCATGCGTCCCTTCGTCACCCGCTCATTGCTGCTGTCCGCCGTCGCCTGGAGCGCCCTAGGCGGCGTCGCCCTGGCCCAGACCGCCCAGACTCCGCCCACCACCGTCGATGACATCATCGTCACCGCGACCCCGTTCGGCGTGACACAACGCGCCACCACCATCGCCACCGACGTGTTGGACGAGCAGAAGCTGGCCATCGCTCCGGCCACCTCGCTGGGGGATCTGGTCAACGGCATGCCGGGCATCCGTTCGACCGACTTCGCGCCGGGCGCCAGCCGGCCGGTGATCCGGGGCCTGTCGGGACCGCGGGTTCAGGTGCTGACCAACGGCCTGGGTCAGATCGACGCCAGCTCGGTGTCGCCCGACCACGCCGTGGCTACCGATCCCGGCGAAGCCCACCGAATCGAAATCGTGCGCGGTCCGGCGACCCTGGTCTATGGCGGCTCGGCCATCGGCGGGGTGGTCAACATCATCGACGACCGGATTCCCGAGACCCTGCCGGAAGGCGGGATCGAGGGCCGGGTCTCGACCCAGTATTCCAGCGTCGACGACGGGCGCGGCGCCTCGGGCCACGCCACGGTCGGCGTCGGCCGGTTCGCCCTCAACGTCAGCGGCGTGACCCGCAAGACCGACGACTATGACATCCCCTCGCCCGCCCGCTCGCAGGCGCTGGCCGACAGCGACGGCGAGCCGCGCGGCGACGGCGGCAAGCAGCCCAACTCCTGGTCCGAACTGAACGCCTGGGGCGTCGGCGGCTCCTACATCGCGGACAAGGGTTTCGTCGGCCTGTCCTACAAGTCGACCGAGAGCGAATACGGCACGGTCGCCGAGCCGGAAGTCTTCATCAACCTGGAACAGGAACGCTGGGACGGACGCGGCGAATACCGCTTCGACACCGGCCCCTTCGCCAAGGTCCGCGCCTCGTACGGCCACGCCGACTACACCCACACCGAATTCGAGGGACCGGGCGAGCCCGGCACCGTGTTCAACTCGGACGGCTGGGAAACGCGCGGCGAAATGGTCCAGCGCGAGCAGAACGGCTGGAACGGCGCGATCGGCGTCCAGGCCCTGGAGCGCAATTTCCAAGCCATCGGCGAGGAAGCCTTCGTCCCGACCGTCAAGATCGAGGAACAGGGCCTGTACACCGTCCAGCGCTATGACCTGGGCCACTACGGCTTCGAAGGCGGGCTCCGCTACGACCGCCGCACCCTGACCGCCACGCCTCTGGGCGAGACGGCCGAGGTCGAGCGTGAGTTCGATAACTGGTCGGCCAGCGCCGCCGCCTTCCTGCGCCCGCAGGCCGGCCTGTTCCTGGGTCTGAGCCTTTCGCGCACCGAGCGCGCGCCCAGCGAGGTCGAACTGTTCGCCGACGGCGTCCACATCGCCACCGCCGCCTACGAGACCGGCGACGTGAACCTGGACACCGAGAAGGTCACCACCCTGGAAGGCACGGTCCACTATGACCGTGGGCGCTTCACAGGCGACCTGCACGTCTACAAGTCCTGGTACGATGGCTTCATCGACGAACGCCGCACCGGCGCCGACTTCACCACCGACGAGGGCGACGTCTTCCCGGTCTATCAGTTCGTTCAGACCGACGCCGATTTCTACGGTTTCGAAGCCGAGGCGGCCTACGCCCTGTGGCAGAGCGGCGACCGCAAACTGTCGCTGGAAGGCGTCGCGGACATGGTCCACGCCGATACCGACCTGGGGCCTGCGGCCCGCATCCCGCCGTGGTCGGCGACCACCCGCCTAGCCTGGACCTCGAAGCTGTGGGATCTGGCCGGGGAAGTCCGTCACGTCGGCGAGCAGGATCGCCTGTCGGAGGGCGAGTTGCCGACCGACAGCTACACCATGGTCAATTTGCGCGGCGCGATCCGTCCCTTCCAGGATCGCGACATCACCGTCTTCGCCGAGGCGCACAATCTGACGGACGAGGAGGCGCGCGAGCACACCTCCTTCCTGAAGGATATCGCGCCCCTGCCCGGTCGGAACCTGCGCGTCGGCGTCACCTACGCCTTCTGATCGTGTCGATGCGGCCTCACGGAATCCCCTTCTCCGTGAGGCCGTTTGCCGCTGGGGCGGGCTTGAGCTAGAAGGCCCGCCTCAATCAATTCCAGAGTGCCTGGCTTCAAATGACCGACACGACCAACTCGCCGCTCGAAGGCAATGTCCTCTTCTACACCAAGCCCGAGCCGCTGGATCCGGTCCAGCACGGCGGGCTGGGCGTCAACCCGGCCGACAAGCCCTACGCTTTCGTGGCCCAGACCAATGTCGTGCCGCTGACGGTGACCGAGTTCGCCGCCGCCGCCCTGTCCTATCCGGTCATCTTCACCGGTGAAAACCGCCAGCCGGTCGTGGTCATGGGCCTGCGCCAGGGCGAGAACCTGTTCGTCGCCGCCGACGGCGAGTTCCGCCCCGACGCCTATATCCCCGCCTATGTGCGCCGCTATCCGTTCGTCTTCGCCGACGACAAGCAGAACCAGCGCCTGATCCTGTGCATCGATCGCGGCTCGCCGATCGTCGTCGAAGGCGGCCAGAACCCGCTGTTCGTCAACGGTCAGGCCAGCGACTACACGACCATGGCGATGGAGTTCTGCAACAACTTCGAACAAGAGCGCCAGCGCACCGAAGCCTTTGTCAAGCTGATCCAGGAGCTGGATCTGCTGGACGTGCGTGAAGCCGTCTTCACGCCGCGCAACCCGGACGGCACGCCGGGCGCGCCGCAGAAACTGGCCGAATACTACGCCGTCTCGGAAGACAAGCTGAAGGCCCTGCCGGCCGAGAAGCTGGCCGAGCTGCGCGACAACGGCGCCCTGGGCCAGATCTACGCCCATCTGGTGTCGCTGCTGGGCTGGGACCGCCTGATCGCCCTGGCCTTCCTTCGCCAGGCGCCGGGCACGGTCAACTAAGACCTCGGCATCGAGAACAAACGCCCCGCCGGTCCGCCGGCGGGGCGTTTTTTGTTTCAGCGGCGCGCGAACAGGGCTCGGGTCAGGCAGGAGAAGACCAGCCGCCCCGCCTCGTCCAGCAGGTCGTGCGATGCGATCACGATCCCCTTTTCATCGCCGACCGGATCCTTGCCCATCACCGTCATCCGGCCGCGCAGCAACTCGCCCGGCGGCGGATTACGCATGAAGCGCAGGCCGTCCACGGCCAAGACCTTGGTCTGGGCCCAGCCGCCGGACTTCTCGGCGGCCAGGCGGCTCCACAGCACATAGACCATGGCGTCCGGCGCACCGTAGGCGGTGTCCCAACCGGGCGCGAAACGTTCGACGAAGACGTCCAGCGCCGCAGCATCGACGGCGCAGGCGCCCAAAGGCACCACCTGCCCTGTCTCCAGATCCTCGTAGTGGACGAGCAGGGGGTCGCTCATGGCAATCCTTCAGGCGGGTTCTTCGGAAACGCGAACAAGCAACTTGCCGTCATGGTCGCCTGTGAACAAGCGGTTCAGCGAGTCCAGCGCCCCTTCCAGCCCATCGTCGACGTGGACCTTCCATTTGACCTTCCCCTCGCTCAGCCATGGCCCCATCTCGGCGACCATTTCGCGGGCGCGGTGGGCGTAGTCGAGCACCAGGAACCCTTGGACGTGCAGGCGATGGGTGATGATTCGGGCGAAGTTCGGCGACGGCGGGGCCTTGGTGGCGTTGTAGGATGAGACCAGACCGCAGACCGCCATCCGTCCGTGCACCTTCAGCCGGTTGAACACGGCGATCATGATGTCGCCGCCGACGTTCTCGAAATTCAGATCGATCCCGTCCGGCGCCAGGCGGTCCAGCGCCTCGCCGACATCCTCGTTCTTGTAGTCGATGGCGGCGTCGAAACCGAGTTCATCGGTCAACCAGGTGCATTTCGCGGGCCCGCCGGCGATACCGATGACGCGGCAACCGCGCTGTTTGGCGATCTGGCCGGCGATGGAGCCGACGGCGCCGGCCGCAGCCGAAATCACCAAGGTCTCGCCCGGCTTGGCCTTCAACACGTCAGTGACGCCGAAATAGGCCGTCAGGCCCGTCATGCCGAGGACGGACATGTTGGCGGTCAACGGCAGGCCCGGCGCGCGGTGCACCGGTCGAAGCCCGGCCTCGGGCACGACGGCGTAATCGGCCCAGCCGCCCGAGCCCGGCATGACCAGGTCCCCGACCTTGAACCGATCCGAGCGGCTGTGCTCGACAACCCCCAGTGTCAGGCCGCGCATCACCTCGCCCAGGCCGACCGGCGGCAGATAGCCCTCGGAATCGTTCATCCAGGTGCGGTTGGTCGGATCCAGCGACAGATAGATGGTGCGGACCAGAACCTCGGACTCCTTGATGTCCGGGATCGGGGCCTCGACCAGTTCGAGGTCCCCCGGCTGGATAAGGCCCTTGGGTCGCTGGCGCAGCACCCATTGGCGATTGGTCTTGCCGTTCAAGGTCATCGTCTATCCTCCGCAGGTTTCTTTGAGGACCATCGTGGCCCGGTCTCGCGCGACGGTCGAGGCCCGCCGCAAAGAAAAAGGCGACCCCTGAGGGCCGCCTTGAAGTGGCATCATCGAGAATGAGGCGCGGAGGCGACAGATTGGCTTTCGCCAATCTCAAGTCGGGGGGGCGTCGCCGCCTCCGCATTCCGATAACGACAACCTCGATTTGCGGTTCCGTACGCTTTGCGCTTTTTTCCGCCGCACGTTCGAACGGACCGGCCAATCCGCAGCAAACAGGAACGTCGGTTTCCACATCGCGTTGATCTCGCAACATCAACACATGCGAGAGCCCGGAAGATGACGCAGCAAGACCCTTCCCTACGAACTGTAAAGCCGGCTGAGGCTGACCAGCCCGTTGACGCTCAATCAACCCGCCAAGGCAGGCCGGGCACGCGGATTCTGTGGTTGCTGATAATTTCCGGCGGCGCCGCGGCCGTCTTGCTTCTGGGGATCTGGTTCTTCAGCCAGGGCGGACTATCCAGCACAAACGCCAATGACGGCGATCAGGCCACAGATGCTCAGGCCTTCCAGGGCGATGCTGCAACCCCGCCGGCCGCCGACGCGCCCACCGGACCGACCGGCGAGGCAAGGCCAGCCCCCACAGGAGAGACTCCGAACGTCAACGCGCCGACCGCGCCCTCCAACTAACAGGCAAGAAAAAGGTCCCGCGACGCCGTCGCGGGACCCGAAGCTCATGACCCTATTGGATTAAGCCGCCTCCTTGTGGCGCGAGGGATGGAAGAACAGCGCCTGGCTGATCGCCGCCTTCACCGTCTCCGGCTGGAAAGGCTTGGTGATCAGGAAGGTCGGCTCGGGCCGCTCCCCTGTCAGCAGGCGTTCCGGGAAGGCGGTGATGAAGATCACCGGCACATCCATGCTCTTCAGGATTTCCTTCACGGCGTCGATGCCGGACGATCCGTCAGCGAGTTGGATGTCCGCCAGAACCAGGCCGGGCTTGTGACGCGCGACGGCCTCGATCGCTTCCTCGTGCGTGGTGGCGGCGCCGGTGACGCGGTGTCCCAGTTCCTTCACCAGGCTCTGGATGTCGGCCGAAATGATGGCCTCGTCCTCAATCACCAGGACGTCGGTCGCCAGTTCGGCGTCGATGTCGGACTGGGCGTCGGCGATCAGGCGTTCCACGTCCCGCGCATCGGCTGACAGGATCTGGGCGGCCTCGGAGGGCGTGAAGCCCTCAAGCGCGGTCAGCAGGAAGGCCTGGCGAGACCGGGGCGCGATGCGCAACAGACGGCTGGAGGCGTCGGAACCGCTCTCGGCGCCGAGGCCGTCCTCAAGCTGGGCGCCGGTCGAGGACCAGATGGCGTGGAAGACGTGATAGAGCGCCACACGCGGCGTCATCTCCGGCGAAAGCTGCTGCTCGCCGGCGGCCAGGGCCTCCAGCGCCACACGCACATAGTTGTCTCCGGTCGCCTGATCGCCGGTGAGCGCCCGCGCATAGCGACGGACGTAGGGCAGATGCGGCGCAAGTCTGGCCAGAAGGCTCATATAGTCAGTCCCCGACAAAATTCGCTGGATCGTCCCACAGGACGCAGCGCTACAAGGGCTGGAAACGTGCCAATCGCCTCACGGTTCCGCTCTCGCGCCCAAGCTTGAGCATTTATTGCACAATCCCCGGAACTCGCCGCGTGGAGGGACGTTATCCATCCTGCATTTCTGCACTGCAGTTGGGTGGGCGGTGTTCTGTCTATGATTGATTCTTCCGATTCCTCGCGGCGCAAAGGCGCCGATAAACCGGGGGAGGCGGGGCTCGAAGAAGCTCGCCTTCGTCAGCAGGCTATTGGCGTCAAGCTTCGCCACATGTTCGACGAGGTCGTCAACGAGCCTGTTCCTGACGAATTCCTTGAGATTCTGAAGCGCGCCGACGCCAAGGCTCCCGGCGGTGGCTCATGAGTTCCCCGCGTCTGGGCGCCGCGCCCAAGCCCGCTTCGGCGGATGACGAGGGCTTCAAGCGCGAGCTGGTCCAGCTGATTCCGCATCTGCGGGCTTTTGCGCGCACCCTGACCGGCGATCCGACCGCAGCCGACGATCTGGCGCAGGACGCCATGATGAAAGCCTGGGACGCGCGCGCGAGTTACCAGATGGGCACAAACATGAAGGCCTGGACCTTCATGATCCTGCGCAACCAGTTCTACTCCGAGAAGCGCCGGTCCTGGCGCCAGTCGCAGCTGGACCAGGAGGCCGCCGAGCGCACTCTGGTGGCGGTCGACGACCCCGAGGCTCCCGTGGCCTTGGACGAACTGCGCCAGGCGCTGAAAACCCTGCCTGAGGAACAGCGCGAAGCGCTGATCCTGGTCGGAGCGGGCGGCTTCGCCTACGAAGAGGCGGCCGAGATTTGCGGCTGCGCCGTCGGCACGGTGAAGAGCCGCGTAAGCCGCGCGCGTCGCGCCTTGCAGGCCACGCTGGAAAAGGGCGGCTACGGACGCGACGGCAAGGCGGCGGGCGACGCCATGCGCTCCATTCTCGGCGAGGCCGACAGGCTGGCCGGCGCCCGATCCTGAGCCGCCGGTGACGGAGGAAGCCAGACCCGATCCGGCAGCCGCCCAGCCGCGGCTCGAGCGGAAGTGGAACGCCGCCCGATTTCAGGGGATTCGTTTCCGGCTGGGCTCGGCCATGGCTCTGGCCCTTTTGCCGATCCTCATTCTCATCTTGGTTCAGACCCAGGCAGACTTCAGCGGCCAGGCCGAAGATCGCAAGGTCGATCTGCAGCTCGCTGCGGAGCGCAGTGCGGGCGACGTAAAGGCGCGGTTGGACAGCGCCCAGGTCTTGTTGCGGGCGCTGAGCCCCGACGCCTTGGGGCCCTACTGCGCACCCCGGCTGACGGCTCTGGTTGATCGCCTGGATGGCTATGAAGGGCTTTATCGCCTCAGCCCTTCCGGTGACGCCGTCTGTGCCTCCGGCCGCCGCGACGGGCTTCGGTCCGGGGTGACGCCCGCAGCCCAGGCCTATTGGTTTCAACGCCTGAGGCAAGGCGAGGATCTGGTCGTCGTCCGAGCGCCCGCCGACGCCGGCTATCCCGCCGCACTGATCATCGCCATTCGGGCGGAAAGACCCATGGGCCGGTTCGACGGCGCCATGGCGGCCGTTATCCCGCTGTCGGCGCTCCAGCCCGACATCCAGGACCCCGCCTTGCCCTCGGCCTCGGAAGCCGCCCTGACCGACGGGGCCGGCCGTCTGTTGGTCGCAAGCGATCCCGGCGCCTTCAAATTCGCCGACGGCGGCGATGTCTCGGGCTGGGTTGCGCGGGCGCGAGACGAAGGCTCGGCCGTCTTCGCCGCCAAGGACAGCCGCGGCCAGAATCGCGACTACGCAGGCGCCGTCTTGGCGGGCGGCGACCTTTATGCGCTGCTGTCGGCGCCGGCGCCGGGACTTCTGTCCTGGGCCAGACTCAATCCGATCGGCAGTCTGCTGCTGCCTTTGGGCGCCTGGTTGACCGCCTTCGCGGCGGTGATGCTTCTGTCCGAGCGGATCTTCATCCGCTGGCTCGACTATCTGGAGCGGATCGCCGCCCTCTACGCCAAGGGCCGGTTTTCGGTGCGGCCGTTGCAGGCCATGAACGCCCCGTCTGAAATCCGCACCCTGGCCCGGACCCTGGACGAGATGGCCGAAGCCATCACCGTGCGCGACCGCGAGCTGACCGATGCGATCGCGGAGAAGGACGCGCTGATGCGCGAAATCCATCACCGGGTGAAAAACAATCTCCAGATCATCTCGTCCCTGCTGTCGATGCAACAGCGGGCCCTGACGGACGCCCCGGCCAAGGCGGCGCTGGGGGACACGCGCCAACGGATCTCGGCCTTGGCCCTGATCTACCGCACCCTTTACCAGAGCGACGACATCCGCCACGCCGACGCGCGGGAGTTCCTGACTGAACTCGTCGGTCAACTGGTGGCCAGCGAAGCCGTGCGGGGACCGGTCGTGGTCAGTTCGGTGGCGGCGGACTCTCTGTTCGTCGATCCCGACAAACTGGCGCCCCTCGCGCTGTGGCTGGTCGAGGCCGTAACCAATGCCCAGAAGCACGCCTTTGCAGGGCGGGGCGGTGCGTTGAACGTCCGTTTCCGGGTTCATGGAGAAACCTCCACGCTAGAAGTCGAAGACGACGGTCCCGGCCCCTCGGACGGCGCAGAGGCGGGGGTGGGACGAACCCTGATGGGGGCCTTCGCGAAACAGCTGCGGGGCGAGGCCGAATTCGTCGCGGCTCCGAACGGCGGAACCATCGCCCGCATGACGTTCGCCACGCCCGAAGCCTTGTCGCCGACGGACCCTGCGGACAAGACCCAAGCAGTCGCCGGAACCGGAGCGGTGCGGTCGCGTTGATAGGCCAAGACCGACAGACTCCCATGTCGGCTCAACCGGAGCTTTCTCATGCGCAAGATTTTCGTACTGGTCGCCGCCGCCGCCGCCCTGACCACCGCCGCCTGCAACACCGTCGAAGGCGTGGGTCGTGACACCCAAGCCGCCGGCTCGGCCGTTTCGGGCGCCGCTCAAGACGCCAAGAACTGATCGGCTGCGGCTAAGGCCGCAGGATAGAGACTTGCAAGGCCCCGCTTCGTCGGGGCCTTGTTCGTTTCAGGACCTCATCAGGAGATTTCCGTGAACCAGACCGCCCGGAACGCCGGCTTCGCCCTTCTTCGCCAGCACGCCTTGATCGCCGGAGAGCTTGTCCCGGCCAGCGGCGGCGGCATAGGGGTGGACGATCCGGCGACGGGAGAGATTATCGGCCATGTTCCCGATCTGGGGGCCGCTGAGACCGAACGCGCGATCCAGGCCGCCGCAGACGCCTTTCCGGCCTGGTCTCGATCCGATCCGCACAAGCGGGCCGCCTTTCTGCGCCGATGGGCCGAGCTGATCGACGAGAATGTCGAGGGCCTCGGCGCCCTGATGGCGCTGGAGAACGGCAAGCCGTTCGAGGAGGCCAAGGGCGAGGTGGTCTACGCCAACGGCTTCATCAAATGGTTCGCCGGCGAGGCCGAGCGACTGATCGGCGAGACCCAGGACAGCCCGCTGGGTCATCTTCTGCTGACCTATCGCGAAGCGGTGGGGCCGTGCGCCCTGATCACGCCCTGGAACTTCCCGGCCGCCATGCTGACGCGGAAGCTGGGTCCGGCCTTCGCCGCCGGCTGCACCGCCGTGGTCAAGCCGGCCAGCCAGACGCCTTTCACCGCCATCGCCTTAGCCGAGCTGGCCTATCAGGCCGGTCTGCCCAAGGGCGCCCTGTCGATTGTGACGGGCGAGGCTGCGGTGATCGGCAAGGTGCTGACCGACAGCCCCCTGATCCGCAAACTGTCCTTCACCGGCTCGACCGGCGTGGGGCGCAAGCTGGCCGAGCAGTGCGCGCCGACCCTGAAGCGTGTGTCGATGGAACTGGGCGGCGCCGCGCCCCTGATCGTCTTCGCCGACGCCGATCTGGACCTGGCGGTGGCCGAGACCATCAAGGGCAAGTTCCGCAACTCAGGCCAGACCTGCGTCTGCCCCAACCGGGTCTATGTCGAACGGTCGGTGTCGGAGGCCTATGCCGAGAAGCTTGCGGCCGAGGTGGCGAAGATCAAGGTCGGTCCGGCCTTTGAAGACGGGGTCAAGGTCGGCCCCCTGATCGAGGACAAGGCCATCGACAAGGTCGAGAAACACGTCGCGGCGGTGCAGGCCGACGGCGGCCGGGTGCTGACCGGCGGATCGCGCCACGAGTTGGGCGGCCGCTTCTTCCAGCCGACCGTGACCCTGGGCGGCAACGACGCCTTGTTCCGCGAGGAAGAGACCTTCGGACCGATGATCCCGGTCTTCGCCTTCGACAGCGAGGACGAGGTTCTGGATAAGGCCAACGCCAGCGATTACGGCCTGGCGTCGTATCTATTCACCCGCGATCTGGACCGGGCCATGCGCGTCAGCCGCCGGATCGAGGCGGGGATGTGCGGGGTCAACACCGGCCTGATCTCCACAGCCGTCGCCCCGTTCGGCGGGGTCAAACAGTCGGGCTATGGCCGCGAAGGCTCGATTCACGGCATAGACGAATATGTGGACGTGAAGACGGTGACCCTGGCGTTGAAATGAATCTCAGACCGGCAAGGCCCCGCGCTTGACCACCGAGCGCATGGCCACGCTCGACGAGACGCGGTGAACCCCCGGCAGCCGGGTCAGGGTCTTGGCGTGGACCCGTTCCAAATCGTCGACGTCGCGCACCACCAGCCGCAGCAGATAGTCGGCGCCCCCGGTCATCAGATAGCATTCCATCACCTCGGGCGCGGCGGCGACCGCCTGTTCGAAGGCGCTCAGCGCTGCCTCTGACTGGGACGACAGGGTGACGGTGACGAAGACGCTGATCGGCAGCCCCACGGCCCGTTCGCTGATCACGGCGGCGTAGTGATCGACCACCCCCGCCGCCTCCAGGGCCCGCAAACGACGCAGGCAGGCGCTTTCGGACAGGGCCACCTGACGCGCCAGATCGGCGTTGGTCATGCGGCCGTCCTGCTGCAGAAGACGGAGCATCTTCCTGTCGGTTCCGTCCAGTTCGACGGCGGAAACGGTCTTCATCGGGTCGCTCCATCGCAGAGACTGCGCATGTACGGCGATCAGGTCGCGAAATGAACAGGATTCTGCGACCCGCTCGGCGCTATATGTGAAGCGACGGCGATCCGCCCGCAGAGGCGGACGCTCCCATTCTTTCCGGAGAGGTTCCCCATGCGCGTCGGCGTTCCCAGCGAGATCAAGAAGAATGAACACCGGGTCGGCCTAACGCCGACCGCGGTGCGCGAATATGTGGCCCATGGTCATCAGGTCTCGGTCCAGACCGGCGCCGGCCTGGGCGCCGGCTTCACCGATGCGGACTATCAGAAGGCGGGTGCGACCCTGGTCGCCGACGCCGCGACCGTGTTCGCGAACAACGACATGATCGTGAAGGTCAAGGAGCCGCAGAAGGTCGAGTGGGAGATGCTGCGCGAGGACCAGATCCTCTACACCTATCTGCACCTGGCCCCCGATCCGGAACAGACCAAGGGCCTGCTGGCGTCGAAATGCGCCGCCATCGCCTATGAGACCGTGACCGATGCGCGGGGCGGCCTGCCGCTGCTGGCGCCCATGTCGGAAGTCGCGGGCCGGATCGCCGTCTTCTCGGCCGCAGAGACCCTGCTGAAGCACAACGGCGGCATGGGCCTGCTGTTCTGCGGCGTGCCGGGCGTGGCGCCGGCGCGGATCTTGGTGCTGGGCGGCGGCGTCGTCGGCCTGAATGCGGCGCGGATGGCCATGGGCCTGGGCGCCGAGGTGGTGGTTCTGGAACGCTCCATCCCGCGCATGGCCTATATCGACGAGATCACCGGCGGCCGGGTCATCACCCGCTATTCCTCCATCGGCGCGATCGAGGAAGAGCTGGTCAAGGCCGATGTGGTGATCGGCGCCGTGCTGGTGCCGGGCGCCTCGGCCCCCAAACTGGTCAAGCGCGAACATCTGAAGACGATGAAGCCCGGATCGGTCCTGATCGACGTCGCCATCGACCAGGGCGGCTGTTTCGAGACCTCGCACGCGACGACCCACGAGGACCCGACCTATGTCATCGACGGCGTGGTCCATTATTGCGTCGCCAACATGCCCGGCGCCGCGCCCCGCACCAGCTCCGAAGCCCTGAACAACGCCACCCTGCCCTTCGGTCTGGCCCTGGCGGATCATGGGCTTGAGGCGCTGAAGAAGGACCCGCACCTGGCGCGCGGCCTGAACGTGCTGAAAGGCGAGATCACCTATCCCGCCGTGGCCCAGGCCCTGGGCATGGAGTTCAGCGACCCGTTCGGGGTGTGGGCGAAGAGCTAATCCCGTCTCCTTCTCCCCTTGCGGGAGAAGGTGGCCC
>JBKBXN010000034.1:0-19475 GCA_046314055.1 Brevundimonas sp.
GCCCGCGCTATTCGATTGGGGGCCGACATCGTCGGACAGGCCTCCGGGGTGCTGAAGGCCGCGACGGTGTCCACCGACGCCGTGGTCGAGCATTTTCAGACCATGATCCGACAGCTCCGCACCGCCTGTTTCTGCACTAATTCCGCCAACCTGGCTCAGCTTCGTCGCGCACCGCTTCAACCTTTCGACTGATCGTCCGGTCGCGCCGTTGCGCGCCCAGCGATCCGTTGTCGCGTCATCGGCGATCTGACGCGGTTGCCAATCGACCGCGTTGGAGTGTACGGGACCGCTTCCTGTTGGGGAGTAGCTTCCGGCGTCAGTTCGCCGGGGTCGGGTCAACACACTCGCGTTTCGACGCGTGGTCCGACCAGCGGAAACACCGCCTAGCGAGACCAGCGCGTTCCACCGCCGCACCGGCCGGCGTGGAGCCGCTGTCTTGCGTCCGGTGGATCGATTCTGACATGACCCCAGGGACCATCGCCATTCTGTCGCTCAGCATGTCCACGGACGCCTTCGCGGCCGCCGTGGGCCGCGGCGCCTCGCATCGCCCCTCCGTGCCTCAGGCCGTGAAGGCCGGTCTGGTGTTTGGCGTCATCGAGGCCATCACGCCTCTGATCGGTTGGAGTCTCGGTCTGGTCGCTGCTGGTCTGGTGGAGCGGATCGACCACTGGATCGCCTTCGTCCTGCTGGCGGTCGTCGGCGGCAAGATGATCTGGGAGGGCACCAAACCCCGCGAGGCCGAAGAAGACGGGGGCCCGCGCAAGTCCGGACCCTGGGCCTTGATCGCCACCGCCGTCGGCACCAGCATCGACGCGGCGGCCGTGGGCGTGGGCCTGGCCTTCCTGGGCGCGAACATTTGGGTGATCGCCGCCTCGATCGGCTTCACCACCTTCGTCTCCACGACGATCGGCATGCTGATCGGCAAGGCCGTCGGCTTGAAGTTCGGCAAGGCGGCCGAACTGATCGGCGGTGTCGCCCTCGTCGGTCTGGGCACGATGATCCTGCTGGAGCACCTGGGCTTGCTCGGCCTCTGAGGCGGTCAGGCGGAGGGCAGCAAGTCCTCCGCAAACTGGCGATACAGCCCAGCCCGAACTCCATCGGTCGCCCGGGCGATGTCCGGGGCAAAATAGTGGTCGCTGGCGTAGGGGGCGGCGGCCTGGCGGACGATGGATAGGACCTGTTCCAGAGCCGGCGAGCTGGTCAGTGGACGATGGAACTCCAGCCCCTGGGCGGCCGCCAGCAGTTCGATACCCACGACGGTGGCCGTATTCTCGGCCATGTCGAGCAGACGGCGCGCCCCGTGCGTGGCCATGGAAACATGGTCCTCCTGATTGGCGCTGGTCGGGACGGTGTCGATGCTGCACGGGTGAGCCACCATGCGGTTTTCGGCGACCAGGGCCGCCGCAGTGACCTGGGCGATCATGAAGCCCGAGTTCAGGCCGCTTTCCTTGACCAGGAACGCCGGCAGTTCGCTCATCTTCGGATCGACCAGAATGGCGGTGCGGCGTTCGGAGATATTGCCGATTTCGCACAGGGCCATGGCGATCTGATCGGCTGCAAAGGCAACGGGTTCCGCGTGGAAGTTGCCGCCGGAGATGACGTCGCCGTCCTCGATGAAAACGAGAGGATTATCGGTGACGGCGTTGGCTTCGCGCTCAAGCGTCGCGGCCGAGGCGTTCAGGACGTCCAGGATGGCCCCCATGACCTGAGGCTGGCAGCGCAGGGAATAGGGATCCTGCACCTTGGCGCAGTCGTCACGATGGCTGTCGCGAATGGCGGAGCCGGTCATCAGCGCCCGCAGGCGGGCCGCGACGACGATCTGGCCGGGCTGACCGCGCAGCGCATGAATGCGGGGGTCGAAGGGCGCGTCGGACCCCTTGAGCGCATCGACCGACAGGGCGCCGGCCGCCAGACCCGCAGCGAACACCGCCTCTGTCGCGAACAGTCCGGCCAAGGCGAGGGCGGTTGAACACTGGGTGCCGTTCAACAGGGCCAGGCCTTCCTTCGGGCCCAGGGTCAGGGGCGCCAGTCCCACCTGGGCCAGGGCCGTCTCGGCGTCCAGAATTTCGCCGTTCAGCCGAGCCTGACCGACGCCGATCAGGACGCAGCTCATATGGGCCAGGGGCGCGAGATCGCCCGAGGCGCCGACCGAGCCCTTGGACGGGATACAGGGCAGGACGTCGCCGTTCACCAGGGACACCAAGGCCTCCAGCGTCTGACGGCGTATGCCCGAGGCCCCGCGGGACAGGCTGGCGATCTTCAGCACCATCAGCAGCCGCGTCACGGCGTCCGGCAGCAAGGGGCCGACTCCGCAGGCGTGGCTGAGCACCAAGTTGCGCTGCAGCGTCTCCAGATCCTCGGGCGCGATCGAGGTGTTGGCCAGCAGACCGAAGCCGGTATTGACCCCATAGACGGTGCGGCCCTCGGCCACGATGGCGGCGATCGTAGCCGCTCCCTTGTCGACGTCGGCCCAGGCGTCAGCTGAGATCGCGACTGTCACCGGGCCGTCCAGCACGGCGCGCAACTGGGCGAGGGTCAGGGGAGATTGGCCGATGGCGATCTGGGGCATGATTCAGGACTTCAGACTGGGGAGGTTCAGGCCATGTTCGCGGGCTGAAGCGCGCGCGATCTCATAGCCGGCGTCAGCGTGACGCATGACGCCGGTGGCGGGGTCGTTCCACAACACCCGCTCCAGCCGGCGAGCGGCCTCGGGCGTGCCGTCGGCGACAATGACCACGCCCGAATGCTGGGAATAGCCCATGCCGACGCCGCCGCCGTGGTGCAGGGACACCCAGCTTGCGCCCGAGGCTGTGTTCAGCAGGGCGTTCAGCAGCGGCCAGTCGGAGACGGCGTCCGATCCGTCCAACATGGCCTCGGTCTCGCGGTTAGGACTGGCGACCGAGCCGGAATCCAGATGATCGCGGCCGATGACGATGGGGCCGGACAGTTCGCCGGACGCCACCATCTCATTGAACATCAGGCCGGCGCGGTGGCGATCACCCAATCCGATCCAGCAGATACGGGCCGGAAGTCCTTGGAATGCGATACGTTCACTCGCCATGTCGAGCCAGCGATGCAGACCGGGGTTGTCGGGGAACAGCCGTTTCATGGCGGCGTCGGTCTTGCGGATATCGTCCGGATCGCCGGTCAAGGCCGCCCAGCGGAAGGGTCCGATCCCGCGGCAGAATAGAGGGCGGATATAGGCGGGGACGAAGCCGGGGAAGTCGAAGGCGTTCGCCACGCCTTCGTCGAAGGCGACCTGACGGATGTTGTTGCCGTAATCGACGACCGGTACGCCCGCCGTCTGGAAGTCCAGCATGGCCCGGACATGGGCGACGATGGAGGTTTGAGCAGCGGCCGACACCGAGGCAGGATCGCTGACCCGCCGGTCCTCCCATTCGGTCACAGTCCAGCCGGAGGGCAGATAGCCGTTGACCAAGTCGTGGGCGCTGGTCTGGTCGGTGACCAGATCGGGCCGGACGCCCCTACGCACCATCTCAGGCAGCACGTCCGCAGCATTGCCTAACAGACCGACCGATATCGGCTTTCTGGTCTGATTGGCCGTCTCGATCAGGGCCAGGGCCTCGTCGAGCGTCTCGGCCATGACGTCGAGGTAGCGGGTCTTGAGCCGCATCTCGATCCGGCTGCGCTGGCATTCGACCGCCAGGCAGGACGCCCCCGCCATGGTCGCCGCAAGGGTCTGGGCGCCGCCCATGCCGCCCAGACCGGCGGTCAGGATCCATTTGCCCGCCCAGTCGCCGCCGTGGTGCTGGCGACCCGCCTCCATGAAGGTCTCGTAGGTGCCTTGAACTATGCCCTGGGTGCCGATGTAGATCCATGAGCCGGCCGTCATTTGGCCGTACATCATCAAGCCCTTGCGATCGAGTTCTGAGAAATGTTCCCAGGTCGCCCACTTCGGCACCAGATTGGAATTGGCGATCAGGACGCGGGGCGCGTCGGCGTGGGTGCGGAAGACGCCGACCGGCTTGCCTGACTGCACCAGCAGGGTCTCGTCCGCCTCCAGCGTCTTCAGGGTCTCGACAATCCGGTCGAAGGCGGCCCAGTCGCGCGCCGCCTTGCCGATGCCGCCATAGACGACCAGATCCTGGGGCCGCTCAGCGACCTCGGGGTCGAGATTGTTCATCAGCATCCGCATGGCCGCCTCGGCGACCCAGGTCTTGGCGGTCTTTTCCGGACCGCGCGGGCTGCGGACGATGCGAGCGTTGGGCATGTTCATCGGGCGGTCACCGGTTGGCCTCTCAAGGTGCGGTCTGTGCGAAGGCGATACAGGCGGTCAGGATGCGGCGCAGATGGCGACGCATGGGCTCGGCGCGCTCGGGCTCATAGGGGCTCGGCCAGTTGTCCGGCGTGACCGGCCCAGCCGGATCGACGATATAGCCCCGGTCCGCCAACTCCATCTGGATGGCGTGGACGCCGGTCTCGGGCCGGCCATAGTGACGTGTGGTCCAGCCGCCCTTGAAGCGGCCATTGACGACCAGGCTGTCGCCGCTGGCCGTGCAGGCGGCCTCCACCGCCCGGGTGAGGCCGGGCGCGCAGGTGGCGCCGTCGTTGTCACCAATATTGAACTGCGGCAGTTCGCCGTCGAACAGACGGGGCACGACTGAGCGGATCGAATGGGCGTCATAGAGGACAACCGGTCCCTGTGAACGCAGCCGGTCGATCTGGGCCTGAAGCGCCGCATGATAGGGATCGAACCAAGTCGCGCGCCGCTCGGCGATCTCGGCCGCGTCAGGCGTCTGGCCGAGGCGATACAGGGCCTCGCCGTCGAAGGTCTCGGTCGGGCACAGGCCGGTCGTCGTCATGCCGGGATAGAGGGAAGCGCCTGACGGGTCGCGGTTCACATCGATGACGCTGCGAGAGACAGCGGTGCGCACGACCGTCGCCCCCATATCGACTGCGAAGCCGTAGAGGCGGTCCACCCACCAGTCCGCGTCCTTGCGCGCCAGCCAGGGCGAGGTCATCCGGGCCAGAATGGCGTCAGGGATGTCCGTCCCGGTGTGCGGCAGACCGATCACCAGGGGCGCAGAGCCTTCCTCGATGGTCAGCCAGTCGTCGGTCATCTGAGCCTCCCTCGCCAAATCAAACCGCTAGGTTTATGTCTAGACATATTGATCGCAACAAGACGGACCTGTCCAGTGAGCCTTGAGCCGGAACCTGTGGACCTCGCCCTCTGGTTCGAAGCCGCCCTTCTGCCGGACGGCTGGGCGAAGGGTGTGCGGATCGGCGTCAGATCGGGGCGGATCGTTTCCATTGAGAGGGGCGTCGGTCGTACGCCCACAGACGGGGGCGGCGGCGTCGGCCTGCCCGGCGTCGCCAATGTTCACAGCCACGCATTTCAACGCGCCATGGCCGGCCTGACCGAGGCGCGCGGACTTTCCGACGACGACTTCTGGACCTGGCGCGAGCTGATGTACCGCTTCCTAGACCGGGGCGGCCCGGACGAGATCGAGGCCATCACCGCCCTGGCCTTTGCGGAGATGCTGGAAGGCGGCTTCACCCGTGTGACCGAGTTCCACTACCTGCATAATGACCCCGCAGGCGCGGCCTACGGGGACCAGAGCGAGATCGCGGGCCGGATCGTGGCGGCCGCCCAGGCCAGCGGGATCGCCCTGACCTTGCTGCCGGTCTTCTACGCCCATTCCGGTTTCGGGGCTCTGCCGCCGGTCCAGGGACAGAGGCGGTTCGTCACCAATCTCGATGGATTCGCAGACCTGGTGGACGGCTGCCGTCGCCTAACAGTAGATATGGAGGACGCCTGCGTGGGCGTAGCGCCGCACAGTCTGCGGGCGGTTAGCGCGGATGAACTGGCGGTTATGCCTGGCTTGGCGCAGGGCGGACCGATCCATATCCATGTGGCGGAGCAGACCAAGGAGGTCGAGGACTGTCTCGCTTGGTACGGCGCGCGCCCGGTGGAATGGCTGCTGAACCACGCGCCCGTCGATGATCAATGGTGCCTGATCCACGCCACCCATGTGACCGAGGTCGAATGGCGCGAGATTGTCGCGCGCAGCGCTGTCGTCGGCCTATGCCCGATCACCGAAGCCAATCTGGGCGACGGGGTCTTTCCGGCGACGGCCTATATGCAGGCCGGGGGACGGTTCGGGGTTGGCACCGATTCCAATGTACAGATCGGACTGGCGGAAGAGTTGCGGATGCTGGAGTACAGCCAGCGCCTGAGCCTGCGGGGACGCGCCTTGACGGCGGATCCAGCGCGGTCCACGGGCCGCGCCCTGTTCGAGCGCGCTCTGAAGGGCGGAGTGCAGGCGGGCGGAGCGTCGGGCGGTCTGGCGGTGGGGCAGGCCGCCGACATCGTGTCTCTGGACACGCGCCGGTTCGCCTTCGCCGGCCGGTCCGGCGACGCGGTGCTGGACAGCTGGATCTTCGGCGCGCCGACCGGATCGATCGCGTCCGTCTGGCGCGCCGGTCGGGAAGTCGTGCGCGACGGGCGCCATGTGGCCCGCGAGGCCCTGGAGGCGCGATGCCGCGCAGCTTTGAAAACGGTTCTTGCATGACGGCGGATGCGCTTCACCGAAGGATCTACGCCGATCTGGAAACCCAGATCCTGTCGGGAGACCTCTTGCCCGGCGATAGGCTTCCGTTCGAACACGAACTGACGGACCGCTACGGCTGCGCGCGGGCGACCGTGTCGAAGGCCCTGTCGGAACTGGCGGGGCGGGGGTTGGTGATCCGCCGGCGGCGGGCGGGAACCTTTGTCGCCCAGCCCAAGGCCCATGCCGCCTTCCTGGCCATTCCAGACCTGAGGGCTGAGATAAACGAGCGTGGCCAAGTCTATGATTATCAGCTTTTGGATCGCCGCGTTCGGCCGCCCCAGAATCCAGAGGAAAGCGAACTGGCGGCGAACGGAAGCCTGCTGGCGCTCGCCTGCATGCACAGTGCGGATTCGGTTCCCCTGGCTCTGGAGCATCGCCTGATCGCGCTTGTGGCGGCGCCTCAGGCTGAATGCGTGGATTTTCAATCTATTCCGCCTGGAAGTTGGCTGCTGGGCTCCGAGCCCTGGACCCAGGCCGAAAACCGGATCGGAGCGGTGGAGGCGGACAAGGCTACTGCGCGCCGGCTGCAGATCCGCACCGGCGCCGCCTGTCTTTGTGTCGAACGACGGACGTGGCGGGAGGGTCAGGGCGTGACGCGGGTGCGCCAGATATTTCCCGGCGACCGTTATGATCTCGTCGCCATGTTCTCCTCTGTTCATGCAAGGGACCAGGTTTGATGAAGGCCGACCGACTGCTGATCGACTGTCACGCCGCCACTATGGCGGAGAGCGACTTTCCCTATGGCGCGATAGAGGACGCCGCGGTCGTCATCGCGGACGGGCGGATCGCCTGGGTTGGACCCCGCACCGATCTTCCGCCGGTCCAGGCCGAGACGACGGAGCGTCTAGACGGTCGCTGGCTGACGCCGGGGCTAATCGACTGCCACACCCATCTGGTCTTCGGCGGCGACCGGTCAGGTGAATTCGAGCAGAGGTTGGGCGGGGCGACCTATGAGGAGATCGCGCGCCTGGGCGGCGGCATCGTCGCCTCGGTCCAGGCCACGCGCACGGCGTCCGAGGAGAATCTGTTCCGCTCGGCCATGGCGCGGCTTGAGGGGCTGAAGGCGACCGGGGTCACGACGGTCGAGATCAAGTCCGGCTATGGCCTGGACCGGGAGTCCGAGTTGAAGATGCTGCGCGTCGCGCGGCGCATCGGCCGCGAGGGCGGGGTCCGCGTCTGCACCACCTATCTGGGCCTGCACGCCGTGCCGCCGGAGTACAGATCGGACCGCAGCGCTTATATCGACAAGGCGATAGACGACATGCTCCCCGCCGCCCACGCCGAGGGCTTGGTCGATGCCGTGGACGCCTACTGCGAGCCTATCGCCTTTTCGCGCGAGGAGATCTCGCGCCTGTTTGATCGAGCGCAGGCCCTGGGATTGCCGGTCAAGCTGCACGCCGACCAGCTGTCGGACGGCGGCGGGGCGGAATTGGCGGCCCGCTATCGGGCCTTGTCAGCTGATCATATCGAGTACGCGACGGAGGCTGGGGTGGCGGCCCTGGCCAAGGCCGGCGTAGTCGCGGTCCTGCTGCCCGGCGCCTTCCTTATGCTGCGAGAGACCCAGGCCCCGCCGGTCGATCTCTTGCGGGCCCATGGGGTGCGCATGGCCGTCGCCACCGACTGCAATCCGGGAACCTCGCCCGTCGTCTCCATGACCGACGCCCTGAACCTGGCCTGCGTGCAGTTTCGCCTGACGCCGGAGGAGGCTCTGGCTGGGGCGACGCGCGAAGCGGCGCGGGCGCTGGGTTTGCAGGACCAAGCGGGCGTACTGCAGGCGGGACGGGCGGCTGACCTGGCAGCCTGGGACATCTCGCGGCCCGCCGAGCTGGCCTACTGGCTTGGCAAGCCGATGCTGCACGCGCGTTGGATCGCAGGAATACGATCCTAGATTGCATCTATCCGTAAAATAACCATAGGTTGCTTTCATGGTCAGAAAGCAATCCCAAGATGTTGACGCCTTCGTCGCTCACTGGGCTCATGTCCCGATCAGCGAACGGGCTCAGTACCAGACCTTCATCATCCAGCTCTGCCGGCTCATTGGCGCCCCGACGCCGGATGACGAACGGATGGGCGACCTGGACTATTGTTTCGAACGGCCGGTGCGTTTTGTCCACGAAGACGGGGTCAGCCATCCCGGCTATATCGACTGCGCCAAGCGGGGCTGTTTCGTCCTGGAGGCGAAACAGTCGCTGAAACGGCGGGACGGCGGGCCGCTGGATCCAAGGGTGCAACTCGCCCGGTTCGTCCACCCGTCACGCAAGGGCCAGCCGCCGTCGCTGGACGCCCTGGATCGGTTGATGCGGGCGGCGAAGCGACAAGCGGAGAACTACGCCAAGGCGCTCGACGAATGGCCGCCGTTTCTGATCGTGGTTGATGTCGGACGCGCCATCGAGCTGTGGTCGGACTTCGCGCGACAGGGCAAGGCCTATACACAGTTTCCCGATCGCGCGACCTACCGCATCGAACTGGGCCAGTTGCGCCAGCCGGAGGTGCGTGAACGGCTGCGTCGGGTTTGGACCGATCCGATGTCGCTGGATCCTGCCCCCAGGGTGGCGGAAGTCACTATGGACATCGCCGCGCGCCTGGCCTTGTTGGTCCGATCCATCCGTCAAAGGCAGTCGCAGTCGACGGACGATCAAGCAGCGCGGGCGGCGAGGGCGGGGCGGATCGCGCTATTCGTCATGCAGTGCATCTTCGCCATGTTCGCGGATAGCGTCGGGCTGATCGACGAGCGGGGCTTCCAGGGTTTCCTCGAGTCCTATCGCGGAAAGGCGGACCGGTTCCACGATGCGGCTCGAGTGTTTTTCAGCGCTATGGATAGGGGCGGCCATTGTCTGGCGACCCAGCAGCGCATTCGCCGATTTAATGGCGGGCTGTTCAAGGTGGTCGATCCGATGTCGGTCACTGAGGCGGAGCTGGCGGCCCTGATCGAGGCCTCAAAATGTGACTGGAGCCTGGTGGAGCCGGCCATCTTCGGCGCCTTGCTGGAACAGGCGCTGGATCCATCCGAGCGGGCGGAGCTGGGGGCTCATTATACGCCGCGCGCCTACGTCGAGCGGCTGCTTGAGCCGACGATCATGGAGCCTCTGCGCGCCGACTGGGAAGCGGTCGAGGCCCAGGCCATCGGCCGTCATCTAGAAGGCGACGTCGCCGGCGCGCGGCGTATGGTTCGCGCCTTTCATGATCAGCTCTGTCGGGTTCGGGTCTTGGACCCCGCCTGCGGCACAGGCAATTTTCTCTACGTCGCCATGCGGATGATGAAGGAACTGGAGGGCGAGGTTTTGAGCCTCCTCGGCGAGATGGGCGAGACCCAGGGGCGGTTGGGCATGGAGGGCAACGTCGTCAGTCCGGAACAATTCTACGGGCTGGAAAAGAACGCCTACGCCGCCTGGATCGCAGAAATGGTGATGTGGATCGGTGACTTGCAATGGCATTTTCATCTGTTAGATGAGGGCAAGCCGTCGGAGCCGATCCTGAAGGATTTCCAGCGCGTCGTTCGAACGGACGCCCTGGTCTGTTGCACGCGCCTGGACCTGGCCCGTGACGCAGAAGGGCGGGTGATCACGCGGCCCGTCGGGCGATTGACGGACGGGGCAGCCGAGCGAGAGGTCGAACACTATGTCGGTCCTTACCCCACGCCTTGGCCGCAGGCGCATTTCATCGTCGGCAATCCGCCCTTCATAGCCGGCAAGGATCTGCGTGCGGAGCTGGGCGACGGCTATGTCGACGCCTTGGACAGGATCAGAGGCGGACGGTTTCGTTCGGCGGACATTGTGACGGCGTGGTGGGATCGAGCGGCGGAAATCCTGACACGCGAGGGATCGATCCTCAGGCGGTTCGGCTTCATCACGACCAACTCTGTGACCCAGACCTTCTCACGGCGGGTGATCGAACATCATCTGACGCGTCGATCGCCAATCCGCCTGGTCTTCGCCATTCCCGATCATCCTTGGGTCACGGGCCCCGGACGCGCCGATGTGCGGATCGCCATGTCTGTCGCTGAACGCGGCGAGCCTGACGAGCGCGGGCGGTGGCTGGAAGTTGTTGGCGAGCAAGACCTTCACACCGATCTGCCGAAGCTGAGTTTTCGCGAAAGGGAAGGCGTCATCGGTGCTGACCTTATGATCGAGTCAGGACTGAACCAGGCCGTCGCCTTGAAGGCCAACACGGCGCTCTCGTATCGTGGCGTTCAGTTGATGGGAGCCGGATTTCTTGTCACCCCGGCGCAAGGCTGGGCCTTGCTCGAGGCATCTAAACCGGGCGCTCCGTCCCCACTTCGCACCTATCGAAATGGGCGAGATTTGGCGGATCGGGCGCGTGATCTGCAGGCGATCGATCTGTTCGGATGGGACGAAGCCGCGGCGCGGCGTCGCCATCCCTTGATCTACCAGCATCTACTGGAGAGCGTTAAGCCTGAGCGGAACCGTAACAACCGCCCTTCCTACCGGGAAAACTGGTGGACCTTCGGTGAGCCTCGTCGGGATCTCAGAGCGGCGTTGGAAGGGCTCGACCGATACATCGTCACCGTCGAGACGGCCAAACACCGCTGGTTTCGCTTTCTCGATTCTGCCGTTCTGCCGGACAACAAGCTGGTGGTCATCGCCAGCGATGATCCCGCCGTCCTGGCCATACTGTCGTCCCGCCAGCATCGCGCATGGTTCGCGGCCCATGCCGGCCGGATCGGCGAGTGCAGACGGGAGGCCGTCTATGTAAAGGGCGTCTGTTTCGACCGTTTCCCGTTTCCGCAGTTGACGCCAGCACAGGCGGCGGAGCTGACGGCCCTAGGCGAGGAACTGGACGCGACGAGAGCGAGCGTGTTGGCCGAGCATGACGAGCTGACGATGACTGGCCTTTACAATGCGCGGGGGCGCCTCGGCGATCCGATGGTGATGAGCGCGATTGAACGCGCGGTTCACGAAGCGGGCCGCATCGGCATCCTCGACCAGATTCACCGCATGATCGACCGGGTCACAGCCGAGGCCTATGGCTGGTCCGTCGACCTGTGCGACGCTGAGACGGCGAGCCGGCTGGGCGAGCTCAATCAGGCAAGAGCGGCGGAGGAGGCGCAGGGACAGGTCCGGTTCATTCGTCCGACCTATGAGACCGGACGGGTGCGAGCCCCGTCGGGGCCCGCCCAGGTCGAAGCCATGCTCACGTCCGAAAAGATCTTGTCGCCTCTTCCGGAGGATCCAGGCCGATTAGCTGCCGTTCTGCTGACTAGCTTGCGGCGATCAGGCATACGGATGCGACCGGAGGATCTGGCTACAGGTTTTAACGGGGGCGGGGTCCGCCAGCGACGGACGATTGAGCACACGCTGGCCGTCCTGGCGGTTTCGGGAGCGGTCCAAAGATCAGAAAGCGGTTGGTTTGCACCACGGCGCTCGGGCGCTGGCTGAACAGACGAACGGTGCTATGCCTTGGTCAGAGAGGGGCCATGGCCAAGACAGAAACCGACGTCGTCATACTGGGGGGAGGCCACAACGGATTGGTCTGCGCCTTCTATCTCGCTCGAAGGGGATTGAGCGTGACGGTGCTGGAGCGCCGCTCGGTCGTCGGGGGCGCGGCGGTGACCGAGACCTTCCATCCTGGCTTTCGCAACTCGACCGCCAGTTACACCGTCAGCCTGCTCAGTCCTCGTGTGATCGCCGACATGGATCTGGCGCGCCATGGTTTGAAGATGGTCGAGCGGCGGATGTCGAACTTCCTGCCGCTCGACGATGGGCGCTATCTCGCGGCGGGCCCGGGCAGAACGCGGGCCGAGGTCGCGAAATTCTCGGCGCAGGACGCCAAGCGGCTGGACTCGTATGAGGCTCGACTGGAGACGGTAGCGGCCCTGCTGCGGGATCTGACGCTGAAAACGCCGCCGAACATGGTCGAGGGCGGCTGGTCGGCGGCCCTGCCGGAGATGCTGAAGGCGGGAAGTCTGGGGCGTCGCATGGCGGGGCTAGACCAGACAGGGCGCCGCGACCTGCTGGACCTGTTCACCAAGTCGGCGGGCGACTGGCTGAACGGCTGGTTCGAAAGCGATCCGATCAAGGCCCTGCTCGGGTTCGACAGCGTGGTCGGCAATTACGCCAGTCCCTACACCCCCGGTTCAGCCTATGTGCTGCTGCACCATGTGTTTGGCGAGCTGAATGGGAAGAGGGGGGTGTGGGGCCATGCCCTGGGCGGCATGGGCGCCATCACCCAAGCCATGGCAAGAGCTTGCGCAGAACAGGGCGTCGACGTGAGGCTGGACACGGCTGTTACCGAGGTTCTGACCGAACAGGGACGGGCGGTCGGCGCGGTCACCGAGGGTGGCGACGTCGTGCGGGCAAGGGCGGTGGCGTCGAACCTGCATCCGCGTCTGTTGTTCGAGACCTTGATCGATCGTGCAGTCACGCCGGCGGATTTCACCGAGCGCATGGGCCGGTACGCTTCCGGCTCGGGCACGTTCCGCATGAACCTGGCCCTGTCGGAACTCCCCCGATTTAGAGCCCTTCCGGAACCCGGCGATCATCTGACGGCGGGCATCATCATCGCTCCAAGCCTAGCCTATATGGACCGCGCCCACGCAGAGGCGCGGCTGAACGGTTGGTCGTCGAAGCCGATCGTTGAAATGCTGATCCCCTCGACGTTGGACGACACTCTGGCGCCGCCGGGCGCCCATGTGGCGAGCCTGTTTTGCCAGCATGTCTCGCCCGAGTTGGAGGATGCACATCGCGACACTGTCGCCGACCTGATGATCGATACGGTCGACGCCCATGCGCCGGGCTTCAAGGCCTCAGTTCTGGGCCGGATCGCCTTGGGCCCACGCGATCTGGAGCGACGTTTTGGACTGGTCGGCGGCGATATATTCCACGGCCGACTGAGCCTGGACCAACTGTTCAGCGCTCGCCCGGTTCTGGGCCATGCCGACTACCGAATGCCGGTACCGGGTCTTTATCTGTGCGGATCTGGGGCTCACCCCGGGGGAGGCGTCACTGGGGCGCCGGGCCACAACGCCGCAAGGGCGATCCTCGCCGATTTGAAGCCTAGACCTGGGCGACGCCCATAGCCTTCATCAGGGCGTCCCGGATCGCCGCCTCGGTGAAAGGCTTCTGGACAGTGGCGGAGCCCCGCCATTCCTCGGGCAGGCCGCCTTCGCCATATCCGGTCGAAAAGACGAAGGGCACGCCCCGCGCCCTCAAGGCCTCCGCGACCGGGAAGACCTGCCGGCCCGCCACATTGACATCCAACAAGGCGGCGTCGAGATCGATTGTGTCACGCGCCATGGCCTCGCCTTCGTCGATGTTGGACGCTGGACCGATGGTGATGCACTCCATGTCTTCGAGGATGGTCTCGAGCAGCATGGCGACGAGCGACTCGTCCTCCACCACCAAGACACGTCGGCCGTTCAAGGGTTGGGTCATTGGGCATGCGTCCTGTCGAGTGGAACCGTCAGTTCCGCAATCAATCCATCGCTGGCGTAGACCAGATCGATCTCGCCCGCCAGATCATGACGAATGTTTCGTTCAATCAATCGACTACCGAAACCTCTTCTGTCCGGTAGCGTAACTTTCGGACCGCTGATTTCACGCCAAGTCAGCTTGAGAATGCGTTCCGGTTGGTCCTTGACGTTCCAATCGATCAGGACGCGGCCGTCTGGCGTGGAAAGGGCGCCGTATTTCGCGGCGTTGGTGGCTAGCTCGTGGAAAATCATGCCGAGCGACAAGGCCGTAGCCGGCGTCAGGGCGGTCACAGGACCGTTCAGGCTGATGCGACTAGACCCAAACGCCTCCGTTTCGTGCATCAGGATGGCCTGCAGATCGGCGCCCTCCCAGTGGCTGAGGGTCAGAAGATCATGCGTGTGAGACAGAGCTAGGATGCGGGATTGGAAGGTCGAGGCGAAACTGGCCGGGTCGCTGTGGGATCGCGCCGTCTGAATGGCGATGGATTGGACCGTCGCCAGGGTGTTTTTTACACGATGGTTGAGCTCATCAATCATAAGCTTCTGTAATCTAGCGGCCTTCACGTTCTCTGTGACGTCGTGTCCCTGCACAAAGACGCCGACGACGGAGCCGCCTTCGTCGCGGATCGGCTGGTAGATGAAGTTGAGATACAGGGTCTCCAGCGGACCGCCGGGCGTACGCTGCAGCAGCGCCCGGCTTTCTCGCCCCTCATAGGCCTCGCCCGTTTCGAACACCGCGTCCAGAAACTCGTAATAGCCTTGCCCAGCCAGTTCGGGCAGAGCCTCGCGGAGCGGCTTTCCCGCTATGTCCCGATGCCCGATCAACTGACCATAGGCTTGATTGTGCATCTGGAAGCGGTGATCGCGCCCGGTCAGAATGGCGACGAATCCCGGCGCCTGCATGAACATCTCAACCAGACGGTTCCGTTCCGTCTCCAGCCGCCGGTTGTCCTCCTGGACCGATTGAGCGCGACGAAGGACTGACCCGCCGATCAGCGCGTCCAACGCCGTCGTCGGTTCGTTTGTCCGCACCGCCGGAGAGAGGTCGGTGACGTCCATCGTATGTTGAAGAAGAAGGACGACCTCGCCCTCTGCATTCATCAACGGCGTATGGGTCGCGCTCCAGATCCGCTCTTCGAACACTTCGCTTCCATCTTCGCGCACGCGCGGCATGGCGTAGCGCACGACGGCGAGGTGGTCGCGTTGGCGCGTATCGCGCGCCTTTTCCAAAGAGGCTTTCACCTGCCGCACGTTTTCGGGCGCGTCTTCGCCCGGGCCGGAATCGAACGCGGTGAAGAGCGAGTGGCCTACAATCTCGTCGCGGCGCGCGCCCGTGACATCGATATAGGCCTGGTTCATCTCGACGATGCGCAGGTCTGGCGTCAGCAGCAGATAGGGGTTGGGCGAGGCCTCAAAGGCGCTCGCCGCCTCTGCAAGCGAGGCGCGCATTCTTTTTTGTGTATTCAATCGAAGCCCCGACCTTAGCGAAGCCATAATGCGCAATCGGGGAAAGGGTTCGCTACCGAACACAGAATTTCCCTCATTATTCGTTCGTCATTGGCCTGCTGGGAGAATTTGCTAAGGACGGGGCATGACTTTCGTAGGCGCCTTGGCCACCTTCTCGCTCATGATGGCTCAACCGACAGATCAGCCGCCGGTGGATCAGCCCGTCGTCCAATTGGCGCAAGGCGCCCTGGCCGGCCGGACTGAGGACTCCGTCGCATCGTTCAAGAACATCCCCTACGCCGCACCGCCGGTCGCAGAGCGACGCTGGCGGCCGCCGGGCGAGGCTCCGCGTTGGGAAGGCCAACGAGACGCCACGGCTTATGGCGCCATCTGCATCCAGGCGACTCCCCAAGGCGATCCGGGCGTCGGCCCCTTGCCGATGAGCGAGGACTGCCTGAACTTGAACGTCTGGCGGCCCTTGGACGTGACCGCCCCGGCTCCGGTCATGGTGTGGATTCACGGCGGCGGACTCGTCAATGGATCAGGCACCGCCGCCCTCTATGACGGCGCCCATCTGGCGCGACAGGGCATGGTGGTGGTGACGCTGAACTATCGCCTCGGCCGTCTGGGCTTCTTCGATCATCCGGCCTTGGCGGCGGAGCGGCCGTCGGAGGAGGCGGCGGGCAATTACGGATTGATGGACGTCATCGCCGCCCTGAAATGGGTTAGGGCCAATATCGCAGCCTTCGGCGGCGATCCGGCCAATGTGACGATCTTCGGCGAGTCCGCCGGGGGCGCGATCGTGACCCGGATGATGATCTCGCCGCCGGCGCGCGGGTTGTTTGATCGGGCTGTCGTTCAGTCGGGTCTTGGGCGGGAACTGCAGACGCCGCTGGACCGTCGCGGCGCCTATGATCTGCCATCGGCGCGCGAGCGGGGAGAGGTCTGGGCTCACGGCCATAATCTGGTGACGGCGGCCGACCTGCGCGCTGCGCCGGTGGAACAACTTCTGACCCCTGCGCCGATATTCGCCAACGGCGACCTGACCTTGATCGACGGCCGGATCGTGACCTCGAGCGTCGAGGCGACCTTCCGGGCCGGACGGCAGGCGCCGGCGCCGATGATAATCGGCACCAACAGCGCGGAATTCTGGTGGATGAAGCCGACGGATCGCAACGGCTACGGCATGATCGACGACGATATGACCTGGCTGGAGCGGGCCATGATCACGGCGGCCTATGGCGGAGAGGCAGGCTTTGACAGGGGTTTTATCACTGACTCCGTTTTCAGCGAGCCCGCGCGACGGCTGGCGCGGCTGCACACGGCGGCGGGACATGCGGCCTATCTGTACCGGTTCGATATTTCCTCGCCGGACAATCCTGAGCCTCACGGCGGGGCGACCCACGCCATCGAACGCCCCTATGTATTCGGAACCCTGCCTCTGCTGCCTTATCCCGTACGAGACGCAGATCGCGCGGCGTCAGAGGCGATGACCCGCTACTGGACCGCCTTCGCCAGATCAGGCGATCCCAATGGCGTAGGGCGGCCCAACTGGCCCCTTGCGGGGGGAGCCGACACCCAGTTGATGCAGTTCCGGAACGACGGTCCCGTCGCGACCGCGGTTCCCGAGGCGGGACGGCTGGATCTGATCGAGATGTTCCGCGAACGGCCTCATCCGATCAGCAAGCCGGCGCTCACCCCGCCGAGGTCGCTCCCGACTGCTTCTCCTTCAGCGTAACCAATTCCTCGGCCATGGTGGGGTGAACCGCGCAGGTCGCATCCCATTGGGCCTTGGTCAGGCCCGCCTTCACGGCGATAGCGGCGAGTTGGATCATCTCCGGGCTGTCCGGTCCGACGATATGGACGCCCACGACGCGCTGGCTATCGGCATCGACCACCAGCTTCATCAGGACGCGCTCTTCAGAGCCGGTGAAGGCGTATTTCATCGGGCGGAAGCGGGTCACATAGACATCGACACCGGCCGAGCACGAACGGCGGGCCTCAGCCTCTGACAAGCCGACCACCCCGACCGGCGGCTGGCTGAACACTGCGGTGGCGACCGCCTCGTAATCGAAGTGCTGGGGATTGTCGCGATAGACGGTCTGATGAAAGGCGACCGCCTCTCGGATGGCGACGGGGGTCAGGTTCATCCGGTCGGTGACGTCCCCGATCGCCCAGATGTTGTCGGCTGTGGTCTTGGAATAGGGATCGACCTTGATCGCGCCCTCGTCGTTCAGCTCGACGCCCGCCGATTCCAGGCCAAGCCCCTTGACGTGGGGGATGCGGCCGGTGGCGAACATGACGACATCGGTTTCTAGCTTCATCCCGTTCTCGAGATGATTGACCAGGCCTGTCGCAGTCTTTTCGATCTTCTCGTGCTGGCAGCCCAGGATCACCTTGATGCCGCGCTTCTCGATCTCGCCGGCCAGATGGGCGCGGACATCGTCGTCAAAACCGCGCAGGATATTCGGGCCGCGATAAATCAGGGTCGTCTCGACACCCAGGCCAGCGAAGATGCCGGCGAATTCCACTGCGATATAGCCGCCGCCTGCAATCAGTATGCGCTTCGGCAGTTCCGGTAGGTGGAAGGCTTCTTCCGATGTGATCGCGTGTTCGATGCCGGGCAGGCTATCGGGCTTCCAGGGCCGGCCGCCGGTGGCGATCAGGATTTTCTCGGCGGTGAAGGTCTGGTTCTTGCCGATGATCTCGACCGTATGGGCGTCCTTCATCACGGCGCGCCCATGAACCAACTCGACCCCGGCCTTGCCCAGGTTGGCGGCGTAGATGCCCGACAGACGGGCGATTTCGACGTCCTTGGCTTCCAAGAAGGTCTTCCAGTCGAACTTCGCATTGTCGAACGACCAGCCGTAGCCTTCGGCGATCTCGAGTGCGTGGCTGACCTCGGACGCCATGACCATGAACTTCTTGGGCACGCAGCCCCGGATCACGCAGGTGCCGCCGACGCGATACTCTTCCGCCACCGCGACCTTCTTGCCGCCAAGGGCGGTCAGACGCGCTGCACGCACGCCCCCGGAACCGGCGCCGATGACGAAGAGGTCGTAGTCATAGTCAGCCATGGGGCGCTCCGTTCAGACGCGCAATCACGGCTGAATCGTCTAGAAACAGTTCCGGTCGGTCCGGATACAGAACGCCGGATTTAGGCGCCGTGATGCGGAGGGGCAAGACAGTGGGAAGGATCGCAGCCACAGCGCCAGACCGCAGACGTCAGGGGTTGATCGTCTCGACGCCCACATCCGTGCCGATGATCGCCAGATCGGCCAGATCCAGAAACAGCCCGTGTTCGACCACGCCGGTGATCAGCTTCAGATCGTCGGCCAAGCGAACTGGATCGTTGATGGCCTTGCAGCCTGCGTCATAGATCAGGTTGCCGCCGTCGGTGCGAACCAGGCCGCGATCCGCTTGTCGCACACGGGCGGGCTGGCTGATGTCATGATCGATCAGGACGTCGCTGATGCGGTTGGCCGTGGTCTTGTGACCGAAGGCGACGACTTCGATCGGCAAAGGGAAGGTTCCCAGCACAGGCACCACCTTGGCGGCGTCGGCGATGACGATACAACGACTGGAAGCCTCCCAGACCAGTTTCTCGCGCAGCAGGGCCGCGCCGCCGCCCTTGATCAAGGCCAGGCCGGGGCCGACTTCGTCGGCGCCGTCGACCGTCAGGTCGATGCGGGGGGTGTCTTCCAGCGTGGACAGGGTCAGGCCCAGTTCCCGCGCCAGATCGGCGGTCTTCTCCGAGGTCGGGACACAGCGAAGGCCGGACAGGCCGCGCGCCGCCAGGGCCTTGACGAACCAGGCGGCGGTGGAGCCGGTGCCCAGGCCGACCACCATGCCGGCCTCGACATGGGCGGCGGCGGCTTCACCGGCGTTCTTCTTCTGTAAGTCGCTCATTTCTGCTTGGCGGCCTTCGCCGCTTCCTTCTTGACTTTGGCCTTCTCGCGGAAGACGGCGCCGGCGTGCGGCTTGAGGGTTTGACGGGCGCGGCCGAAGGCCAGGGCGTCCTCCGGCAC
>JBKBXN010000035.1:0-19437 GCA_046314055.1 Brevundimonas sp.
TTGCCGCCATCATCAGGAGCGATGAAGCCGTAGCCTTTGGTGGGGTTGTACCATTTAACAGTGCCGGTAGCCATTTGGAGACCTCCGTCTGGCGTTGGCCGCAGGGAGGGATCCCTGGTCGGCCTGTCGGGTCTGAATGGGATCGGCTTTTGGACCTCGGTGCGTGATGCAAAGGGAGCAGCGGCGTTACGCAGAGAGATCGACCCTCTCTATATGGGCTCCCTTCCATCGAGGCGCAAGGGCGGGGGGTCAGAAGGCGTAGGCGACCTTAGCGACCAGAGCGTCCTCATACTGCTCGCCGAAGGTGTCGGCGTTGGTGTCGTAGTAGCGTAGGTCGAGGTCCAGCGCGTCGGTCAGGGCATAGGTCACGCCGGCGTTCCAGCCGGTATAGTCGGGCGCGCCGGTCTGTTCGCGACGGCCGACGGCGGCTGTGCCGTTCAAGCGATTGGTGAAGTCCCAGCCGAGCCGGCCTTCGATCCAGGTGAAGGACTGGGTCGAACCGGCGGCGTCCGGCGAATACTGGATCTGCAGCCGGGCGCTGGCGGGGCCGATGGAGCGGCTGACGTTGCCGGTGACCTCCCAGCCGTCTTCATCGTAGCCGGCCTCGGCGTCGAGGCGGTTCTTGTAGGCGGCGTTGAAGTCGAAACTGTAGCCGAAGGCCTCGGGCTGATAGCCGATCACGAACTCGGCCTCGACATTGGAGCCGCCCGCCTGGATCGTCTCGACGCCGGGGGCGACGTAGAACAGGCCGTCGGCGCTTTCCCAGGTCGCGGAGCCGAAGACGTAGCCGTCGTTGCCGGACTTGGACGCCGCCTTGGAGCGGTTGTCCGTCCCGGCGCCCACCTCGAACGACCAGGCGTCGCGTGATGGGGACGGGCCTGAGGCGGATTGGGCCGCCGCAGGGGTGGTGAGGACGGCTGCGGCGAGGACGGCGAGGGCGGTGCGGATCATGAGGCTCCAACGCGCGAGAGACGAGTTGGAGCCGCCCTTAACCTGCTCTGGTCTTGATGGCGAATTCTTCCGTGGCCTGAGCGAACTCTTGTCGCAGGCGGGCGACCAGTTCGGCGGTGGGCAGGATGTCGTGGATGGCGCCGGCGCCCTGGCCGGCGGACCAGACCGTCTTCCAGGCCTTGGCCTCGTCGCCCATGTCCAGCTTGTGCTCGGGCAGGTGTTTCGGATCAATCCCGTTTTCGATCAGCGACTTGCTCATGAAGTTGGCGGGAATGCCGGATACGGCCGGGGTATGGACGATGTCTGTCGAGCCGCTGTCGATGACCATCTGCTTGTAGGCGTCGACCGCCAGGGCTTCGGTCGTGTTGATGAAGCGGGTGCCCATATAGGCGAAGTCGGCGCCCAGCATCAGGGCCGCCGCGACATCTTGTCCGGTCGAGAGGGCGCCCGACAGGATGATGGTCCCCTTGAAGAAGCTGCGCACCTCGTTGACCAGGGCGAAGGGGTTGATGATCCCGGCATGGCCGCCGGCGCCGTTGGCGACCAGGATCAGACCGTCGACGCCGGCCTCGGCCGCCTTGCGGGCATGGCGCAGGCTGATGACGTCGTGGAAGACGAGCCCGCCATAGCCATGCACGGCCTTGACCAGATCGGGCACCGCGCCGAGGGAGGTGATGATCAGCGGCACCTTCTCCTCGACCGACACCATCATGTCGGCCATCAGCCGGGGATTGGTCGGGTGGACGATGTGGTTGACGCCGAAGGCGGCGGCCTCGGGCTTCAGCCGGCCCTTGATCTCGTGAATCCAGTCGCGATAGCCCTCGGTCGTGCGCTGGTTCAGCGACGGGAAGGTGCCGATGATCCCGGCGTTGCAGGCCTCGACCACCAGATCCGGGCCGGAGACCAGGAACATGGGCGCCGAGATGATCGGCAGGATCAGGCCTTTTTGAAGCGAAGCGGGAATGGCCACGGGCGTCTCCTGGGTTTTGTTTCGCTACGCTTAGCGGGGTATCGCGGGGGAAGGCAATCGGGCGAAATCTACGGTTTCCACCCGAAAAAAATGGAGTCTATTTTCGTCTATTCTGGAAACTGCACTCCGGTGAAACGGGGTGCAGTATGCAAAAGAGTGCAATTTGGCGGTCGTGGTCGGATGCGGCGGTCTCCAAGGCGCCCTGAGGTCGAGGCTGGCGATTATAGGCCCGTTGGCGGGGGTGGTGGGTTGAGGGCCGGTTTTGGAGATCAAACGGTTGATCCGACGGCCTAAATATTCGGAAATTGGGATGGCTGGCCGATGCCGTCCCTTCTCCCCTTGCGGGAGAAGGTGGCCCGAAGGGCCGGATGAGGGGTCCACCGGTGGGCAAGTTCGCACCACCGTACCCCTCACCCTTTCGCGCAAGACCGATCGCTACGCTCTCGGGCGCTCAAGCCCTCTCCCGATGGGAGAGGGAGATCGGGGAGGATTTTCTTACGCGCCGCAAACGCCTAAATGCCGCGCATGACCCACTACATCGACAACCTCAGCCAGCTCGGCGCACAGACCGCCGCCCCGACCAGCCCCGAGACGGCCGTGCTGGAGCGGGTGCCCAACCCGCATGCGGATACGCTGTATCTGGCCCGGTTCACGGCGCCCGAGTTCACCAGCCTATGCCCGGTGACGGGCCAGCCGGACTTTGCCCATATCGTCATCGACTATGCGCCGGGCGACTGGCTCGTCGAGTCCAAGAGCCTGAAACTGTACCTGACCAGTTTCCGCAACCACGGCGCCTTCCACGAGGACTGCACCGTGGCCATCGGGCGGCGGCTAGCGGACCTGCTGGAACCGAAGTGGCTGAGGATCGGGGGGTATTGGTATCCGCGCGGCGGCATCCCGATCGACGTTTTCTGGCAGACGGGCGTGGCGCCGGAGGGGCTGTGGCTGCCGGATCAGGGCGTGCCGACGTATCGCGGGCGGGGGTGATCGGGCGCGGTCAGTTGGGGAAGGTGGCGCCTTCGCGGCGTCCGTGTTCGGTCATGGCGTCATATTGAGCGCTGGCGGCGTTGATCTGGTCATTCGTGGCTGAAGCCGCTGCACGACCGGCCTGGCAGTCTGCGGCGGATCGGAGGCTGGCTTCGTAAAGTTCGGCGCCGCGCTGGGCGATCCGGGCGTGGTTGAGTTCGTGGGTCTTGAGGGCCGCGAAATATCGATCCCAGGCCTGTCGGTCGCGTGAACTCAATCTCTCGCGGTTCTGGAGGTCGGGGAGGGTGATGGCGATGGTGTAGGTCGCCCTGACGGAAGCCGGGTCGCATCGGCCGTCAACGGTGGAAAACTGGGTCCTATATTTCCACACGGTCGTGGCGTCGTGGCGGTTTCCGTCCAGGCTCGGGCGGATGCGATTCATCTCGGCCCTTATCGCCCGGGCATTGGTCGCCTGGACGACGTAGCCGTAGAGGGTGGTGTTGGGGAAGGCCGCCGCCTCGGGCGCGGCGAGCCGCAAGCGTTCGGACGCTTCGGGCGCCGGCGCGACAGCGTCTGTCGCTTGTAAGGCCAAGACGAGTAGAAGGTGTAAAATCATGGGCCGCCCCCGGTTTCCGATATGGTCTCATCGAATGCGATGGGACGCCAGTCCGCCGACGCAAGGCCTCGCGTCCTTCTCCCCTTGCGGGAGGGGTTGGCCGAGCGGAGCGAGGTCGGATGAGGGGTTGTTCGGTCTTGCCGCCTGTCCTGCCATTCGCGTCGAGGTTTGTGTGACCCCTCATCCGTCGGCCTGCGGCCGCCACCTTCTCCCGCAAGGAGAGAAGGAATGACCCATCGTCTTCCCCTCGAAGCCTGGGGCCGACGCCTCCTCGCGCACGCCGAGACCTTGGCAGACCGGTCCCGCCCGCGTCGTTGCGCCTACGAATTTCTCTGGTTCGGGCTGAAGCAGGGGTGGGCGTGTCTGTTCGGCGGGCTGATGTTGGGGCTGATCGTCGGCACCTTCCTGTGGTGGCCGGATGGGGCGCCGATCTCGCGGTATGATTTTCTGGCGGTTGGGGCGGTGCTGATCCAGGCGGCCATGCTGGCGTTCAAGCTGGAGACTTGGGAGGAGGCGCGGGTGATCTTCCTGTTCCATGTGGCGGGGACGATCATGGAGCTGTTCAAGACCGCGCACGGGTCCTGGGTTTATCCGGAGGACAGTCTGCTGCGCATTGGGGCCGTGCCGCTGTTCTCGGGCTTCATGTATGCGGCGGTCGGCAGCTATATCGCGCGGGTGCAGCGGATCTTCCATATCCGGGTGCGGGCCTATCCGCCGCTGTGGACGACCGGGGTCCTGGCGGCGGCCATCTATGTCAACTTCTTCGCCCATCACTGGCTGCCGGACGTGCGGATCGCCCTGTTTGCGGCGACCGTGCTGCTGTTCGGGCGGGGGTGGTTCTATTTCACGGCGGACCGGCGCCGGCGGTCGATGCCGCTGCTGCTGGGATACGGCCTGGTCGCCCTGTTCATCTGGTTCGCCGAGAACCTGGGCACCTTCGCGCGGGCCTGGACCTATCCGGGGCAGGACGGCGGCTGGGAGCCGGTGTCCCTGGGTAAGCTGGGAGCTTGGTTCCTGCTGATGATCATTTCCGTGGTGCTGGTGTCGTTGGTGCACCGGCCGGAGGAAGAGGGGTCGTAGCCTTCTTTCTTTCGTCATCCTCCGGCGAGCGTAGCGAGACCGGGGGACCCAGCGGCGCGCGCGAGCGCGAACCTGGCGCGGACTCGGCTTCAGCCATCCTGCGGCGGACCCATTTCGCCTTCGGCGCCGCTGGGCCCCCGGTCTACGCCGCGTAGGCGCGGCTTGCCGGAGGATGACGAATATCAGGCGGTGCGGGCCAGTGAGGTCGTCGCGCGCGGCCAGGCGACCGGGACCAGGGCCTCGACCGCCGGCTTGGCCAGCAGATAGCCTTGCATCAGGGTGACTCCCAGGTCGCGCAGGACGTCGTGTTCGGCCAGGGTCTCGACCCCTTCGCACACAGGCTCGACGCCCAGGTCGCGCAGCATGTTCAGGGTGTTGCGCACGATGGTGCGCTTGACCGGGTCGGTGTCGATGTCGCGGATCAGGGCCATGTCCAGCTTGACGATGTCCGGCTGGAACAGGGCCAGCAGGCCCAGGCCCGCATAGCCGGCGCCGAAGTCGTCGATCGCCGTCTTGAACCCCATGGCGCGATAGGATCGCAGGATGTTCAGGATGTGATCGGCGTCCATCGCCTCGCTCTCGGTGAACTCGAAGATGATCCGGTTCACCGGGAAGCCGGTGCGCATGGCGGCGGCCAAGGTGGTGCGGATACAGGCGCGCGGTTCATAGACGGCGTTAGGCAGGAAGTTGATCGACAGGTTCGCGCCCTCGGCGGTCATGTCGAGGCCGGCCGCCAGTTCGATGGCGGTGGTGCGGCAGATCTGGTCGAAGGCGTAGCGGTTGTCGGCGGAAATCTGCGCCAGGACCTGACCGGCGCCGGCGCCGTCCTGGCCGCGCACCAGGGCCTCGTAGGCGAAGACCGTCTGGGTCGAGACGTTGACGATCGGCTGAAACGCCATGGTGATCGGCAGGTCGAAACCCGTTCCGTCTTTGCAACCCGCACAGGACATCGGCCGTAACGTCTCCAGTTAAGGCGCTGATGTTAGGGAGGAAAGATTAATATCCGCCACTGCTCCGCTTAAGGCAGGCGCGTGATCTTGGCGGCCATGTCCGGGCGGGGGCGTTCCAGGGCGGGCTCGGTCAGGGTTCCGATATGGATGAAGCCGGCGACGGTCTCGTGTTCGGTCAGGCCGAACAGGGCTGTGGCCTGGGGGTCATAGCTGTACCAGTCGGTGATCCAGCTGGAGGAGAAGCCGTAGGCGCCGGCCGCGTGTTCGAGGTTCATGCAGACAGCGCCGGCCGACAGCTGTTGCTCCCAGATCGGCTTGGCGGCGGGGACGGGGGTGGAGACGACCAGGATGGTGACGGGGGCGGCGGTCAGCTTGGCCAGGACCGCCTGATCCTTGGCCGGCTTGTCGCGGACCTCGGCCAGGACGGCCAGCTTTTCGGCGATCTGGGCGCGGCTGAGGGGGCCCAGGACGACGAACCGCCAGGGGAAGAGCTTGCCGTGGTCGGGCGTGCGGGCGCCGAGTTGCAGAATGGCGTCGAGCTGGCTTTCCGACGGTCCGGGGGCGGCCAGGGCCTGGGCCGGGGCCGAGCGCCGGGTCGCCAGCGCGGCTAGAACCGCCGGGGACGGCACGGGCAGGGGAAGGGCTTGGTTCAGCGCGAAATGGGGCAGGTCGGTCATGCGGTCTAGCTAGGCTTTCGTCCGCGCCTTCGCCATAGGTGCGCCATGAGCAATTCCGACGAACCGAAATGGGCCGCAGGTCTGGCGAAACCGCCGGCGTGGCGCAGCGACGGAACCGAGATTCTGTTCGACAGCCCGTGGCTGCGCCTGACCCGGCATGCGGCGACGGCGCCGACGGGGCATGCGGCGGACTACGCTGTGGTGCGGTTCAAGAATGTCGGCACCGGCGTCCTGCCGGTGCATGACGACGGGACGGTGGTGCTGGTGGGGCAGCAGAGGTTCGCTCTAGGCAACTACTCCTGGGAAATGCCCGAGGGCGGCGCGCCGCTGGACGAGGATCCGTTCGATGGTGTCCGGCGCGAACTGGCCGAGGAGGCGGGGCTGGAGGCCGCGCACTGGGCGCCGGCCCTGACGGTCGAGATGTCCAACTCCAGCACCGATGAGATCGGCAGGACTTGGATCGCCTGGGGGTTGAGCCCTGTGCCGGCCGCGCCGGACCCGACCGAGGTGATAGCCGTGGTGCGGGTTCCGTTCCTGGATCTGCTGGGCGAGATCGGGCGCGGGACGGTGCGCGACGGCCTGACGGTGGCGACGGCCTACAAGGCCTATCATATGGCGTTGAACGGGGAACTGCCTCCGGCGCTGGCGCAGGCCATGCTGGGGCGGGTATGATGTCGCAGAAGGAGCCCGGCATGGCCAAGCTTGAAGTCGTCGCGGAAACCGACAGCGTGTGGCGCCAGCTGCGCGCCTCGGCCGAGGCCGCCTCGCGCGAGGAGCCCCAGCTGGGCTCGCAGATGAATGCGGTGATCCTGTCGCACGACGACCTAGCCGGCGCCCTCAGCTTCCAGATCGCGCGCAAACTGGCCGACGGCGAGATGAGCGCCATGTCGGTGCGCGAGGTCTGCCTGTCGGCCTTCGTCGCCGATCCGGCCATGGTCGCGGCGGCCGAGGCCGATCTGCAGGCGGTGGCCGAGCGTGACCCGGCCATCCGCAACCTGCTGCAGCCCTTCCTGTATTTCAAAGGTTTCCAGGCGCTTCAGGCCTGGCGTGTGGGCCATTGGCTGTGGGGGCAGGGGCGCGAGACCCTGGCCTTCCATTTCCAGAGCCGAATCTCCGAACTGTTCCAACTGGACATCCATCCGGCGGCGCGGCTGGGCCAGGGGCTGTTCCTGGACCACGGCACCGGCATCGTCATCGGCGAGACGGCGGTGGTCGGCGACGACGTGTCGATGCTGCACAACGTCACCCTGGGCGGGACGGGCGCCGAACGCGGGGACCGCCACCCCAAGATCGGCAAGGGGGTGCTGCTGGGCGCCGGGGCCAAGGTGCTGGGAAATATCCACGTCGGGGACTACGCCAAGGTGGCCTCGGGCTCGGTGGTGTTGAAGGATGTGCCGTCGGGCTGCACCGTGGCGGGGGTGCCGGCGCGGCTGGTCAACTGCCCCACCGGGGCCGAGCCGGCGCGGACCATGGACCATACGCTGGCGGACGTGGTGTACGACTTCGTGATCTGAGGGGGCGCCGCAAAGCAGCGGTTGACCTTTTAAGCCGGGTCGAAAGGGAATTTGTTGGAAGCATCAGGCGTTCTGGCTGTCGGTGAAACCACAACCGCCATGGCCTATGTCAAAGGGCGGCGAGGTTTGTCGCCGCGCCAGATGAAGCTCATCCTCGTCGTCTGTATGACGGTCGTCGGCATCCCCGTCGGGGCATGGGTGTCCGGCTCGTGGCTCGCGGCGGCGGTCGCTGTCGAGTTCGCGGTCATTGGCTTAGGACTAGGTGTGTGGGGGGTGCAGAGACTGGCGGGCCCTTCGATGCAAAAGGCCCTCGCCGCGCGTGGTCAGGCCTATGAGCAGCCGCTTACGCTCCGGCTGACCCCCGAAGCGCTCGTCTATGATTTGGAGGATGTGACGATGACCGCTCGCTGGTCCTGCGTCACGGATCTCTATCGAACTCGCAAGTATTGGGTCTTTTTGGTTCAGAGCAGCGCCATGGTGCTTCCGCGACGGTTCTTCACGTCTTCCGAGGCCGAGCGGGATTTCATTGTCGAGGCGATGTCGTTGATGACCGATGCGGCGAGCGCGCGGAGCCCTGACGCGGCGGAGTTCATCAAGGGGTAGCACCCGCCTTGGCGCGTTCAATCCCGCAGACAGGATGCGTGACTGCGGAAAATGCGCGGCGCCGGTTTCCCTCAACGTCCGACTTCTCTAGGGTCCGCCGCCAACCCAAGACCATGAGGCCCCCCGTGAAAGACACCGACCTGAAGCGCATCGAGGCCCACCTCAAGCGCACCTTCAACACCGGCGGCATCATCGTGAAGGCCCGTCCCAAGCAGAACGACTCGGCCGAGGTTTATGTCGGCGACGAGTTCATCGGCATCGTCTTTGAGGACGAAGACGAGGAAGGCTCGTTCATGTTCGAAATGGCGATCCTGGCCGAAGACCTGCCGGAATAGGCTGTCGCCCCATTCGTGATCGTCCGGCGCAGACCGGGCGATCACGCACGACGGCGGGCGGAGGCCTCTAGAGCCAGCCTGCCGCTTTCAGCACGGGGCCATGCGTCCGGCTGACCGGCGCCGTCAGGCCGCCGACGAGGCGGATTTCGCCCGTCCCGCGCCGCCAGCGCACCTCCTCAACAGCCTCGGCCGCCACCCACCACGAGCGGTGAACGCGCCATCCGTGCGCGCGTGACAATTCATCCAGCGCATCGGCGAACCGCAGGGTGATCAACTCCGCGCCCGCATCGGTATGGACCCGCAGATAATGGTCGTGCGCCTCGATGGCGATCAGTCGGGCGCCGCGGCGTTTGGCGGATAGTCTGCGCCGGAAGACCGCCTCGGCCTCGGGCAGGGGCGGGACGACGAGGGTACGGGTCTCGACGCGCGTGGGAAGCCGACGCCAGACGAGGGCCCGAACCGCCATGGCCGCCAGCATGATGGGCCAGACCTGCCAGAGAAGCGGCAGATAGATCGACCAGCGATGCTCTGCGAACATCAGGTGCTGGGTCACGACGACGAACAGGGTCACCAGCGGCGTGGCGAGCGCCGAGGTGACGACAACCCGTCTCCACAGGACGGGCAGGCGCCGGCCCAGGCTCTCGTCCACCGCGACCGCGATCAGCCCGCCGCCCAGCATACAGGTCAGCCAATAGGCGTAGCGGGGCGCGAGGGGCGTATCGTCCGAGTCGAAGGGGCCGAGGAAACCGAGCATCAGGCCCATGGCGGCGAGCATGAGGGCGTCGACGGCCCAGCGTCGCGCGGTCTTCGCTCCGATGATGGTCTTCGCCCTGTGGCCCATGCCGTCCCGTTCGCGCACCCACGGCGCCGTTCGCGAAGTCGGGCCTAGCGAGCCGACGGCCGCGCGGCAATGGCGTTGGGCGAGAACCCACCCCCTGATCGGAACACCCATGTCGCAATCCTGGCTCATCGCCGCCCTGACCCTGATCGTCTCCACCGTCGCCGCTCCAGCCTTGGCCCAGGCGCCGGGAGCCGACGTCGATGAGCGGCCCGATCCGGCCGTGGTCTGTCATGTCGGCGTCTATAGGCTGGACGACGGCAGTTGGGTGGATGTCGCGCCGCTGGCGGACGCGGGGCTGCGGTGGCGCCGGCTGGACGGGTCCACGGCCAGGATGATGCTGGACGCCCAGGGTCGTTGGGTCAGCACCCTGGGGTTCACCGCTCGCGTCGAAGGCCCGCAGCCGCAGTTCGGCTCCTGCGGTGAAGGACGGATCGTCTTCGAGGGCCAGACCGGCCAACGCCTGGTGCAGGACGTGCGCGGGACGAGCTTCCTCGGTCACGGCGGCACGCGGCTGAAAGGACGGCTGATCCTGCCGCCGGGGGACGGGCCGGTCCCCGTCATGGTCGAGGTGCATGGGTCGGAAGGCGCCAATGCGCTGGACTTCAACGCCTTCCAGCGGTTCGCCCCGGCCGAGGGCGTGGGCGTCTTCGTCTACGCCAAGCGGGGTTCGGGCGGGTCGGAGGGGCGCTATACTCAGGACTTCCATGTGCTGGCCGAGGACGCCGCCGCCGCCGTAGTCGAGGCCCGTCGGCTGGCCGGAGATCGGGCGGGCCGGGTCGGCTTGCACGGCGCCAGCCAGGGCGGCTGGATCGCGCCGCTGGCCGCCAGCTTGACGCCGGTGGATTTCGTCACCGTGGGCTTTGGCCTGGCCTATGGGGCGCTGGCGGAAGACAGCGACCAGGTGATGCAGGACCTGAAGGCCAAGGGCTGGAGCGCCGATGTGCTGGACCAGGCGCGCGAGATCACCGATGTGACCGGCGCCTTCATCGCCACGCGCGGCGCGGTCGGTTTCGACGGTCTGGAGGCCGTTCGGGCCAAATATCGCGCCCAGCCCTGGTTCGGCGACATCAGGGGCGAGTTCACCGGCCTGCTGCTGAACACGCCGAACGAACAGATCGTCGCCATGGCGCCGGTGCTCGATGTCGGAACCTCGTGGGACTATGACCCGCTGCCGGTGCTGAGTCGCTTGGACGCGCCCATGCTGTGGATCCAGGCGGAGGACGACACTGGTGCGCCGCCTGAAGCGACACGACAACGGCTGATCGACCTGGCGGCCCAGGGGCGGCCTGTCACCCTGCTGGAATACCCCGGCACCGACCACGGTATCGTTCGATTCGAGACGGCTGTGGACGGTAAGCGCACCGCGATCGGCTATGCGCCCGGCTACTACCAGGCTGTGCTGGATTGGGCGCGGACGGGGCGGTTGGGCGCCGTTTATGGCGACGGGCGTCTGCTGGCGACGCCCAGGCGATGAAAGACGGTTGGCCGCCGCCCTGCGACATCGTGCGCGGGGTGATCCTGAGAACGTTCTCAAAAATGGCTTGACGGTTCGTTGCGTCCCGTCCCTAATCCGCGCCGAAAGGGCGGCGGATCGATCGCTCGGGAGCAGACGAACAGGGTGAAGGGTCGGAGCATCGCGTTCCGTCGCGCCTGTCCGCCTGTCTTCCGATCTGTCAGACGCACGTCCTCCTGGTTCATCCTGCGAGGAAAATCCGATGCGCACGAATGTGTCCCTGATGGTGCTGGCTCTGGCCGTAGGCGGCGGCGCTCCCGCCTTTGCCCAGACGGCTGCGGTTCCCGAGGCGGCGCGGGCCCATCCGGCGCTGTGGCCCCAGGCGGCGACACCGGCGGCGATCAGCGACGCGCGGACCGAGGCCTTCGTCACCGAACTGATGGCCAAGATGACGCTGGAGGAGAAGGTCGGGCAGCTGATCCAGGCCGACATCGCCTCGATCACGCCGGACGATCTGAAGACCTATCCGCTGGGCTCGATTCTGGCGGGCGGCAGCTCCGGCCCGTGGGGCGACGACAAGGCGACGGCGCAGAAGTGGCTGGACCTGGCCCGCGCCTTCCGCGCCGCCAATGAGGCACGCGGCGGCACGACCATCCCGCTGATCTACGGCATCGACGCGGTGCATGGGCACAACAATGTCCCCGGCGCGACCATCTTCCCGCACAACATCGGCCTGGGCGCGGCGCGCGATCCGGACCTGATCCGGCGGATCGGGGCGGCGACGGCCCTGGAGGTGGCGGTGACGGGGGCGGAATGGACCTTCGGCCCGACCCTGGCCGTGCCGCGCGATGACCGCTGGGGCCGGTCCTATGAGGGCTATGCCGAGGACCCCGAGGTCCAGCGGTCCTACGCCGGGCCGATGACCCTTGGGCTTCAGGGCGAACTGCAGCCGGGGCGGCCGCTGTCGCCGGGCCATATCGCCGGATCGGCGAAACACTTCCTGGCCGACGGCGGCACCTTCGAGGGGGAGGACCAGGGCGATTTCCGGGGCACGGAGCAGGAGCTGATCGACGTGCACCTGGGCGGCTATGTCCAGGCCATCGACGCGGGCGTGCTGTCGATCATGGCCAGTTTCTCGGGCTGGAACGGCTACAAGCACTCGGGCAATCCGACCCTGCTGACCGACGTGCTGCGCGGGCCGCTGGGGTTCAAGGGCTTCGTCGTGTCCGACTGGAACGCCCATGGGCAACTGCCGGGCTGCACCAATGAGAGCTGCGCCCTGGCCGTGAACGCGGGCATCGACATGCTGATGGCGCCCGACAGCTGGAAGCCGCTGTACGCCTCGACCCTAGCCCAGGCCAAGTCGGGCGAGATCCCGGCGGCGCGGGTGGATGAGGCGGTGCGCCGCATCCTGGTCGCCAAGGTCAAGACCGGCCTGTTCGAGCCCACGCGGCCGATGGAGGGCCGGTTCGAGGAGCTGGCTTCGCCGGCGCACCGCGCCCTGGCGCGCGAGGCGGTTCGCAAGTCGCTGGTGCTGCTGAAGAATGACGGTGTCCTGCCGGTCCGGGCCAATGCACGGGTGCTGGTGGCGGGGACGGCGGCGGACGACATCGGCCAGGCCTCCGGCGGCTGGACCCTGAGCTGGCAGGGGACGGGCAATTTCAACGCAGACTTCCCCCAGGGCCAGTCGATCTGGGGCGGCGTCGAAGAGGCCGTCAAGGCCGGCGGCGGGACCGCCACCCTGAGCGCGGACGGGAGCTTCACCGACAAGCCCGATGTGGCCATCGTCGTGTTCGGCGAGACCCCCTATGCCGAGTTCCAGGGCGACGTGGACAATCTGGACTATGTGCCCAGCGCGCCGCTGGAGACGCTGAAGCGGCTGAAGGCGGCGGGGATACCGACCGTGTCGGTCTTCCTGTCCGGGCGGCCGATGTGGACCAATCCCGAGATCAACGCCTCGGACGCCTTTGTGGCCGCCTGGCTGCCCGGGACCGAGGGCGGCGGGGTCGCCGACCTGCTGGTGGGCGGCGCCGACGGCAAGCCGCGCAACGACTTCCACGGCAAGCTGTCGTTCAGCTGGCCCAAGGATGCGACGGGAACGCCGCTGAACCACGGCCAGCCGGGCTATGACCCGCAGTTCGCCTATGGCTATGGCCTCAGCTACGCCGCGCCGGCGACGGTGGGCATGCTGTCGGAGGAGAGCGGGGTCTCGGCCCAGGCGACCAATCTGGACCGCTATTTCGTCGACGGCCGGTTCGTCTCGCCGTGGAGCCTGCTGCTGAACGACGCGGGCGGGCAGACCCGGCCCGGCACGGCCAAGACGGCCTCCAGCCCGCGCTCCGGCGTCGCCTCGCGTCCGATCGACGATCTGGCCCAGGAAAGCGGCCAGCAGTTCGCCTTTGCGGGAACGGGAGCGGCCAGCGTCGAGATCTGGGGCACGCCGGTCGATCTGACGCGTCAGGCCAATGGGGCGGTGGCCCTGGGCTTCCGCTACCGGGTGGACGCCGCGCCGAGCGCGCCGGTGGCCTTCAAGCTGGGCGGCGGGGCGGTGGATCTGACCGGCCTTCTGCGTGCAGCCCCGGTCGGCCAGTGGCGCGAGGCCCGCATCCCCCTGACCTGTTTCCGCACCGACGGCGGGGATCTGTCGAAGGTCGAGGTTCCGTTCCACATGGCGACCAGCGGGACGCTGACGGTGTCGGTGTCGGAGATCAAGCTGGACTCCAGCCAGACCGAGACGCGCTGCCCGGCGTGAGGGATGGCGGCGGTCGCAAGACCGCCGCTGCTCTGCGGGAAATAGACTCAATCCACTCGAAAAAAATGGAGTCTATTTTCGTACAATCTTCGGGCGGGACCGGTGGAAGCGTCGACTTGGAGCGAGGGCGGTTTCCGCGAGGGGATTCGATTTTCAAAGACCGCGCGGCGATGTTGGCGCGGTTTTGAGGCCTGATAGGTCGATTGCCGTTTAGGCTTATCAAGGCATTGAAAAATCGGGGCCTCGACCGCGAAATTGGGGGAAGGTCGAGTTCCTTCTCGGTGCGCTCCATGAGGACGATGCGGACGTCAGCTGAGGGTGGTTAGGGGACCTCAGAGGCCGGAGCGATAAGGCCAGTCGCGGCGACGGTCTGAACGGAGCAGGCGATCTTCCTGGACGGCGTTGGAGTAGTCTACCGGCAGGAAGAAGACATCGGGCCCACCGACGAGAACCAACCTCAGCCGCTCTCCCATTTGTGTCAGTGCGATGTCACAACTAGTCCGCTCGCTCACCATGACAAACTCGCGGTGATCACCCTTCAGAATCCTCGTCACCCGCACGAGGGCTGGTTCAGAGGCCGTGAGGGGCCGGATGACTTCGCCATCCACGATGGCAGTCGCCTGCTCGATTAGTTCACGCGCTTCCCGGCGTCTTTCTGCGTAAGTTGGCTCTTGGGTTTGCGCGACTGAGCACGCACGCGCGGGTGCTGGGAAGAAGCAGACGCCGACAGCGATGGCCATAAAAGCCGACGTTAGAATGCGCATACCTAAGACTGACACCAGCATTGAACGTCCGCAACGGGTCGGTTTGAGACCTAGCCGTTGCACCGGAAGGCGGACCTTCGCCGAACTGAAAATCCGCCCCCGTCGTCCGACGCCTTACGACCGCGGCCGGCGCGCTTCGAAGACCTCGAACTTCTCGCCCACGTCGATGTCCAGCGCCTTGGCCCGGTCCAGGTCGTCCTGCCCGCCTGTATCGCCGAGCGCCAAGCGGGCCAGGCCGCGGCCGTAGAGGGAGGCGGGGAGGTTGGCCAGGGTGACGAGGACTTGGTCGTAGGCGGTCTTGGCCTCGTCGAACCGGCCCAGGTGGAGCAGGACCATGGCGCGGCTGTCCACGAAGGCGGCGACGCCGGATTCGGCGGCGATGTCGCAGTCGGCCAGGGCCTGGTCCAGGTCGAAGCCGCTGATGGCCTGGCCCCAGCAGACGTCGTTCATCAGCCCGGGATCGCCGCCGGCCAGCCGCCGCATGGCGTCAAAGTCCGACCGGGCGCCGACGACGTCGCCCAGGGCGGCTCTAGCCTCACCGCGCAGGGACAGGAGGCCGAAGTCGTCGGGCGCCGCCGTAAGACCGGCGTCGAGCGCGGGCAGGGCCTCCCTCAGACGGCCGTCGGCCTTGCCCAGGGTGATGAGTTGATCGAGCGCGGCATAATTCTCGGGCTTGTCCTTCAGCTTGGCGGCGATCAGGGTCCGGGCCTCGTCGGCGCGGCCGAGGCGTCGCAGGGCGCGTAGTTCGCCCCACAGGCCGGTCTCGTCGTCCGGCGCCGTGGTCTTCAGGGCGCGGAAATCGGCCAGGGACCGGTCGAAGCGGCCGATCTGGTAATAGGCCTCGCCGCGACCCGACAGGGCCGTGGTCTGGCTGGGGTCCAGACGCAGGGCGACCGAGAAGCTGACGACCGCGTCGGGGTAGCGGCCTTCATAGCTGGCGACCAAGCCCTGGCCGACAGCGGCGTCCACGTCGGCCGGATCCAGATCCACGGCGTGGTCATAGTCGGCCTTGGCGCCGGCGTAGTCTCTCTGGTCCATACGCACCGCGGCCCGCTTGCGCCGCGCCTCGACGTTGTCCGGTTCGGCCTCTACGGCAGCGTCGTACAGGGCCAGGGCGCCGACGATGTCGCCGCTGTTCGCCAGGCGCTCGGCCCGTTCCATCAGGTCGGCGACCTTATCGTCGCCGGGATCCAGCCGGGCCTGGTCCGCCGCCGTGGCCTGATAGCCCGCCGGAGCACGCAGACGCAGCATGCTTTCCACCAGGGCCTTCGACCGGGTGCGGGCCAGGGCCATGTCCTCGGCCGAGAGTTCGGAGGCCAGGCTGGTGGTGGTCATCACCACGTTCGCCACGCCCGCATCCAGGCTGGCCTGGCGCGAGAGACGGTACCCCCCGTCTTCGATGGTCTGGTCGCCCCCCTCCAGCCGGAAGCCCTCGCCGCCGTTGGGCAGGACGATGCGGATGGTGGTCCGGGTCATGAAGGGGTGAGACAGGGCGTAGGGCAGATCCTTGTACTCGGCGAACAGGCCGGTGCGCTCGTCCTGGTAGGGGATGGAGATGGAGGCCTCCGGCAGACCCATCACACGGCCGCCGCCGACGCCGTCGACCCAGCTCATGCGGGCCTTTCCGGCCATGGTGATGTGGAAGGCGTTGGCGGCGTCGTCGTAGCGGGTGTCGATGGTCTCCATCTTCACCGTCTCGTCCTTGCCCTTCATGGAGTCGGCCATGGCGGTCTGGAGCTGCTCGCGGGTGACGGCGCTCATCTGGCGGCGCATCTGCAAGGCGGCGGCGCCATAGTAGATGGTGTCCATCGTGAAAGCGGCTTCGGCGTCCAGGCCGGCGGAGGCGTCCAGCGTGGTGGACATTTCGTAGCTCGGCTTCTGCATCGGCGGCTGGGCGATCGGCGCGAAGGCGGCCCCCTCCGCCCTGACCGGCAGGGCCCAGCGGTAGTCGGGCGGGGTCAGGTCTTCCAGGGTCCTGTCGCCGACCGAGGTTCCGTCCATCCAGTAGGTCTGGCCATCGACGACCGCCCGCACCAGGACATGGTTGAACCACGCCATGGCCGGCAGCCGTTCGGGCAGGCCGTCGCCGTTGGTTGTGCTGACCATGGCGGCCTCGGCCTCGATCCCCAGGCCGTGCAGCAGGGCCAGCAGCAGGACGGTCTTGCCCTTGCAGTCGCCGTAACGGCTGCGCCAGACCTCGTCGGCGGCGGTGGGCACATAGCCGCCTTCCCCCATCGACAGGGCCAGATAGCGGACCTCGTCCTGGACCATGCGCAGGGCGGCGGCCGCCTGGGCGGCCGGGGTCGAATAGGCGGCGCGGATTTCCTCGATCCGGGCCTTCAGCGGCGAGTCCGGCTCAAGCGTCGAAGCCTGCGCGTACAGCGGGGCCATCAGGACCGACGCCGCGCTCCATTCGGTGAAGTCGGTGAACTGGATCAGGCGCGTCGTCATGAACCGTCCCGGCAGGTCGTCCGGCAGCCTGACGGGCGCCAGGCGATCGGCGTCGATCTCGAACACCCAGTTCGCGCCCACACGCTTGGGCCGCGCCTCGGCCCAGGGCGCCATGGAGTCCACCTTGAAGGTCTGGTCGGACGGCCAACTGGCCCGCAGGCGGTACTGGTCGATCACCAGGCCTGAGCTGACATTGGCGATATGCTCGCGGTGCGGGGCCAGGACGCCGCCGGAATCGTGAACGGTGAAGGCGGTTTCCAGAATGTCGCCGACCCGCAGATCGCGCGGTTGCAGGGTGGCCGTCAGCCGACCGTCCAGCATCGAGGACTCAAGATTGTTCTCGCGCCGCAGGATCTGGAAGCTCTGGCCCTCCAGCACGTCGATCACCTGATCGCCGCGGATGATGCGTACGGCGTGAACCTGGATGGTCTCGTAGGCAGGATTCCAGACTGCGCTGACAGTGCTGACGTAGGGCAGGCCTTGCTCGGTCTGCACCTTGGTGCGCCGGCCGTAATAGACGTGGGTTCCCTGAGCGTCGAAACGCACCTGGTCATCGATCGACAGAAGACGAACCGGGGCCTCGTCCGCCGGCGCCGTCTGGGCGGGGGGCGATGAGACGACGACCCAGGCCGGCGCCGGCGCCCGCTCGACCTCCTGAGCCCAGGTCGGCGCCGCAGCCGAAATCACCCAAGCGGCCGCAGCCGCCATCAAGAACCGTCTCATGCCCAAATCCCCCTGGTCGTCCGATGCCTAGCATGACGACCGCCGTTCGCCATAGGCCCCAGGTTTCATTCAGAACTCTCTGACGAACATCGGTCAGGCGAAGGGGCGCGATCACCCCGCGTCGGCGATGAAGGTCAGGGTGTGGGTGTAGCTGCGGTAGGGGGTTGGGGCGCCGGCCGGGGCAGCGGTGCGGTGGCGGACCTGGGTCATATAGGCGCCGGGGGCCGAGACGCGCAGGGTCAGGACGCCCGAGGCGTCTGTGGCCGTCTCGGCCTCGATCTTCTTACCGTCGTACAGGCCGGCTTCGCGGAAGACCGTGACGGGTGCGTTGGCCAGGGGCTGGCCGTCGAACAGCAGGCGGAAGGTCGCGTCTTCGCCGGCGACGATGTCGTTCGGCTGGATCAGGGGCTGGAGTTCAAGGCCCTGGCCGCTGGGTTTAAGGGCCGCGTCGTCGGGGGCGCCGCGCACCACATAGACCTCGGCGACGGTGATGCTCTGGACATCGACCAGTTCGGCGCCGGACGGGGGCGGCGTGTCTTCTTCACCGACCATCTTCCAACCGGAAGGAGTGTTGTACATCTTGGCCGCGCGACCGGCGCGGGGGCCGGATGACAGGCGGTAGAGGCCGTCCACCGGGGTCGGCGCCTCGAACACCGCCAGGTCCCGCAGATAGGTGACGGCGCTGATCGGCGCAGCGCCATTGGGGCCGACGATGTGGAAGCTGTCGGAGCGCATCACCACCTCGGCGTTGAAGACATCCTCGGTGAAGCTGGCCTCGACCGTGACATGGTCACGCCGACCGGCGTCGAACAGGTTGGGCCGTAGATAGGGGGAGTGGGCCTGGGCCGCCCCGGCGCTCCAAACCGCCAGGAGGGAAGCCAGCAGGCCTGCATGGATGGTGGGTCGAGTCATGGGGGCGTCCTCCGCTTTCCGACGGGAGATAATAAGATTGAGAGTCGTTTGCAATTCATTTCAGCTTGCACGACCGATGCTTGGACGGGCAGGCTGGCGGTTCAGACATTCCCGCTTTTGAGGTTTCCATGCCCGTGAAGACCGTCGCCGAGTTCGTCGCCGCTTATAAGGAGAAGGACGTCAGCCCCGACGCCTTCGAACTGGAGAACCAATATCTGCTGGAGGTGCGGCTGAACGGGTCGGTGTGGGCCAAGGCTGGGGCCATGGTGGCGCGGACCGGTCAGGTGAAGTTCACGCGCCAGGGCCTGATGGAGCAGGGCCTCGGTAATCTGCTGAAGAAGGCGGTCAGCGGCGAGGGCATGGTGCTGATGAAGATGGAGGGCCAGGGGCGGGTCTATCTGGCCGATACGGGCAAGAAGATCACCCTGCTGCGGCTCGCTGACGAGACCATCTTCGCCAACGGCAATGACGTTCTGGCGCTGGAGACCGGCGTCAGCAACCAGATCACCATGATGAAGCGGGTCGCGGGCATGATGTCCGGCGGCCTGTTCAATGTGAAGCTGAGCGGCAGCGGCATCGTGGCCATCACCTCCCACTATGATCCGCTGATCCTCAAGGTCAGCGCGGCGACCGGGCCGGTGTTCACCGATCCGAACGCCACCGTGGCCTGGTCAGGCGGCCTGTCGCCGGAGATCGCCACCGACATCTCGTTCAAGACCCTGATGGGCCGGGGCTCGGGCGAGAGCATCCAGATGAAGTTCGCCGGCGAGGGCTGGGTCGTGGTCCAGCCCTATGAGGAAACCTATATGCAGGCCAGCAGCGGCGGCTGACAGCGACGCGGGCTGTCTTCGGCAGGGTCGTTATTGTTTGAGAGCGATC
>JBKBXN010000036.1:0-19362 GCA_046314055.1 Brevundimonas sp.
CCGCCATTTAGTGCGGAACCGGCGCGATTTCGAGGCCGGTCAACGAAAAGGGCCGCATCCGTCGCCGGATGCGGCCCTCCTGGTCTTCGGGGGGAACCCTTAGGAGCGGTAGCTCTGGATCCGCGTCGTGCGCAGACCCTGCATGCCCCATTTGTCGATGGCCTTCTGCCAGGCGAGGAATTCTTCCGCCGTCAGGCGGTACTTCGCCAGGGCGTCGTCCAGGCTCAACAGGCCGCCGCGAACGGCGGCGACGACCTCGGCCTTGCGGCGGATCACCCACCGGTCCGTATTGGACGGCGGAAGATCGTTCAGGGTCAGGGGCGTGCCAGTCGGTCCGACCACGTATTGTTCGCCTTTGCTATTCAGGCGTCGCTCTTGCAACATGGGCTTATGCCTCTTTCACCAACACCGTAGTGTCATGAATGTAGGCGGGGCCCGCTAAGGTCGGTTTAAGCGTCGTGGTGAAGGAACGAATAAAATCCCTCCCTGCCCGAACGACTCTGTAAACCTTCCTTGAGCGACGATTCATTGAAACTAACGTTTACTTACTCGCCGATCAGCGTTTGATGTTGATGAGCTCGGCGAGCATTTCGTCCGCCGTGGTGATGATCTTGGAAGAGGCCGAATAGGCCCGTTGGGTGGTGATCAGGCCGGTGAATTCCGCCGACAGATCGACCGTCGAGGATTCAAGCTGCTGGGCCTCAACCGTGCCGGCCCCGCCGGTGCCGGCCGCCTTCAGGTTGAAGGTGCCGCTCTCTAGGCTGACGGCGTAGGCGTTGCCGGAAACCTCTTTCAGGCTGTCGGGGCTGGGGAAGGTGGCGACGGCGACCTGGGCGATGCGGCGCTTGACGCCGTTGTCGAAGATGGCGGTGACGAAACCGGTCTCGTCGATGGTGATCTCGCTCAGATTGCCGAAGGCGGTGCCGTTGGTGATCGTCGACTGGACGACCGAGGCGGTGTTCAACTGGCTGAGACCGCCGGCCGAGGTGTTGAGGTCCAGGGTGACCGTCTGGGCCGCGATGCCCAGTCCGTCGGCCCATTTGACCTTGCCGTTGTCCGTCGCGTCAGCTGGGTCGATGGTGTTGGTGGGGTCGGACTCCAGGAAGGACAGGGTCGCCTGTTCGGGATCATCAAACAGACCCTTGCCCGCCGGCCAGGTCTGCATCGTCTCGATGTCTAGCCGGCCCGAGGGGGTGAAGGCGATCAGGCCGGTCTTGATCTGGCCGTTGGAATAGGGGGCGCCGGTCACGACGTCGTCGGCGGGAACCGAGACGACTTCCGCGTACCATTGGTTGGGTTCTGCGCTCTTCAGGAAGCGGATTTCCAGATTGCGCTGGCCGCCTTTGGAATCGGAGACCGGGATGTTCATCTTGAAGTCCGGCTTGACGCCCACCGGATTGTCATCGTCGGCGTTGTACATCGCCATCGAGTTGACCGAAGGATCGTATTTGGTCTTGGCGACGCCGTCGGTCGTCATGCCGATGTCGGCGAAGTTGATGGCGAAGGCCGTTCCTGCAACCGGCGGCGTGCCGCTGGTGGGTGTGATGGTCAAGGCGGTGGCGGTGGCCGTGGCCGATCCGTTGGAGCTGGAGGTCGGGGCGAAGCTGGTCAAGGCGCCGGCCGCATAGGTCGCCGTTCCGGTGATGCTGGTGATGCCGGTCTTGATCGTCACCTGATAGGTGTTGGCCCCGGTGCGGACATAGGACACGTCCAGGTCATGCTCGACGGGAGGAACGGCGGCGTCATCGACGCCGTCGTAGCTGCTGGGGGCTGCAGCGGTGGACACGGTCTGGGTCGAGCGCAGGTTGGCGTTGACCTGGACGCGGGTGGTCGGCTCGGCCGTGCCCCCGACCTGACCGATGTTGATCGAGCGCAGGCGCGACAGGTCGGACGGGTCGGTCGAGATGTCGCCGTTGGAGTCAACGGGCCAGCCTTGCAGATACAGACCGGCGCTGTTCTTCAGATAGCCCATGTTGTCGACGCGGAAGGCGCCGGCGCGGGTGAACAGACGTGTGTCGGTGGCGCCGACGTTTTCAGCCTGGGTCGTGGTGACGAAGAAGCCCTGGCCGCTGACGGCGAGGTCGGTGTTCTCGGTCGTGCGCTGCAGCTGGCCTTCCTGGCTGACGAAGGCGCGGGTGTTCGACATGACGCCGCCGGCGGAATAGGAGCCGCCGGCGCGGGTCTGGCTGTTGACCAGGGTCTGGAACTCGCCCTGCGAGCGCTTGTAGCCGACGGTGTTGACGTTGGCGATGTTCTGGGAAATCGCCGCCAGGGCGGCGGAATTGGCGGCCAGGCCGGACACGCCGGCCAGCATTGCGCTGTTCAAGCTCATGAATACGCTCCTTGAATGAAAGACATCGGGAAGGCGGCGGAGCGCATCATGCGGCCGCCTGCTCGGTCGGGACGTCCGGATTCTCCGTATCGTCATTGTCTGCGTCGGCGGCCTTCTCGTTCAGCGAGATGACCGTCGAAAGCGGGAGTATGGAATCGCCGATCACCAGATAGGGGGCGCCGTCGTACATCTCGACGCCGGTGACGCGGCCGCGGATCAGGGCCTGGCTGTCGATCTTGGCGTTCTTGGCGTCGGTGGCCGCCACCTTCAGCGTATAGACGCCGCCGTCTTCGGCCGTGTCGCCGCCGGTCATCTTGCCGTCCCAGGTGAAGTCGTGCAGGCCGATGGTCTTTTCGGGGGCGTCGCCTTCCCAGACGACCTTGCCCGTGCTGTCGACCACCTGCAGCTTCACCTTGTCGGCGGTGGCGCCCAGTTCGTAGCTCCAGGTCGCCTTGCCGTCTTCCAGCGAAGTGGCGGTCCAGGCGGCGGTCACCTGCTTGCCGATATAGTTGGAGGCGTTGTCCAGGCCGCCGGCCGATTGGGCGGCGACCAGGCTGGTCAGCAGGTCGTTGGTCAGCAGTTGCTGCTCTACCCCGGCCATCTGGGTCAGCTGAGCGGTGAACTCATTGGAATCGAGCGGCGACAGCGGGTCCTGGTTCTTCATCTGCGTGGTCAGCAGGGTCAGGAAGGTCTCGAAATTCGAGGCCAGCATCGACGTGCCGCTGTTCAGGCGGCCGGCGGCGTCGACGGTGGAAACGGCGGTGGCCATAGGGTCAGACCCTCACATCGACGCGGTCGCGCGTCTGGGAATGGTTGGTCCAGGCGCCCGGAGGCGGCGTGACGGAGAGATCGGCCTGGGCGGTCAGGCGGGCGGCGCCGGCGAACAGGGATTGACGTTGCTGCTGCTGGCGGTCGAAGCCGCCGCCGGACGACGTATCGCGCTGGGTAAAGTCGAGAGAGTCGTTGGCGACCTGGAAGCCGGCGTCCTGAAGCTGACGGCGCAGTTCGTCGGCCCGGCCGCGCAGCTCTGCGGCGGCCGCCGGGTTGTCGAAGGCCAGACGGGCGGCCAGTTGACCGTCGGCGCCGATTTCCAGGCTGACATCGACGCGGCCCAGATCCTCGGGCGTCAGGACCATGTCGAACCGGGTCGAGCGGCCTTCCAGCTTGCGGGCGATCTGTGCGGCGAGATGGGCCGTCGTCTCGATGGTGGCGCGAGACAGGGACGAGGCGGCGGTATGGGTCGTGGTGGTCGCGCCATCGAGCGCGCGGACTTCCGCTGGCGTGTCTATGGGCGTGGTCGGGTCGAGAGGCGCCACTGCGGCGTCGATGAGCGGAACGGCGGCGGGTGTGACGCCGTCGGTCGCCGGTGCGACCTGACCCAGGCTGTCCTGTCGGGTCTGGCTCATGCTCGAGGCGGCGTCGGCCATGGCGACGTGATCGGTAGCGAGGGTGTCTGATCCGTCCTGCAGCGGCCGAGCGCCACTGGTCGGCACGGTGTTGTCAGAGGCCGAGCGCAAGGGCGTCGAGGGCGCGGGTGGGGTCGCTGCCCCCTTGGTCGGCGCGGTCTGCGACGACTGAGTGGCCTCGATTACGGGAAGATCGGTGTCGGAAGCGTTTTGCTGAGGCGCTTCGGCCTGGGTTTCGATCGCTTTGACCGCTCCGGCGACAGCAAGATTGGAAACGACGGCGGCGGTCTGGACCGCAGTGACGGTCTGGGCGGCGGCGGTCGCGGGCTGGACAGTGATCTTCACCTCAGGCTTGGGCAAGGATGGATCTGTCAGGCGAACCGCCTCGGCGACCTCGGCCTTGGCGGTGTTGGAGCCAGGCTTCGCCGCCGGCTTTTCGGGCGTAGTCAGCAAGGATGCGACGGCGGCTTCGGTCGCCGTCTGATTGGACGGGCTGGAAACGCTGAGCGGAGCGGCCGCGGGCCGTTCGACTTGAACGCGCGCCGGTTCTGCGGATTTGGGCTGCGACTGTGGCGACGCCGCCGTCGTGTCCATTGTCGCGGGCTGGGGCGCCAAGGCGACGCTGGGCGTCAACAGGGCGGACTCGACGACGGTGGTGGACGTCGGCGCGGCGCTCACGGCGGGCGTATAGTCCTTGGAGGCCGCCGGTCGAGCCGGCGAGGGTTCCGGCGTGGCTTCAACTGGCCTGGCCGCCGCGGCGACGCTGTCTGCGGTCAGATCTGAAGCCGGGTCGGCGACGCTTATGTCCTGGCCGATCTGACCGGCCGGCGCCAGGCGGGCGGTTTCGGTCACGCCGTCCGTGGCGGGCGCGTCGGATGCCGGGGCTGGCGCAGGAGCCTGGACGGGCGCTGGGACGATGACTTGTGGAGCCGGTTGAGGGGCGACCACGACGTCCGCAGCCGCGATGGCGGGGTCCGCCGGTTCGGCATCGTCGTTTGACGGGAGCAGCTCTGATGATGCCGGTACAGCCGCGACTTCGTCCGCAGCTTCAGCGGTAAGGTCGAGGGCGAGGTGCGCGTCTTCTTCTGCCGCTACCGCCGCCAGCTCGGTGGTCGAGATCGTTTGCAGAGAGAGACGACCCGGCGTGCGTTGCGGCGTTTCGACCTTTGCGGCGTCGGCCTGACCCAGGCCCTGGAAGGCATCGGCGAGTTTGGAGGAGAACAGATCGGCGACCTCGCCGTCCTGACCACTGGGCGCAGCAGCGGGCGTTCCGGCGGAGGCCGGAGGCGCTGAGGCGAACAGGGCGAATGCGGACGACATGGGGCGCAGGCGACTTTCAGGTCTGGGCGGCGCCTGCTGCGCCTGGCTATTCGAGCCGTCTGTCGCAAGGCGCGGGCCAGTTTCGTCAACATTGATATTGCACGATAAAATCGAACTTGGCTGAAGGGCGGGGCGGCCATAGAGGCGTTTCTTGCCGTCCCTTCGCTACTTTTTGCCCGGCATCGAATGCATCGGTCTTGTGTCGAGGTCGTCAGGAAGCGGAGCCTTGGGTTTCGCTATCGACACATTTGGCCCGAGGCTTGCGCACCTCGCGTGTCATGAAGACTGCGCGATCAGCAATGTCATGTGAAAACAACGCTCTGTTTGAGCGTGGGCGGCGCGTGGCCGGGCAAGATTTGCGCGCTGGAGGGCAGGGCCTGCCGGGTAAGGCGAAGGAGATGGTTCCATGTCGCTGACGTCCATCATGAACATCGCGACCACGGGTCTGCAGGCCGCGCAGACCCAGTTGCGGGTGACTTCGGACAATATCGCCAACGTCAACACGGCCGGCTATGTCCGCAAGGTCGCCGATCAGACCGCCGCGGTCACCGAGGGTTATGGCGCGGGCGTCGATGTCTCGCGCGTTCGTCTGGCCACCAACCGCTTCCTGCAAGCCGCAGGCATGGGCGCGAACGCGGACGCCGCCCGCCAGAATGTGCGGTACGAACTTTACGACCAGATCCAAACCCAGTTCGGCGACCCCAGCGGCGACGGCGGCTTCTTCGCCAAGATCGACAAGCTGTTCGCCAGCTATGCGACCCTGGGCGAAAGCCCGACGTCGTCGGCGGCGCGGCAGGACACGGTCTACAAGACCCAGGCGATGTTCAACGAAGCGGCGAACATCGCAGCGCAGATCCAGACGGCGCGGCAAGAGGCGGACAGTCGGCTGCTGAGCGCGGTCGATGCGGTCAATCCTCTGCTCGAGCAGATCGACAAGCTGAACAAGACGATCGCCGCCGGCTCGATCATCAACCAGGACGTGACCGGAGCCCAGAACGCCCAGCAGACGCTGATCAACGAACTGTCCCAGTACATGGACGTCAAGATCGAGCCGCGGGCGAACGGCGGGGTGACGCTGCGGACCGGGACGGGGATGACCCTGGTCGGCGACGGGCATGCGGTGCTGTCCTACAAGGCTGCCGGGACCGTCGATTCGATGACGGCCTTCTCGGACATCATGGTCACGGAGCCCAATGGGACGCGCTGGCCGCTGTTGGACGGCGTGTCGTCGGGCGAGATCCGCGGCCTGATCGAACTGCGCGACACCGACGCTCCGGCGGCGGCGGCGCGCCTGGGGGAACTGACGGCCAAGCTGGCGGACGAACTGAACCGGGCGCACAACGCCAACAGCAGCGTGCCGGCCCCGACCCTGTTGAGCGGTCGAAACACCGGTCAGTCGCTGACGACGGCCCTGACCGGATTCACCGGTACGACCACGATCACCGAGGTTGACACTGCAGGCGTGGTCCAGGCCTCGGACCAGAGCGTCTTCTCGGGCGCCACCATGACCGTCAATGGCGTGGCCGCCGACCCGACCACCTTCCTGGCCACGGTCAATGCTCAGCTGGGCGGCGAAGCCACGGTCGGCTTCTTCGACGGGCAACTGCGGATCGAGGGTCAGGGCGGCAACGGCGTCGCGGTGGCCGACGATGCGACCACGCCCAGCAGCAAGGGCGGACGCGGCTTCTCCCACTGGTTCGGGCTGAATGACTTGGTCAGCACGACCACCCCCAGCTTCTACACCACCGGCCTGACCCTGGCGTCGCAGCATGGCTTCGACGCGGGGGAAAGCCTGACCTTCCGCATCGGCAGCCCCTCCGGCGCCCGGCTGCGAGACGTCACCATCGCCGTGCCGACGGGAACGGGCACGATGGGCGAGCTGCTGACCGCGCTGAACGATCCGGTTGCGGGCGTGGGGCGTTACGGCGCTTTCAGCCTGGATTCGGCGGGGACGCTGAGCTTCAAAGCCTATGACGCCGCTTCCACGACCCTGAGCGTCGTCAAGGACAATACGACCCAGACCCCTTCGGGCGTGACGATGTCGCAACTGTTCGGCCTGGGCGAGACGGGGGCGACGCGCGCCGGCGCCTATTCCGTCCGCAGCGACATCCAGAAGGACCCGAACAAGCTGGCTCTGGCCCAGTTGAACCTGTCGGCGGCCGCTGGAACCTCGGCCCTGAGCAAGAACGACGGGCGCGGCGGTCTGCTGTTGGCCGATGCGGGACGCAAGAACGTCAACTTCGCCGCAGCGGGCGGCAACAGCGGCGGTACGAAGAGCCTGTCGGCCTATGCGGCGGACTTTGCGGGCGACATCGGCGGCAAGGCCTCGGCGGCGAAAACCGCGAGCGAGACTGCAACGGCCATAGCCCAGGAAGCCGATAATCGTCGCAACGCCTCCGAGGGCGTCAATATGGACGAGGAACTGGTCAACATGACCACCTTCCAACAGGCCTACAACGCCTCCGCCCGCCTGATCCAGGCGAGCAAGGATATGTACGACGTGCTGATCGGGATCCTATAATGACGCGTGTCGCCACCTTCGGAAATTATCAGTCGGCGCTCCTCAATCTGATGAGCGCCCAAAACCGCGCCGAGCAGGCTCAGCAGCGGATCGACAGCGGGACCATCGCCACCGACATGTCCGGTTATGGTCGAGGCGCCGAGCAATTGACCAGCCTGACCTCGACCCAGGCGCGGCTGGACGGCTTCATCGGCGCGGGAGAGAGCGCGGCGGCGCGGCTGAGCGCGCAGGACCTGGCCATGAACCGCATCTACGACGCCGGCTCGGCGGCGCGGGAGGCGATCGCCAACGGCATCGCGGCGGGCAACATCACCAATATGATGACCGAGCTGGGTCTTCAGTACCAGACCGTCCAGAGCGGGCTGAACGCCGAGCATCAGGGCGCCTATCTGTTCGGCGGCGGGCGCGGCGATGCGCCGCCGGCGACAGCCCAGACGATGGCGGCACTGGCCGCCGCGCCTTCAACCGCCTCGACCTTCGCCAATGATGATCTCAAGCAGAAGTCGCGCATCGACGAAAACACCATGGTCGAGACGGGCTTTCTGGCCAATGAAATCGGCGGGCCTCTGACGGAGGTGTTCCGCAACATGCAGGCCTATCAGAACGGAACTCCGGTCATCATCGGCGGCGTCACCTATACGCCCACTGGACCGGGAACCCTGACCGGCCAGCCGGGCGCGAACGTCGTCGCCTTCCTGACCGCCCAGATGGGGGAGTTCGACAAGGCGAACCAGGGCCTGACGAACCAGACCGCCAAGAACGGACTGGTTCAGAACCAGGTGGAGGCGGCGCTGGATGCGCACGAATCCCAGAAGCTGGCTCTCGACAAGCTGATGACCGACAAGGCTGGCTATGATCCGGCCCGGGCGATCACTGACCTGCAGGCGGCCCAGGTGGCGATCGAGGCCTCGGCCCAGGTGATCAACTCCCTGCGTAACACCTCGCTGCTCGATCTTCTGCGCTAAGCGGTCCGTCTGGAAGGAAAAATACGGCTCAGCTGGACGAAGATGCGCTGGGAACGTATCGTGAACATATGGCGCATTTAGATCTTCGGAAAAAGCTGTCGATCTTGGCGGATGCGGCCAAATATGACGCCTCATGCTCGTCTTCAGGGACGTCGAAACGGGACTCGGTTGGGGGCAAGGGGATCGGCTCGACCGAGGGAATGGGGATCTGCCACGCCTATACGCCGGACGGGCGGTGCGTCAGCCTGCTGAAGATTCTGCTGACCAATTTCTGCATCTACGACTGCGCCTATTGCATCAACCGGGCGTCGTCGAACGTGGAGCGGGCGCGGTTCGACGTGGACGAGGTGGTGGACCTGACGCTGAACTTCTATCGCCGGAACTATATCGAGGGCCTGTTCCTGTCGTCGGGCGTCATACGCACCAGCGACTATACGATGGAGCAACTGGTCCTGGTGGCCAAGACGCTGAGGGAGGTCCACGACTTCCGGGGCTATATCCATCTGAAGCTGATCCCCGAGGCGGATCCGAAGTTGGTGGAGATGGCGGGCCTGTACGCCGACCGGCTGTCGGCCAATATCGAACTGCCGCGCGACGAGGCCCTGGCGCGGCTGGCGCCCCAGAAGGACGTCGGGGTCATCAAGAAGGCCATGAGCCAGGTGCGGCTGGGCGTGGAGGCGGCCAGGCCGGGCAAGCGCGACAAGATCAAGCCGCCCAAGTTCGCGCCGGGCGGTCAGAGCACCCAGCTGATCGTGGGAGCGGACGGGGCCCCGGACACGGAAATCCTGGATCGGAGCGCGTCGCTGTACGGCGGCTATGGTTTGCGGCGGGTCTATTATTCTGCCTTCAGCCCGATCCCGGATTCCAGCTCGGTCCTGCCGCTGTCCAAGCCGCCTCTGATGCGGGAGCATCGGCTGTACCAGGCCGACTGGCTTATGCGCTTCTACGGCTTTTCCGCGCCCGAGATCGGGGAGGGAACCGATGGGGGAATGCTGGATCTGGCGGTGGATCCGAAACTGGCCTGGGCGCTGAACAAGCGGGCGCAGTTTCCCGTCGATGTGAACCGCGCGCCGCGCGAGATGCTGCTGCGGGTTCCGGGGCTGGGGGTGAAGGCCGTGGACCGGATCGTGTCGGTGCGCCGGTATCGGACGCTGCGACTGGAGGACGTCGGGCGGCTGACGCGGTCGGTGGAGAAGTTGAGGCCGTGGATTACGGCGCTGGACTGGACGCCGGGCGGGCTGACCGACGCGGCGGACCTGAAGGCGCGGGTGACGACGCGGGCGCCGGAACAGTTGAGCCTGTTCTGATGCGGACGGCGGTGCTGGCCTCGGAGACGGATTTCGACGGGTGGAGGGTGGCGGCGCGCGAGATGCGGCTGGCGGGGGTGGAGCCTGCGGCGGTGCGGTTCGTGGTCGAGGGGGCGGTCGTTCAAGGCGGCTTGTTCGAGGAGGCGGCTAGGTTTTCTGACCCGCCCGCCACGCCTCGTCATCCTCGGAAGGAGCGGGAATTCTCGGTTTCCAAAGCCTTCGTAGACCTGTCGCAGGAAGTGATCCTGCATCGGTCAGCCGACCGGTTCGACCTGCTGTATCGGCTGCTGTGGCGGCTGCGGGACGAACCGGACCTGATCAAGGTCATCTCGGATCGAGATGTGGCCGAGGCGATGGAGCGGGCCAAGAACGTCAGTCGGGCCTCGCACAAGATGAAGGCCTTCGTCCGGTTTCGTCAGGTCGAGGACGCGCAGGGCGAAGCCTGGGTCGCCTGGTTCGAACCGCCGCACCGGGTGCTGGAGAAGACCGCCCCCTTCTTCCAGCGGCGGTTCACGACCATGCGGTGGTCGATCCTGACGCCGGACGGGTCTGCCCATTGGAACGGGGAACAGCTTAGCTTCGGGCCGCCTGCGACGCGCGATATGGCGCCGGCGGAGGACGAGATCGAGGAGTTCTGGAAGACCTACTACGCCTCGACCTTCAATCCCGCGCGGCTGAAGGTGAAGACGATGCAGGGCGAGATGGCCAAGGGCTATTGGAAGAACCTGCCCGAGGCGGCGTTGATCCCGGAACTGGTGGCGGCGTCGTCGGTTCGGACCGATGTCATGGTCGGCACGCCCGCCCCCGAGCCCAACACCCGTTTCGCCCGCGTCGTCGCGCGCGACCTGCACGCGGCGCGGCCGGACGCCTACGCGGTTCCCGACAGTCTGGCCGAGGTCGAGCGCGGGGTTCAAGCCTGTCGGCGCTGTCCGCTGTATCGCGACGCGACCCAAGGCGTGTGCGGCGAAGGGCCGAAGACGGCGCGACTGATGATCGTCGGCGAGCAGCCGGGCGATCAGGAGGATCTAGCGGGGCGGCCGTTCGTCGGACCGGCGGGCCAGGTGCTGGACGCCGCGCTGGAAGAGGCCGGGATCGACCGGTCGGACGTCTATGTCACCAATGCGGTGAAGCATTTCAAGCACGAGCCGCGCGGCAAGCGGCGGCTGCACAAGACGCCGAATGCGGGGGAGGTCCAGGCCTGCCGCTGGTGGCTGGACGCCGAGCGGCGGCTGATCCAGCCCAAGGTGGTGCTGGCCCTGGGAGCGACGGCGGGGTTGGCGGTGCTGGGGCACAAGCCGGCGGTGATGGAGGAAAGGGGGCGCGCGCTGGCGCTGGACGATGGCTCGATCGGACTGGTGACGGTTCACCCGTCCTATCTGCTGCGGCTGCCCGATGTGGCGGCGAAGGCCGAGGCGCGTCGTGGACTTGTTGATGATCTGATCATGACCCGGCGTCTTATGAGCTGAAGACCCGAACGAATTCCGGTTGGCGGCGTTTGCATAGGTCGCCAGCGTGGCGGTTAGGGGAGATCAGATGAGGCGCGCAGGTTCGACACAGTGCGAAAGGAAAGCGCCGCACAAATGTCATCGCACGTTGACTTCAACTGGAGCCTTGACCATTAGGCGGGCTAGGATTTCGGCTGTTCCTTGCGTGGGTTGGGATCATCCGAGGCCCGTTCTGACTTCCGGGGCGCGATGAGCCAGACCGATTACGAAATCACGGATGCGGGGGACGGCGCGGCGAAGCTGCGCCTTGTCGGCGACTGGACGACGACCGCCTTGGGGCGGCTGCCTCAGCGACTGGACAAGGATCTGGACGGCCGCAAGATCGCGAGCGTAGACACCCGCGACCTGGGCCGGTTCGACACAGCCGGCGCTCTGGCCCTGGTGCAGGCGTCGCATTGCGGCGTGCCCAAGTCGGCGTGGACGGATCGGCCCGAGGCCGGTCGCATCTACACGATGATCGAGACGCTGGAGCGCAAGAGCTCCGCGCCGCCCCAGCAGCCGGACGCCTTTACCCGCAGCTTCGCCAAGATCGGGCGTGGAGTTTATGATTTCGGGGCAGAGGCCATGCTGTCCCTGGCCTTCCTGGGACGCCTGATGGAGGCCGTGGTCGAGGCGGCCAAACATCCCCGCGGCATCCGCTGGCCCGCCTGGGTCAGCCAGGCCGAGCGGGCCGGGCTGGACGCCATCCCGATCGTGATGGTGACGAACTTCTTCATCGGGGCGGTCGTGGCCTTCATCGGGGTGGACCTGCTGACCGACTTCGGCGCCCAGGTGTTCGCGGTGCAGCTGATCGGCGTGGCGATGTTCCGCGAGTTCGCCGTCGTGATCGCCTCGGTCCTGCTGGCCGGGCGCTCGGCCTCGGCCTTTGCAGCCGAGATCGGCTCGATGCGGATGAACCAAGAAGTCGACGCCATGCAGGTGATGGGCGTCAATCCGTTCCAGGCTCTGGTGATCCCGCGCGTGGCCGCCTTGGTGCTGATGTTGCCGCTGCTGACCTTCATGGGCATGATCGGCGGCTTGATGGGCGGGTTGGTCGTCTGTTGGACCTCGCTGAACCTGGGCCCGGCCTTCTTCTTCCAGCGGCTGGTCGAGGACGGAGCCATGGCCCAGCATATGATGGTCGGTCTGGTGAAGGCCCCTGTCTTCGCCCTGGTGATCGCGGCCATCGGGTGCCGTCAGGGCATGTCGGTGGCGGGCGATGTGGAAAGTCTGGGCCGGCGGGTGACGGCGGCGGTGGTGCAGGCGATTTTCGCCATCATCCTGCTGGACGCCGTCTTCGCCCTGGTCTTCTTGGAGCTGGACATATGACCGACGCGACGACGGCGTCGGCGCGCCCTGAAGCCCCGAAGAACAAGGTCGAGAACCTGATCGAGGTGCGCGGCCTGCTGAGCCAATTCGGGGACCGCACCATCCATGAAAACCTGGACATCGACCTGCAACGGGGCGAGGTCATGGGCGTGGTCGGCGGGTCCGGCGCGGGCAAGACGGTGCTGCTGAACACCATCATCGGCCTGAAGGAGCCCGAGGGCGGGTCGGTGAAGGTGCTGGGCTATGACCGCGCCACCCTGACCGGCGATCAGGCGGCGGACATCGAACAGAGGACGGGCATCCTGTTTCAGCAGGGGGCGTTGTTCTCGTCGTTGAGCGTGCTCGAGAATGTCGCCTCGCCGCTGGTGGAGCACACCAAACTGCCGAAATCGGTCATGTATGAGCTCGCGGAACTGAAGATCGCCATGGTTGGTCTAAAGCCCGAGCACCATCACCTGAAGCCCGCCGAACTGTCGGGCGGGATGAAGAAGCGGGCCGGTCTGGCGCGGGCCTTGGCGCTGGACCCCGAACTGGTGTTTCTGGACGAGCCGACGGCGGGGCTGGACCCCATCGGGGCCGCGGCGTTTGACGAGCTGATCCGCCAGCTTTCAGACGACCTGGGCCTGTCCGTCTTCATGATCACACACGACCTCGATAGCCTGTACGCCATCTGTGACAAGGTGGCGGTTCTGGCGGACAAGCGGGTCGTGGAAAAAGCCACGGTGCAGGAGCTGGAACGCTCCGATCATCCGTGGATCAAAGAATACTTCCTGGGGCCGCGCGGTCGCGCGGCCACCAAGGCGGCTTGAGGAGAGCCACGTATGGAAAGAGACGCACATTACGCCGCCGTCGGCATCGCCACCGTCGCCTTGCTGGCGGCCTTGGCGGTGTTCACGATCTGGCTGGCCCGGCTGCAGTTCAACAGCGACTATGACCTGTACGACATCGTCTTCTACGGACCGGTCAACGGGCTGTCGGAAGGCGGCGAGGTGCATTTCAACGGCATCCGCGTCGGCGAGGTGACGGACCTGAACATCGACACCCAGCGCGGCGACCAGGTCATCGCCCGCGTGCGGGTGGACGGTACGACGCCTGTCCGCGTGACCTCGCGCGCCCAGCTGGAGCCGCAGGGCATCACGGGCTTGAACTACATCCAGATCACCGCCGGCTCGCCCAACAGCGCCCTGTTGAAGGACCAGTATCCGGACAATGTGGTGCCGGTTCTGCAAAGCCAGCCGTCGCCGATCGCCGAACTGCTGAGCGGGTCGGGCACCGTGCTGGCGCAGACGGTGGACGCGCTGAACCGGATCAATCGGGTCATGTCGGACGACAACATCCGCAGCTTCTCGACCAGCGTGAAGAACGTCGAAGCCCTGACGACCGAGCTGGAGGCGCGCAAGGCCATCTTCGCCGAGTTGGAAGAGGCGGTGAAGAACGCCAACGCCACCATCCTGGAATATCAGGGACTGGCGTCAGACATGCGCGCCGTCGTCAACACGGACGGCCGCGAAGCCATCGCCAATATCAACCAGGCGACGGCGGAGGCGCGTGTCGCAATCGCCTCGGCCAACCGCTCCATCACCGGCCTGGAACGACCGTTGGGCGACTTCGCGACGTCCAGCCTGCCGCAACTGAGCGGAACCATAGAGGAACTGCAGGAGGCGACCCGTTCGCTGCAACTCCTGATCGATGACGTCCGCGCCAGCCCGCGCGACTTCATCGGGAAACCGCAATCGAAAGAGCTGGAGGTGCAGCCGTGATCCGTTCCCTGGTGCAACTGGGCGCCGTCGCCGGCGTCGTCGTGTCGCTGAGCGGCTGTTCGCTGCTGTCCACGCCGGATCCGGTGCAGAACTATCGGTTCGGTCTGCCGCTGGATGCGCCCTCGGCCGAGGGCGACACGCCGGCGCCCCTGTCGGTGTCGATCCGCCGGATCGAGTTTCCTGAGGCGAGCGGCGACGACCGCATCCTGGGCGTTACCGGGACCGAGACGGCCTATATCGGCGGGGCCCGCTGGGTGTCGCCGGCTTCGACCCTGTTCGACGACAGCCTGAAGGCGGCGTTCGCCAATCGGGCGGACCAGATTCGCGTCCTGGGCCGGCGCGAGCCCGGCACTCCGCCGCTGGTGCTTCAGGTGACGGTGACGACGTTCGAGGCGCGCTACGCCGCGCCGGGGGCGACGCCCGATGTGGTGATCACCGCCCGCGCCCAGCTGCGGTCGACGCCTGAACGTCAGGCGGGCGGCGCTGCGATCCGTCCCGAACAGGCGCGGTCGGTGGAGCGCGTCTTCACGGTGACCCAGCCGGCCGGGGAGAACCGGGTGTCCGCCATCGTCGCCGCCTTCGACACGGCGACGCGCGATATCAACACCCAGATCGCCGACTGGACGATTCAGTCGGCGAGGTGAGGGCTCAGGTGACCCACTGGAGGGACTCGGCCTCGACCGGGTTCCTGTAGGGGGCGTCTTCGCGCTGGGCGCGGAGAAGGGCGGCCTTTGAGGCGAAGTAGAAGGCGGACGGGCGATCCGGGTCGCCGGCGAAGACCAGCGGCAGGTGCGGGCTACGGCCCTCCAGCCGCTCGAGTATGGCCACGTCCTGACGCAGGAAGGTCCGGCCCCAGGCCGACAGCAGCGGGCTGCCGAACCGCAGGGCGGCGACCGAGCACAGGATCAGGTTGCGGATCACGACGTCGCCTTCCGCCTGGGGCGTGACGGTGGTCAGGTTGATCAGCTCGAACCCGCGCGCGGTGACGCGCTCCAGCCGGATCGAGGGCAGCCGGAACTCGATGCTGACCTTGCGGTCTTCGGACACCAGATCATAGGCGGGGGTGGAGGCGAAGGCGTCCGCCGCGACGGCGGTGAAGCCGAAGGGAGAGGGGCTGTAGCGCTTGGTCTTCGTGCGACGCGCCTGGCTTCGCCACCACCAGGCATTATGGATCATCGGCACATGGGCCGGGTCCAGCAGGCCCAGGACCGCCTGGTCGTAGTCGGCGCGCGCAGGCGCTTTGGAGTAGGCGATCAGGGCCAGGGGCGCCTCGGGGGTCGGAGGCAGGTCCGGTGGGGCGATGGAGCCGGCGGGGCAGGCCCAGATCAGCCCCAGACGGTTGATCAGTCGCCAACCGCCGCAGGCCGTGGTCTGGACGGCGTCCGGGGCCACCGTGGCGGGCAGGTCGATCCATTCGCCGTGAAGCTGAGCCCGCGAGGCGGTTCGGGTCCGGGCGGCGCGCACGGGGTACCAGGCGTGGATCGGAGCGCCGAAGCGGCGGTCGCCCGGCTGGCGCGCCATCAGACGCGCGCCGAGGTCGAGCATGGGCTCGGGCGAGGCGGGGCCGTCGGAGTCTGCGGGCCGCGTCTGGAGCGAAGTGGCCATATGACGAAGGTCGCCTGTTCTCGCCCCGGGAGGCGTCGGGCGCCGGAGAGCGGGCGCTCGGGGTCGCTGTCCTTTCGGTCACCGATGACCTTGGGATGAATCGACACTAGCGGGCGTGTCATCACCCAACAAGGTTCGATTGGGCGACCCCCGAACGGGTGGAGATCAGGCCGCCTTCAGTCCAGGAGCCACGGTGTAGGCGGCCTCGGTCTTGGCGGCGACCTCGTCCAGGGTGACGCCGTCGGCGAGTTCGATCAGCTCAAGGCCTGCGCCGTCCGGCTTGACGTCGAAGGTGGCCAGGTCGGTGATGATGCGGCTGACCACGCCCGTACCGGTCAGGGGAAGGGTGCAGGATTTCAACACCTTGGACTGGCCGTGCTTGTTGGCGTGTTCCATGACCACGACCACGCGCTTGACGCCCGCGACCAGGTCCATGGCGCCGCCCATGCCCTTCACCAGCTTGCCGGGGATCATCCAGTTGGCGATGTCGCCGTTCTGGGCCACTTCCATCGCGCCGAGGATCGACAGGTTGATGTGGCCGCCGCGGATCATGGCGAAGCTGTCGGCGCTGCTGAAATAGGACGATTCCGGGATCTCGGTGATGGTCTGTTTGCCGGCGTTGATCAGGTCGGGATCCTCGTCGCCCTCATAGGGGAAGGGCCCCATGCCCAACATGCCGTTCTCGGACTGGAGGGTCACGGTCATGCCGGCGGGGATGTAGTTGGCGACCAGGGTCGGGATGCCGATGCCGAGGTTCACATAGAAGCCGTCCTGAAGCTCTTGAGCGGCGCGTTCGGCCAGTTGTTCGCGTGTGCGGGGCATCAGACATTCCCTCCTTGGGCTACCGCTTCGCTACTTGAGCCGGGCTCCCTTTGACGCACGGTGCGCTGTTCGATGCGCTTCTCGGACACGGTCTGGACCAGGCGGTCGACATAGACGCCAGGTGTGTGGATGTGGTCGGGGTCCAGAGCGCCGACCGGGACGATCTCCTCGACCTCGACGACCGTGACCTTGCCGGCGGTGGCCATCATCGGGTTGAAGTTGCGGGCGGTCTTGCGGAACACCAGGTTGCCGCGCTCGTCGGCTTTCCAGGCCTTGACGATGGACAGGTCGGCGATCAGGCCGGTCTCCATGACGTAGTCGCGACCGTTGAAGTTGCGGACCTCCTTGCCCTCGGCGACCAGAGTGCCGACGCCGGTGGCGGTGAAGAAGGCGGGGATGCCGGCGCCGCCGGCGCGGATGCGCTCGGCCAGGGTGCCTTGCGGGTTGAACTCAAGCTCCAGCTCGCCGGCCAGGTACTGGCGCTCGAACTCCTTGTTCTCGCCGACGTAGGACGAGATCATCTTGGCGATCTGGCGGGTGCCGAGCAGCTGGCCCAGGCCGAAGCCGTCGACCCCCGCGTTGTTGGAGATGACCGTCAGCCCCTTGACGCCGCTGTCGCGCAGGGCGGCGATCAGGTTTTCGGGGATGCCGCACAGGCCGAAGCCGCCGGACATGATCGTCATGCCGTCGAAGGTCAGACCCTCCAGCGCGGACGTGACGTCAGCGTAGATCTTTCCCATCGCTCTCCCTTTTCACCGTCTGATGAATATCGCGGCGTCTTCCGCTCATAGTCCGGAAGCGATCTTGCGGGCAAGCGGTCGCTGCGGCAATCGCGTCGCATCCGAATGTCGCGTCAAAGCGTATCCCTCGTGATCTGACGGGAGCGCTTCATGAACCTGACCAATGTCGCCATTCGCCAGTTGCAGGACGCGCCCTTTCCCGACTTCGTGACCCGCCCGGCGATCGACAGTCTGGTCACGGAGGCGCGCAAGCGGCTGGATCGCGACGGTCCGCATGACGAGGCGGCCTTTGCACGCGAGATGGCCGAACGCGCCATCGCCGAACATACGGAGGCGGCGAACGAGCAGCATTATGAACTGCCGCCCGATTTCTTCAGCCTGTGCCTGGGCGAACGGCTGAAATATTCGTGTTGCCTGTATCCGACCGGATCGGAAAGCCTGGACCAGGCCGAGGTCGCCGCCCTGCTGGAGACCTGCGCCCACGCCGATCTGGCGGACGGTCAGACCATTTTGGAAATGGGCTGCGGCTGGGGCTCGCTGTCGCTGTGGATGGCCGAGACCTATCCTCGGGCGCGGATCACGGCGGTGTCGAATAGCCACGGCCAGCGGGGTCATATCGAAGCCCAGGCCAGGGCGCGGGGGCTGAGCAATCTGACGGTCGTCACCCAAGATATGAACCTGTTCGACACCGACCAGAGGTTCGACCGGATCGTCTCGGTCGAGATGTTCGAGCATATGGCCAACTGGCGCGCCCTGCTGACCAAGGCCCGGTCCTGGCTGAAGCCGGAGGGGCGGATGTTCGTCCATGTCTTCACCCACCGCGACGCCCCGTACCGGTTTGATCACACCGACAGTGGCGACTTCATCGCCCAGCATTTCTTCACCGGCGGGGTCATGCCCAGCCACGGTCTGATCCGGCAGTTTCCCGACCTGTTCGCCGTCGAGCAGGAATGGACCTGGAACGGCGGACATTACGCCCGAACCGCCAATGACTGGCTGGCCAATATGGATCGCAATGCGCCCCGGATCGCGGTGCTGATGCGCGAGACCTATGGCGACGACGCCAAGCTGTGGACCCGGCGCTGGCGGCGTTTCTATCTGGCGACCGCCGGTCTGTTCGGCAACGACGAGGGCCGCACCTGGGCGGTCAGCCACTATCGCCTGAAACCCGCCTGAGGAGTTTGTCGTGATCAAATATGTCTTCGCCTATCTGGGCGCCGGGATCACCTTCGCGGTGATCGACGCCGTCTGGCTGACCACCATGACCGACCGGTTCTACAAACCTGTGCTGGGGCCGATCCTGGCCGACAAGCCGGACATGAGGGCGGCGGTGCTGTTCTATCTGATCTCCATCGCCGGGACCGTCTTCCTGGCCATCGCCCCGGCCCTGAAGGACGGAAGCTGGACGCGGGCGGCGATCAATGGGGCGGCGCTGGGTTTCGTGGCCTACGCCACCTACGACCTGACCAATCAGGCGACGCTGGAGATTTGGCAGACCAAGCTGACGGTCGTGGATCTGATCTGGGGGACGGTTCTGACCACGATCTCGGCGACCGGCGGCTATTTCGCGGCGCGGTGGGCCGAGGGGCGTTTCGGCTGAGGTCGCTGTCGTTGGGCTGTCTTTCGCCTGACACGGGACCGGCATGGCGCAGGCCGGGGTCGTTAAGCTATAGCTAACCCTGTTTTGGACGGGGGCGGTCTTGCGCGCAGGCATCAACGGATTGACGGCGGCCCTGGTCGTCGGGGTCGTGATCGGCCTGATGCTGACGCC
>JBKBXN010000037.1:0-19234 GCA_046314055.1 Brevundimonas sp.
CCGGTGCTGGAAGCCCTGACCGACCTGGTCGCCCGCCACGCCCTGGACCGCGCCCCCTTCGACGCCCTGATCGAGGCCCACATCGGCCGCGTCCACGGCGAACCCCACGACCTGGACGCCTTCTACGTCGGCCCGATGCAGACGGCGGTCCATGTGCTGGCCGGGCCGGGCCATGCCGAAAAGGTGGTCGAGGCGGGAAGGGTGCGGGGATTGGGCCAAGTGGGGCGTGTGGACGACGCGAGGGCGGGGCGCTCTAAGGCCAACGCAGCGTTGAAGGGCTTGCCGGCCGAGGGATTCCCGGCCGTGGCCTCAGCCACGCTGACGACGCCCGACGAGCCGGAACCGCTCAAGCGCCTGCGACTGATCTGGGCGACGGTGCGCGGGCGTGTTTAGCCCGCGTCCCGCCACGCCTTAAGGCTATCCATCGCGCGGAGGCTCATCAGCCGCTTCTTGGCCCGGCCGCGTTCCTTCAGCGGGATCTTCTTGCCCTCTTTGTCGACCTTGGGCGCCTCAAGCGGGGGCAGGAGGCCGTAGTTGATGTTCATCGGCTGGAATTTCGAGCCTTCCAGGTGGCCGCCGGTGATGTGCTCGACCAGGGCGCCCATGGCGGTCTCGGGCGGCGGAGCGGCAAGGTCGCGGCCCAGGGCCTGGGCGGCGGCGAGGCGGCCGGTCAGCAGGCCCATGGCCGCGCTCTCGACATAGCCCTCGACGCCGGTAACCTGCCCGGCGAAGCGCAGGCGGGGCATGGCCTTGAGGCGCAACTGTTTGTCCAGCAGCTGGGGGCTGTTCAGATAGGTGTTGCGGTGCAGGCCGCCCAGCCGTGCGAACTGGGCGTTCTGGAGGCCGGGGATCATGCGGAAGGTCTCGGCCTGGATGCCGTGCTTCAGCTTGGTCTGGAAGCCGACCATGTTGAACAGGGTGCCCAGGGCGTTGTCCTGGCGCAGCTGGACGATGGCGTAGGCCTTGACCAGCGGGTCCCGCGGGTTGGTCAGGCCGACCGGCTTCATCGGCCCATGGCGCAGGGTCTCGCGACCCCGCTCGGCCATGACCTCGATCGGCAGGCAGCCGTCGAAATAGGGGACGTGCTCCCAGTCCTTGAACTCGGCCTTGGGGCCGTTCAGCAGGGCGTCGATGAAGGCCTCGTACTGGATCTTGTCCATCGGGCAGTTGACGTAGGCGGCGGCGTCGCCGCCCGGGCCTTCCTTGTCATAGCGCGACTGCCGCCAGGCGATGTCGAAGTCGATGCTGTCGGCGTGGACGATGGGGGCGATGGCGTCGAAGAAGCTGAGGCTCTCTTCGCCCGTCGCCTTCAGGATGGCCTCGGCCAAGGCGGGCGAGGTCAGGGGGCCGGTGGCGACGATGACATTGTCCCAGTCCTGCGGCGGCAGGCCGGCGATCTCTTCACGGACGATGGTGATCAGCGGGTGGGCCGCCAGTTTCGCCGTCACGGCGGCGGAGAAGGCGTCGCGGTCCACGGCCAGGGCCCCGCCCGCCGGCACCTGATTGACGTCGCCGCAGGCCATGATGATCGAGTCGAGCGCCCGCATCTCGGCGTGCAGCAGGCCGACCGCATTGTGCTCCCAGTCGTCCGACCGGAAGGAGTTGGAGCAGACCAGTTCGGCCAGGCCGTCGGTCTGGTGCGCGTCGGTCTTCACGCCGGGCACGCCGCGCATCTCGTGCAGGATCACGGGCACGCCCGCCTGGGCGATCTGCCAGGCGGCCTCGGAGCCGGCGAGGCCGCCGCCGATGACGTGGATGGGGGAAGGAGAGGGGGAAGCAGTCATCGCGGCCTTCTAGCGGCCGTCTGGCGTGATGTCATGATCCCCTGCTATGTCGGCGTGGGGATATGGGGGCGTGAGCTTGAGTAGTCATCGTCATCTACGGCTGGGCCAAGCCCTGTCGGCGGCCTTCGCGGGGATTCCGCGCGCCTGGAAGGGCGCATGGGGCGCGATCCTGGTCGGGATTCTGGTGTGGAGTTCGGCCTATGTAGCACCGGGCGCGGTCGGGATGATCTGGGCGCCCTTCGCTCTGGTCGCGACCCTGGTGCTGATCGGAGCCCTGACGCGGATCGCCGTTGGCGACGACGTGCAGGCGGCGAAGCGACTGGGCCTGGGACCGGCGGGGTTTCAGTTCGGCCTGCCTGAGCTGCGGCTGCTGGGCGCCGCCCTTTTGTGCGCGGTCTTTATGGCGATGATCCTGTCTGTGGTCGCCCTGTTGCTGCTGGCCGTGTTCGGCATGGCGGGGCTGGACGCCGAGGCTATCAATCAGCGGAACTGGGCGGCGGTCGGGCCGATGTGGAAACTGGCGCTGCTGGCGGTCGTGACTCTGTTGGCCTTTTACGGCGTGCTGGTGATGGTTGTGCGGCTGTCGCTATTTGCTCCGGCCACTCTGGGGCGCGGCCACATGGTGTCGCTGAACAGCATGGGAATAGCGCAGGGCAGTTTCTGGCCTTTGCTGGGCGGGCTGGTCGTCGTCGGTCTGCCCAAGGTCGCGCTGTTGGTTTTGACGGGCGGGGGTTTGTTGTCCGGCCTTTTCGGCTGGATCGTGTGGGCTGTGGTTTTGTGCGGTCTTGAGACTCCCCTAACGACGGGCTTGCTGGGCGCCGCCTATCGCCAGCTGGAATACTGGACGCCGGACGAGCGTTCCTGAGGCTGATGCTCATTTGCGCGATGAGACGCGATGGCGGCTATGGTCTAGGGTGATCGAGAATCTGGTCTGGAGTCCGTGATGAGTTTTTCCGCCACTGAAGCGGCGTTCGAGGGTTTCCGGGTGGTTCGCCGCCATCCGATGACAGCCCTGTTTTGGGGGGTGGCCTATCTGGTCGTGTTCCTGGGCATGTTCGGTCTGGGGGCCGGGCAATGGGCGGCGATCATGGCGTCAGCGGAAGTGATCGAGCAGTCGTCGAACCCGTCGCCTGAAGACGTTATGGCGCTGGGTCGGGCCTATGCGGGCCTGTTTGTCTGGATGGCGCCTCTGGGCCTGATCGTCGGGGCCGTGCTCAGCGCGGCGGTGGCGCGTTCCGTCTTGCGTCCTTCGGAGAGCGCCTGGGGTTATCTGCGACTCGGCATGGACGAAGTGCGTGTGTTTGCGGTCACGATCGCGATCGCTGCGATCATCGGTTTAGCCAGCGCGGTGTTGTTCCTGCCCGTCGGCGTCCTGTTCGGGATCGGGGCGGCGTCTGGGCAGGCGGTGATGTCTTTGCTCGCCCTTGTGCTTACACTTGCCGCCATAGGTCTATGCGTCTGGCTGTCGGTCAAATTCTGTCTTGCCGTGCCGATCACGATGGATCGCCGCAAGTTCAGCCTTGTTGAGTCCTTCGCCGCGACCAAGGGTCAGTTCTGGCCCCTTCTGGGCATGGCGCTGCTGGCGCTAGTGATGAGCTTCGTCGTCAGCATATTGGGCACGATCATTAGCGCGGGAACGGACCTTGCGACGGGCGGCGTCGCCGGCCTGTCGCGTTTTGACGGCCTGACCACGGTCGAGGTTCTCGCTCAGGCCTGGCCCGCTATCCTGGTGTGGTCGGTGGTCAACGCCGTTCTTTCGGCCCTGCAGTTAGCGGTGCTGTACGCGCCGTTCTCGGCGGCTTGGCAGGGACTTCGGGAACGCTGAGCGTTCAGGAATATAGGGGGGGAAGACGATATGGCTGGGATTGAGCTCTACGCGCCGAGGACACCGCGCCATCGGCGCACCTGGACGGCGGCGGCCCTGGTGCTGGCGGTGGTCTTTATCGCCCTGGGACAGACGATCAGCGCTGTTCCTGGAATCCTGCTGGGGCTGATGTCGACCGACGGAGAGACGAGGGGATGGACGGGAACCGCCTATTTGCTTGTGGGCTTCGCCGCCATCTCGCTGGTCACTATCGCCTGGGTCGCCCTGTTCGAACGTCGCGGCTTGGCGACCATCGGTTTCAACGGCTCGGGCCTGAAGCGTTTCCTGCGGGGGTACGGCATAGGCTTGGCCTTCCTGCTGGCGGTCGTGGGCGGGATCGCGGCCCTGGGCGGCTATCGCATCGAGGCCGGCGGCGCCTTCACGGCGCCGTCGATACCGGTTGCGCTCGGACCCATCATCGTCCTGCTGTTCGGCTTCATCATTCAGGGATCAACGGAAGAGATCGTCACGCGCGGTTGGCTTATGCAGGTCATCACGTCCCGCCATGGGCTGGGGTGGGGCGTCGGACTAAGCGCGGCCCTATTCGGCCTGCTGCACGCCGCCAACATCAAGCCGTCGCCTGAACTGGTGATGGGGGTGACGAATGTGATGCTGTTCGGCGTCTTCATCGGTCTGTACGCCGCCCGCGAAGGCTCTCTGTGGGGCGTGTGTGGCTGGCACGCGGCCTGGAACTGGCTGCTGGGCCTGGGCTTCGGCCTGGAGGTTTCTGGCCAGGTGATTGAGACCAAGCCGCTGGTCTTCGACCTCGCGACGCGGACGGAATTGCCGTGGTGGGTCACCGGCGCCGCCTTCGGGCCGGAAGGCAGTATCGTCACCACCGCGGTCCTGCTGATCAGCTCAATCGTGCTGGCGGTGCGCGGCCGCAGCGAGGATTATGGCGTCACCGGCGCCGTCATCAGCGCTACGACCCTGGAACCCTGACCCCAGGATTCTAAGCCGACGCCTTCGCCCGCTTTTTCTTGACCGGTTCGCCGACGGATGCGCCCAGGGTCGCGACCCGCGCCTTGCGGCGGGTCTCGTGCCGGTCCAGCACCTCCTTGAGGTATTTGCCGGTCCAGCTGGCGGTGTTGTCCGCCACCTGTTCTGGCGTGCCGACCGCGACGATCTCGCCGCCGCCGTCACCGCCTTCGGGGCCGAAGTCGAGCAGATAGTCGGCGACCTTGATGACATCCAGATTGTGCTCGATCACCACGATGGTGTTGCCGGCCTCGACCAGTTCCTGAAGCACCTCAAGTAGTTTGCGGGTGTCCTCGAAATGCAGGCCGGTGGTCGGCTCGTCGAGGATATAGAGGGTGCGGCCGGTGGCGCGCTTGGAGAGCTCCTTGGACAGCTTGACCCGCTGGGCCTCGCCGCCCGACAGGGTGGTCGCCGGCTGGCCCACCTTGACGTAGCCCAGGCCGACCCGTTCCAGCGTCAGCATCTTGTCGCGGATCGGCGGCACGGCCTTGAAGAAGGTCGCGGCCTCTTCGACCGTCATGTCCAGCACATCCGAGATGGACTTGCCCTTGAACACGATCTCCAGCGTCTCGCGGTTATAGCGTTTGCCCTTGCAGACGTCGCAGGTGACATAGACGTCGGGCAGGAAGTGCATCTCGATCTTGATGACGCCGTCGCCCTGGCAGGCCTCGCAGCGGCCGCCCTTGACGTTGAAGCTGAACCGGCCGGGGCCGTAGCCGCGGGCCTTGGATTCCGGAAGGCCGGCGTACCAGTCGCGGATCGGGCCGAAAGCGCCGGTATAGGTCGCCGGGTTCGAGCGTGGGGTGCGGCCGATGGGCGATTGGTCGATGTCGATGACCTTGTCGAAATGCTCCAGCCCCTCGATCCGGTCGAAGGGGGCGGGGGCCTCGGACGCATTGTTCAGGCGGCGGGCAGCCGCCTTGTACAGGGTCTCGATGGTGAAGGTGGACTTGCCGCCGCCGGACACGCCGGTGATGCAGGTGAAGACGCCGACGGGGATTTCGCCGGTCACGCTCTTCAGATTGTTGCCGCTGGCGCCGCTGATCTTCAGCATCCGCTTGCGGTCGATGGGGCGGCGGCCGTCGGCGGGGATCTCGATCTCGCGCTCGCCGGTGAGGTATTTGCCGGTCAGGGAGTTCGGATTGGCCATGACTTCGGCGGGCGTGCCCTCGGCGCAGACCTGACCGCCATGAACCCCGGCGGCCGGGCCCATGTCGATGACATAGTCGGCGGTCAGGATGGCTTCCTCGTCATGCTCGACGACCAGCACGGAGTTGCCCAGGTCACGCAAGCCCTTCAGGCTTTCCAGCAGGCGGGTGTTGTCGCGCTGGTGCAGGCCGATCGAGGGTTCGTCCAGCACATAGAGGACGCCGGTCAGGCCGGAGCCGATCTGCGACGCCAGACGGATACGCTGGCTCTCGCCGCCCGATAGGGTGCCGGAGGCGCGCGACAGCGAGAGATAGTCGAGGCCGACGTTATTCAGGAACCGCAGCCGGTCGCCGATCTCCTTCAGGATGCGCCGGCCGATCTCCATCTGCTTGTCGCTGAGCGCCTCGGGCAGGGCCTGGACCCAGTCATAGGCCTTCTTGATCGACAGGGTGGAGACGTCGGCGATGTCCTGGCCCCCGACCTTGACCGCAAGGGCCTCGGGCTTCAGCCGCTTACCGTGGCAGGCGTCGCAGGGGGTCTCGGACTGATAGCGGGCCAGTTCCTCGCGCACCCAGGCGCTGTCGGTCTCGCGCCAGCGACGCTCCAGGTTCGGCAGGACGCCTTCGAACGGCTTGGACACCTCGTATTTGCGGGCGTTGTCGTCATAGGTGAATTTGATCTTCTCGGCGCCGGTTCCATACAGGATCGCCTTGTGCGCCTGAGCCGGCAGTTCGCGCCAGGCCACGTCCATAGAGAAGCCGTAGTGGCGGCTGAGCGACTGAAGCGTCTGGGTGTAGAGGGGCGAGGGGCCGCGCGCCCAGGGGGCGACGGCGCCCTTGTGCAAGCTCTTGTCGCGGTCCGGGATCACCAGATCGGCGTCGAAGGCCAGCTTGACCCCCAGGCCATCGCACACCGGGCAGGCGCCGAAGGGATTGTTGAACGAGAACAGCCGCGGCTCGATCTCGGAGATGGTGAATCCGGACACCGGACAGGCGAACCGTTCGGAGAACAGCAGGCTGCGCGGGGCGGTCTCGCCCTCGGCGACGCTGGCCCATTCGGCGTTGGCGATGCCGTCGGCCAGACCGAGCGCGGTCTGCAGGCTGTCGGCGTAGCGGGCTTCCTGGTCAGGCTTGGTGACGATCCGGTCCACGACGATGTCGATGTCGTGCTTGAACTTCTTGTCCAGCGTCGGCGCCTCGTCGATGGCGTAGAACTGGCCGTCGATCTTCAGCCGCTGGAAGCCCTGGCGCTGCCACTCGGCGATTTCCTTCTTGTACTCGCCCTTGCGGCCACGCACGACGGGGGCCAGCAGCAGGATGCGTTCGCCGTCGGGCAGGGCGACCAGCTTGTCGACCATCTGGCTGATGGTCTGGCTCTCGATCGGCAGGCCGGTGGCCGGCGAATAGGGTACGCCGACTCGCGCCCACAGCAGGCGCATATAGTCGTGGATCTCGGTCACCGTGCCGACGGTCGACCGTGGGTTCTTGGACGTCGTCTTCTGCTCAATGGAGATGGCCGGGGACAGGCCCTCAATCAGGTCCACGTCCGGCTTGCCCATCAGCTCCAGGAACTGGCGCGCATAGGCCGATAGGCTCTCGACATAGCGGCGCTGGCCCTCCGCGTAGATGGTGTCGAACGCCAGGGACGATTTGCCCGAGCCCGACAGGCCGGTCATCACCACCAGCTGTTCGCGCGGGATGTCGAGGTCCACGCCCTTGAGATTATGCTCGCGAGCGCCGCGAACGCGGATGAAGTTGTGCTTTTCGGTCATGGATTCCGGGAACGCGGGTAGGGCCGGTCGGGTCCGGCGCGACATCGCTATATGGGGATGAATTGCGCGATTGAAGCAAGAACAATGTGGGAACATTGCGGCGCCCGGCGCCCTGGAGTATCGTCGGGCATGGCCGATGGTTTCGACATCCATCTCGACGAGGATCAGGCCCGCCGGTTGAAGGCGGCGGCCGAGGCGGCGGGCGTGGACCCGACGGCCTATGCGATCCAGACGCTTGAAGGCGTGATCGGGGATGTCGATGTCTTTGGAGTGGGTGATTATCCGGCGGCCTGGGTCGCAGAGGACGCCGAACGTTGGGCTGAGTACGAGCGAACCGGCGTGACCATCCCCTTGGAAGACGCCTTGAAAGATTTTCACGCCAATTTGGCCCGGCGGTTAGCGGAGAAGTCGTGAGATATCGGGTCCGGTTGCTGCCGCCCGCGCGCAGCGACCTGATCCGTGTTTCGAACTTCCTGGCTGATGTGGCGCCTTCTGCGGCCTTGCGAGCCGCCGATGTGCTGGATGAGGCCCTCAGAACTCTGGAGCGCTTTCCCGAGCGTGCGCCGAGAAACAACCTCGGAGGCCGGGACATGGTCGTTCGGTTCGGCCGGTTCGGCTATGTCATTCGGTATCGGGTCGAGCGGGCGGATGTCGTCGTGGCCCGCATCTATCATAGCCTTGAAGATCGTTCGTTCTGACCTAGTCCGGCGTCCACGCCTGCGTCGGCCGGACGAACCGTTCGCCCTTGGCCAGCATCACCCCATTGGCGGTCGCGACGCCCAGTTCCAGGCTTTCGGCGATGCGGCGGGCGCGTTCGATGAAGTGGTTGGCGGCCACGGGCGGGCAAAGGTCGTGGGCCGTCTCGACGAAAACCTCCAACCAGCGGTCGAAATGGCGGGCGTCGATAGGCAGGGGCAGGTGTTTCGGCATAGGTCGCCCCTGATAGACCCCGGTCGACAGGGCGACGGACGACCAGAACAGTTTCATCTGCGCCAGGTGCGGCGCCCAGTCGGTGATACGGTCAGCGAAGATCGGGCCGATCAGGCGGTCGTCACGGACGCGGGCGTAGAAGCCCTCGACCAGGGCGTCGATCATCGCCTCGTCTATACCGGTCTCGTCGCGCAAGCGCTGAACAGCGGCGTCGCGACGGGCGGCGGCGCCGGCGGGGTCTTCGATGCGGAAACGGCTTTCCATAAGGCGGGGAATAGCCGGGCGTTGAAGCTCGCGCCACTGGACGATCCGCCCAACCTCACGCGGCCGTGTTCGACACCAGGCTTGCGCATTGCAGGATTACGACCCATCCTCCTTGTTCTGACGCGTTTTGCAGAAGGTTTGACGATCATGATCATCGCATTGGCCACCGGTTCCGCCCTGTCCGCCATGCTGCTCGTGATCCTCCATGCCAACCAGCCCAAGCCGAAGCGCGTCCCCGTGCGCGCTCGCGACCCTCGACAAGGTCGCCGCTAGAACGCCCGCCGGCGTTACGCTTTTCGACAATCTGAGCCTGACGTTCGGGCCTGAGCGAACCGGCGTCGTTGGTCGCAACGGGGCGGGCAAGAGCACCCTGCTGCGCTTGATTTCGGGCGACCTGTCGCCGGCCGAGGGCGCGGTGACGCGCGTCGGGACGATCGGCATGCTGGATCAGCGCCATGATCCTGCGCCGGGCGAGACGGTCGCCCAAACGCTGGGCGTCGGCGAAGCCCTGGCGGTGATCGAGCGCGCGTTGGCCGGCGAGGGCGACGCACACGATCTCGCGAACGCCGACTGGACGCTGGAGCTGCGGATCGCCGAAGTCTTGGCCGAGGTCGGGCTGGCGGGCCTGGGCATGGATCGGTCGACGATCAGCCTGAGCGGCGGCGAACAGACCCGGCTGCGGCTCGCCGGCCTGCTGCTGGCGCGGCCGGACCTGATCCTGCTGGACGAGCCGACCAATCATCTGGATGTCGAAGCGCGGCGACTAGTCGCCGAGGTGCTGGGCCGTTGGGATGGCGGGGCGGTGGTGGTGAGCCACGACCGCGATCTGCTGCGGCGCATGAACCGGATCGTTGAAGTCTCCAGTCTGGGCGTGAGCGTCCACGGTGGGAACTACGACCTCTATGCCGAGCGCAAGGCGACCGAGCGCGCGGCCGCGGACCGCGATCTGGCGGGCGCCGAACGGACGGCCGCCCGCGTCGGGGCGGACGCCCAGCGCCGTGCGGAGATGAAAGCGAGGCGCGACGCAGCCGGGCGGCGCAAGGGCGCCAGGGGCGACATGCCGAAGATCCTGATCGGCGCAAGGGCGGAGCGGGCCGAGAACAGCGGCGCCGGCGATCGGCTGCTGGCGGCGCGGCAAGCCGCAGAGGCGGAGGCGGCTCTGGCGCTGGCGCGCGAGCGGGTGGAGCGCATCCGCGCCCTGTCGATCCCCATGCCGTCGAGCGGGCTGGCGCCAGGCCGGACCTTGCTGGTGCTGGACGATGCGACCTGGGAGACGCCGCAGGGGCGCTCCGTGGTGGGTCCGGTGAACCTGCGGCTGACTGGGCCGGAGCGGATCGCGATCACAGGGCCGAACGGGGCCGGCAAGACGACCCTGCTGAGGCTGATCCATGGGGCGCTGGAGCCGACGAGGGGGCGGGTGTCACGGTCGGGCCGGGCGGTGCTGCTGGATCAGGAGGCTGCGATTCTGAAACCGGATGAAACCCTCGTCGAGGCCTGGCGGCGGCTCAATCCTGAGGGCTCGGCCAACGACGCCCAGGCGGCGCTGGCGCGGTTCCTGTTCCGGAACGTGGCGGCGCACCGGGAAGTCGGCGAATTGTCGGGCGGCGAGCGGCTGCGGGCGGCCCTAGCCTGTGTCATGACCGGGGCGGCGGCGGCGCAGCTGCTGATTCTGGACGAGCCGACCAATCATCTCGATCTCGACTCGGTGGCTGCCGTGGAAGACGCGCTGCGGGCCTATGACGGCGCTCTGGTCGTGGTCAGTCATGACGCCGACTTTCTGGACGCCATAGGCATAGAGCGGACGATCGCCCTCTAGCCGATTTCGCCCGTCTGGCGCAGTCCTTCCCACAGGGCGATGCCTGCGGTGACCGACAGGTTCAGCGAACGCGCTTCAGGACGCAGTGGAATCACCACGCGGGCGTCGGCGGCGGCGTGGACATGGTCCGGTGCGCCGGACGTTTCCTTGCCGAATAGAAGCGTGTCGTCGGGTTGAAAGACGAAATCGGACAGGGGCGTCGCGCCGCGGGTGGTGAACAGAATCAGCCGACCGGCGGGGCGGTCGCGCTGAAACCCATCCCAGTCGGAATGGCGGCGCATATGAGACAGAGGGCCGTAATCCAGGGCCGCCCGCTTCATGGCGCGGTCGTCAAAACGGAAGCCTGTAGGCTCCACGACGTGCAGCTCAACCCCGAAACAGGCCGATAGCCGGATGCAGGCTCCGACGTTCTGAGGAATGTCAGGTTGAAAAAGGGCGAGACGCATTCTAATCCCTAGATATACGCGACCTGGGGGTTTGTCGCGGTCTGTCTGCGAACGTTTCGCAAGAAACGTCAGCGACTTGCGGTCATAGGCCGCAAATACAGGCCGGGGGGAATACTGGGTCTCGCTTTTAGGGTTCGTGCCGCAAAAGAGGAGCGCCAATAGAGGCGGTCCCGGCGGTCTTCGAGAGGTGAAACGTGGCCGAAACGGGTGTGATTCCGGAAGGCGAGGGCGATCCGAATCGCCGCGACTTTATCCATATCGCAGCGGGCGCCGCTGCGGTCGGCGCTGGGGCGATGATCGCCTGGCCGCTGATCAATCAGATGAACCCCGCCGCCGACACCCTGGCCCTGGCTTCGATCGAGTTCGACCTGACCAAGGTTCAGGAAGGCCAGCAGGTCGTGATCAAATGGCAGGGCAAGCCGGTGTTCGTGCGCTATCGCACCCCGGCCGAACTGCAGAAGGTCGTGACCGAGGGCGCGGTGGGCAGCCCGCCGCAGACCGACGCGGAACGCACCAAGTCCGGTCATGAACAGTATCTGGTCGTGGTCGGCTCCTGCACGCACCTGGGCTGCGTGCCCACGTTCAACGCCGGAGACTACGGCGGTTGGTTCTGCCCCTGCCACGGATCGCACTATGATGCGTCCGGGCGGATCAGAAAGGGGCCGGCGCCCCTGAACCTGATCGTGCCGGAATACGAATACACGTCCGACACCCGCGTAAGAATCGGTTGAGGGCGAAGGGGAGGACATGAGCGAACACGAATCCACCTACGTCCCGAAAACGGGCGTCGAGAAGTGGCTGGACACCCGGCTGCCGATCATCCGCTTCGGCGCAGACTATATGTCGCTGCCGACACCCCGAAACCTGAACTACTGGTGGACCTTCGGCGGCATCCTGGCCCTGTGCCTGATGACGCAGATCGTCACCGGCATTGTTCTGGCCATGCACTATACGCCGCACGTCGACATGGCCTTCGCCTCCGTCGAGCGGATTATGCGCGACGTCAACGGCGGCTGGCTGATCCGCTATGTCCACGCCAACGGCGCGTCGATGTTCTTCATCGCCGTCTATCTGCACATGCTGCGGGGCCTGTACTACGGCTCGTACAAGGCGCCGCGCGAGATGATCTGGATCATCGGCTGCGTGATCTTCTTCCTGATGATCGCGACGGCCTTCCTGGGGTACGTCCTGCCCTGGGGCCAGATGTCCTTCTGGGGCGCCGAGGTGATCACCAATCTGATCGGGGCGATCCCGGTGATCGGCGAGCCGATCCTGATCTGGCTGCGCGGCGGGCCGGCGATCGACAATGCGACGCTGAACCGCTTCTTCTCGCTGCACTATCTGCTGCCCTTCGCCATACTGGGCTGTGTCGTCCTGCACCTGTGGGCGCTGCACTCGGCGGGCCAGAACAATCCGGTCGGCATCCTGATCCCCGCCGATCGCTCGAAGAAGGACATGCTGCCCTTCCACCCCTATTTCACGCTGAAGGACGGGTTCGCGATCATCCTGTTCCTGCTGCTGTTCGCGATCTTCGTCTTCTATCAGCCGAACGCCCTGGGCCACGCCGACAACTATATCCCGGCCAACCCGCTGCAGACGCCGTCGCACATCGTGCCCGAGTGGTACATGCTGCCCTTCTACGCCATCCTGCGCGCCATCCCGGACAAGTTCGGCGGCGTGGTGGCCATGTTCAGCGCCATCGGCGTGCTGTTCGTCCTGCCCTGGCTGGATACGTCCAAGGTGCGGTCGATGCGCTATCGCCCGACCATGCGGACCTTCTTCTTCATCTTCCTGGTGGTGGGCGTGGGTCTGGGCTGGTGCGGTGGTCAGCTGCCGGATGCGCCGGTCATTCCGGGCTTCGGAGGCGTGGTGCTGCTGGACGGCAATCTGAACTCCTATCTCTGGCTGACGCGGCTGTTCACCGCCTACTACTTCCTCTTCTTCCTGGTGATCCTGCCGTTCGTCGGGTTGAAGGAGACGCCTCTGCCGATCCCGGCGACCATCTCCGAACCGGTCCTGACCGGTGCGGACGCGATGCCGGCCGCCGCGCCGGCCTCGCCTGAGAAGAAGGGGTGAGGGCCATGATGATCGGAAAACTCAAAGTTTCGATGGCCAGGATCGCCGCCTCGGCCGCTGTGGCCGTCGGTCTGCTGGCGGCGGCTCCGGCCCTGGCAGCCGGCGGCGCGGCTCATCCGCGCTCGGGCGGGTTCAGTTTCGAGGGACCGTTCGGGGTCTATGACCAGGGCCAGCTGCAGCGCGGCTACAAGGTCTATCAAGAGGTTTGCGCCGCCTGTCACGGCATGAACCTGATGCACTATCGCAATCTGGGTGATCGCCACGGGCCGTTCTGGAATCCCAAATATCCCAACCCGAACGACAATCCGGTGGTCAAGGCTTTGGCCGCCGAGGTTCAGGTGCCGGATATCGATAGCGAGACCGGCGAGCCGATCCAGCGCGACGCCACGCCCGCCGACAAGTTCCGCAGCCCCTATCCGAACGCCACGGCGGCGGCGGCGGGCAACGGCGGGGCCTCGCCGCCCGACCTGTCGGTGATGGCCAAGGCCCGTCACGACGGCGCCAACTACATCTACTCGCTACTGTCGGGCTATCGCGCGGCGCCGGCGGGGCTGCAGATCCGAGATGGTCAGCACTACAACCCCTATATGGCCGGCGACCTGACGCCCTTCTGGACGGGCGATCCCCACCATGTGCCGGAGGGCGGCTTCATCGCCATGCCTCCGCCGTTGCGGAACGGCCAGGTGACCTATGACGACGGCTCGCCGCAGACGGTCGACCAGTACGCCAAGGACGTCGCGGCCTTCATCGCCTGGACGTCGGAACCCAAGATGGTCGAACGCAAACAGGCCGGGTTTGGCGTCATCCTGTTCCTGCTGATCTTCGCGGGCATCACCTACGCCAGCTATCGCCGCGTCTGGAAGGGCGTCGCCCACTAGGCGTCGGCTCCCAGCGCCAGATCATCAGCCCGCCGAAGTCCGCTTCGGCGGGCTTTTGTTTGCGACAAAAGGCGCGTGACATGGAATCGACACGATGGATTTCGCCCCCTAGGGTCGGCGACTTCATCCGCGGCTGTGGGGCCTAGTGTTCATGCGTATCGTATCGTCTTTCGCCGCCGTGCTGCTGGCCGGCGCCACCCTGTCCGCCTGCGCCACCGCCGCGCCGGATCAGGCCGCAGCTTCGTTCGACGCCGCGCGCATATCCGAAGACATCCGCGTGCTATCGAGCGATGAGTTCGAGGGACGCGGCATCGCCACGCCGGCCGAAGACAAGGTCGTCCAATATCTGAGCGCGCAATATGCGGCCGCCGGCTTCGAGCCGGGCGGGCCGAACGGCCAGTGGACCCAGGACGTGATTCTGAACCGGTTCGTCCAATCCAATGTCCGCGCCTCGCTGAAGCTGGGGGACTGGAGCCTGCCGATGACCCAGGGGCGCGAGGTCGCGATTTCGACGCGCCGTCCCGCCCAGCATGTCAGCCTGAAGGACGCACCCCTGGTCTTCGTCGGCTATGGCGTTACGGCGCCCGAGCGGAACTGGAACGACTTCAAGGGTCAGGACCTGCGCGGCAAGATTCTGGTCGTCCTGGTCAATGACGCCGACTTCGAGGAGCCGGCGCTGAATACCTTCGGCGGCAAGGCCATGACCTATTACGGCCGCTGGACCTACAAGTACGAGGAGGCCGCCAAGCACGGGGCCGCGGGCGTTCTGATCGTCCATGAGACAGCGCCGGCTTCGTATGGCTGGGCGACCGTCGCCAACTCCTGGGGCGTGCCGCAGTTCGACATCCTGAGGCCCAATGCGGCGGCCGAGCGCGTGCCGATGGAAGGCTGGATCCAGCGCGATGTGGCGGTGGACCTGTTCCGCCGCGCGGGATTGGACTTCGAAGCGCTGAAGGTCCAGGCGCGCAGCCGCGACTTCCAGCCCGTCGCCCTGACCGGCGCCGGCTTCTCCACCGAGTTCGACGTGGCGACCAACCAGGTCACCAGCCACAATGTGATTGCGCGCCTGCCGGGCACGACCCATCCTGACGAGACGGTGCTCTACACCGCACATTGGGACCACATCGGCATGGGCGAGCCGGACGCGACGGGCGACCGGATCTTCAACGGCGCCGTCGACAACGCTTCGGGCACCGCCGGCCTGCTGGAACTGGCGCGGATGTATGGACGCGCCCCACGCACCGAACGGTCGGTGGTGATGATCAGCTTCACCGCCGAGGAAAGCGGTCTGCTGGGTTCGGAATACTATGCCGTCAATCCGGTGTATCCGCTGGCCAAGACGGTGGGCGGGTTCAACATGGATTCGATGAACGTCTACGGCCGCGTCGCCGAGCTGGGCGTCACCGGCTACGGCCAGTCCGATTTCGACGAGCGTCTGGCGGCGGCGATCCAGCCCCAGGGGCGCACCCTTGCGCCGGACTACGAGAACGCGGCCGGCACCTATTATCGCTCGGACCACTTCCCGCTGGCCAAGCGCGGTGTGCCGATGGCCTATGCGGGCAGCCGGGGCGACTTCCGCGACGAGCCGATCGCCCAGCGTCAGGCCGATCGCGCCGAATACGGGGCCAAACGCTACCACCAGGCGGCGGACGAGTGGTCGCCGGACTGGGACTATCGCGGCATGATCGAGGATCTGACGGTCTTCTATGACGTGGGCCGCAGCCTGGCCAATGATCGCGACTGGCCCGAGTGGAAGACGGGCTCCGAATTCGCTCCCGTGCGCGCCACGACGGCGGCCCAGCGCCGCTGAGGCCTATCGACGTGCCGACGCCGGACGACGAGGTCGTGCCGGCTCCCGATCCTTGTCTCGAGCATCTGTGATGATTTTCCGTCGTTCTCCTTTGGTCGCCCTGGCGGCGCTTGTTCTGGCCGCCTGCGCCGGTTCGCCAGTCGATGCGCCGCCCGCCGCACGACTGGACGCCTTCGCCACCGCCTCTGCGGCGACGCCGCAGTTCAGCGCCCAGCGCCTGTCCGACCATATCAAATACCTGGCCTCAGACGAGCTGGAGGGGCGGTTCCCCGGCTTGATCGGCGAGCAACTGACCCTGGCCTATTTGCAGCGTCAGTATGAGTCCATCGGACTGGAACCGGGCGGACGCGACGGGGCGTGGTTGCAACCGGTCGATCTGGTGCGGTTTACGCCTGCGCGCGCGCCGACGGCCGCCTGGGCCGGCGCCGACGGGGTTAGCCATGTCCTGACCTCGGGCGCCGATATCACCTTGCGCGCCGGACCGGCCGACCCGACGGTCAAGATCGAAGGCGCGCCTCTGGTCTTCGCCGGCTATGGCATCGTGGCGCCAGAGCGGGGATGGGACGACTATGGCGACGCCGATCTGACGGGCAAGGTGGTGGTGATCCTGCGCGCCCAACCCGACGTCTTGGGAACCGATCCCAACTTCTACGGCTCGGGCACGCACAAGACCCAGGAGGCGCTGAAGCGTGGCGCGGTGGGGGTGATCAGTCTTCAGGAAAGCGATGGCCGCTGGCGTCGCGCCGTCGGGGGCGCATCGCGGCCGCAGATGACCGTGAAGGGCGCCAAGGACGCCCGGTTCACTGGATCTATCAGCCCGGCGACGGGGACGGCGATAGGGGGAGATGTTCTGACCGAGGCCCTGGCTCGCGCCAAGGTCGGGGGACTGGGCGGGGTGGTGGACCTGGGGGCGCGGCTGGATGTCGATATCGCCGAGACGACCGAGGTCATCCAGTCGAACAATCTGCTGGCGAAAATCCCGGGCAAGACGCGGCCGAACGAATATGTCGTCTATTCTGCGCACTGGGATCACGTCGGCAAAGCCAGGGAGCCGAACGCCGAGGGTGACGCCATCTACAACGGCGCCTGGGACAATGCCTCTGGCACGGCGGGTCTGATCGAGATGGCGCGGGCCTTCAAGGCTGGGCCGGCGCCGGAGCGGACGGTGGTCTTCCTGCACGTCACGGCCGAGGAGCAGGGGCTTTTGGGTTCTGAAGCCTACGCCGCCGATCCGGTCTATCCGTTGGCGAAGACGGCGGCCGACATCAATATCGACATGCTGCCCTTCACGCCGGCGACGCGGGATGTGGCGGTGTTCGGTGTCGGCAAGTCGGAGCTGGAGGACATCCTGGGCCGGTTCGCGGCCGTGCAGGGGCGCGTGGTGACGGGCGACGGCTATCCGCAGGAGGGCTTCTACTACCGCTCCGACCATTTCAACTTCGCGGCGGGCGGGGTGCCGGCCCTGATGCCGTGGACTGGTCGAGATTTCGTCGAGGGCGGCATGGAGGCGGGCACGCCCTATTACGAAGCCCAGATGGGCCGCTATTACCATAAGCTGACGGACGAGTGGCGGGCCGACTATGATTTCACGGCGGCGCTACAGAACCTGGACCTGCTGTACCGGCTTGGGCTGACGGTGGCCGATAGCGAGACTTGGCCCGCGTGGAAGCCGACGGCGGAGTTCAACGCCATTCGCGACGCAACGGCGGCCCAACGTCGGGAGTGAAATCGTCGCGACGGGGCGGCGATGCGATTGAACCTTGACCATGGTCGCCGCGTTCCCGTGCGATGAAATCCGCTTCGCTTTCCGGGCTCGCCGTCGCCGCCGTTGTTCTGAGCGCCTGTGGCGAACATCGGGTCAATCCGCCGGACCAACCTGCGGCGCCGTTGCGGACCGCTGAGGCGATGCAGGCAGTGGAGCCGCCAGGGCCCTCGTCGCTGGCCTCTCGGGGACCGCGCAGCTTCGTGGGGGTATGGGCGGCCAATCCAGAATGGTGCGCGCGGCCGCAGGGCGAGCGTCGGCCGATCACGATCACGCCCCTGCGCTTCGACGGCTATGAGAACAGCTGCGACATCGCCCGGATCGAGGAAGCCCCCAACGGCTATTTGGCGACCCTGACCTGTCAAGCGGAAGGCCAGACCGTCACCGAGCGGACGCACATGGCCGCCAGCGGCGACGTCATGACCTTGACCTATCTGAATCGGGACATGACGACGGTGAAACTGGCCCGCTGCCCCGGCTCGCCGCGGGCGCCGGATCCGGCCAATCCGCTTGAGAAGATGATGAAGCCGGAGGGGGGCGAGACCCCTCCGACGGATCCTAGTTGAACAGGAAGTTCATCACGTCGCCGTCCTTGACGACATAGGTCTTGCCTTCCGCGCGCAGCTTGCCCGCCTCGCGCGCCTTGGCTTCGCCGCGTAGGGCGACGAAGTCGTCGAAGGCGATGGTTTCGGCGCGGATGAAGCCCTTTTCGAAGTCGGTGTGGATGACGCCGGCCGCCTGGGGCGCGGTGTCGCCGACATTGATGGTCCAGGCGCGGGCCTCCTTGGGGCCGACCGTGAAATAGGTCTGGAGGCCCAGCAACTTGTAGGCTTCCCGGATCAGGCGGTTCAGTCCGGGTTCTTCCAGACCCAGGGTCTCGAGGAACTCCTTCTGCTCCTCGTCGTCCAGGACGGCGATCTCGGACTCGATCTGCGCGGAGATGACGACCGAGTTGGCGTTGTCGGTGGCGGCGCGGGCGGCGACCTTGTCCGACAGCTCGTTGCCCTTGTCGGCCGAACCCTCCTCGACATTCGAGACATAGAGGGCGGGCAGGGCGGTCAGCAGTTGCAGCATGTGCCAGGCCTTGGCGTCCTCCTTGGACACTTCGGCGGTGCGGGCTGGCTTGCCGGCGTTTAGTTGGGCCAGGGCCAGATCGACCAGTTTCAGCGTCAGGCCGGATTCCTTGTCGCCGCCCTTGGCGCGTTTCTCCAGCTGAGGCCGGCGGCGCTCCAGGCTTTCCATGTCGGCCAGCATCAGCTCGGTCTCGATGATCTCCAGATCGGCGATCGGATCGATGCGGTTTTCGACGTGGGTTATGTCGTCGTCGACGAAGCAGCGGGCGACGAAGGCCACGGCGTCGCAGTCGCGGATATTGGCCAGGAACTGGTTGCCCAGGCCCTCGCCCTTGGACGCGCCGCGCACCAGGCCGGCGACATCGACGAAGGTGATGCGGGCGGGAATGATTTCCTTCGACCCGGCGATCTCGGCCAGGGCGTTCAGACGCGCCTCGGGCACGGCCACGTCGCCGGTGTTCGGCTCGATGGTGCAGAACGGATAGTTGGCCGCCTGGGCCGCCGCCGTCTTGGTCAGGCCGATCACGGCGTGCTTGGCGGCGGCATAGGCGGCGAGCAGCGGCGCGCCGGTGACGCCCGCCACGGAGGCGGTGTTGAGGATGACCCCGCCGCCCTGGCGATCCATGACGGGGA
>JBKBXN010000038.1:0-19194 GCA_046314055.1 Brevundimonas sp.
CAGCCCCCATACAGGTCCAGGCCGAAGCTTTCGACGTTGAACGTCAGGGCCTGGCTTTCGACATCGGTCTTGCGCGCGGTGCCGGCCATGCCGAACCGCCAGTTCGCCGACGGTCCGGCCTCAAGCGCGATCCGACCGCCCCAGCCGTCGCTGGAGGATTCGGCGACCGAACCCCGGGCGTCCGTGTCCACACTGTCGACCAAGGCCGAGGTTGTGATCGCGACGCCCGCCTCCCAGGCTTCACGACCGGACAGGGCTTCGCTCGCCCCATCTAGGGCGTCCTCGCGGTGCCGGAAGGTGGTTTCGCCCTGCAAGGCCGCCTGGGACCCGATGTCGCCGTAGTAGAGATAGTCGGTCGCCAGACGGGCGATGATCTGATGCCCGGCTGCGGTGGGGTGGACCCCGTCGAAGTAGAAATAGCTGTTGGGGTTCGAACAGACCGTCACCCCGTTGAAACAGGCCTGGGTGACATTGGTGATGCCGAACTGCCCGGGATTGGCGGCAAGGGTGTCGCTGACCTTGAACAGGTCCATCAGAATGATGTTGCTGCCTGGCCGCGCCGCCGCCGTCGTATTCAAACCCGTCAGCAGGCTCGAGTTGAACGTCGTCACCGCATAGTCGGCCAAGGGCGCCGCAGCGGTGCCGCGGAACTGCGGCGTCAGGCTGAGCTTGGGCAGGTTGGTCACCAGTACGGTCCCCGCTCCCGCCCCGGCGACGCTGTTGACCAGGCTGTTGATGTTGGCGGCGGCGGTCGTGGCGACGGGGGTGATCGCCGCCACGGGACTGGCCGAGGCGCCGGCGGCTGGCAGCCCCTGGAAGATGTCGTTGGCCCCACCCAGGACGCTGACTAGGTCATTGGATCCGAAGGTCCCGCCCCGGCTGGTGTAGGCGGCCAGCTGGGTCAGCATGCCCGGCGGCGGACCGACCGAGGCGTCCGTGCGGGCGCCCCCGAAGGCGTAGTTGATGCTGCCGCTGACCGAGCCGGTGAAGTTGGCAGCGTTGAAGCCCAGCAGTTCCGTGAACACCGGACCAGTCGAGAAACGCCCCTGGAAATAGGGCGGGCTAGGCGGCTGCGTGCCGCCGGACGCCAGATACAGATTGCCGTTGTCGCTCAGGCTGTCGCCGAACACGACCAGGCGGTTGTAGGTCTGGGCCGAGGCCGAGCCCGCAAAGGCGCAGGCCGCGACGACCAGGGCGGCGACGGCGCCCCCGGTGAGATAGCGTGACATATATTTCCTCCCACGGCCGTCGTGTATCGCGACCGTTATAAAGGAGGATGCGCCACTCTGCGGCGAGCGCAAGATGCCGTTACGTCAGCCTTCGGAAGATAACGGGTCGTTCCGTCAATGTAGGGTGCGGAACTTCAGCGTTCCCGGTACGGTCTTCAGCGTCCGCAGCGCCTCGGGATCATAGTCCCGGTCCACGTCGGTGATGACATAACCGGTGCGCTCATCCGTCTTCAGATGCTGCCCCAGGATGTTCAGCCCCGCCGCCGCCAGCGCCCGGTTCAGCTCCGCCAGCACGCCCGGCTGGTTCTTGTGGATGTGCAGGATACGGTGCGCGCCCGACACCTCGGCCAGTTGCACGTTCGGCAGGTTGACGCTGAAGGTGGTGTCGCCCCGGTTCAGATAGCCCAGCAGCCGCTCGGCCGCGAACTCGGCGATGGCTTCCTGAGCCTCCTCAGTCGATCCGCCGATGTGAGGCGTCAGGATCATGTTCTTCATCCCCTGCAGCGGGCTTTCGAACGGATCCGAATTGGTGCGCGGCTCCTCGGGAAAGACGTCCACCGCCGCCCCCGCGACCCGGCCCGACCCCATGGCCTGGGCCAGGGCGCCGACATCGACCACATGGCCGCGCGACAGGTTCAGGAACAGCGCCCCCTCCTTCATCCGGGCGAACTGGGCCGCGCCGAAGATGTTGGAATTCTCGCGACGCCCGTCGACGTGCAGGGTCACGACGTCGCTCTCCGCCAGCAGGGCGTCCAGCGAGCGCATGCGCCGGGCGTTGCCGAGGGCCAGCCGCTCCGACAGATCATAGAACAGCACACGCATGCCCAGGTTCTCGGCCAGGACCGACAACTGGCTGCCGATGGCGCCATAGCCGACGATGCCCAGGGTCTTGCCGCGCAGCTCCTTCGACCCGGTCGCCGACTTGTTCCATTGGCCCACGTGCATGGCGGCCGACTTGTCCACCACGTCGCGCATCAGGACGATCATCAGACCGATGGCCAGTTCCACGACCGAGCGCGTGTTCGAATAGGGGGCGTTGAACACCGCCACGCCGTGATCGGAGGCTGCGTCCAGATCGATCTGGTTGGTGCCGATGCAGAAGGCGGCGACGGCCATCAGCCGGTCGGCCTCTTCCAGCACCCGACGGCTGACCGTGGTCTTGGAGCGGATGCCCAGCACATGCACGCCCTTGATGGCGGCGATCAGGTCGTCCTCGTCCAGGGCGCCCTTGACTGTCTCGACCGAGTAACCAGCCTCCTCCAGTTGTTCGACAGCGGCGGGGTGGATATTCTCGAGCAGCAGCATCTTCATCCGGCTGCGCGGGAAGGACCAGCGGCCGACCAGGCCCTCAGCGTGCAGCACCTCGTCAAGCGAGGCGGCCTCGGCGTCGGCGACCTCGACCACCGAGGGGCGGCGGGCGACCTCGGTGAAGGCGTAGAAGGCGTCTGCTGCGCCGGCGATCTTGACCTCGGCGTCGTTCCAGCCGTCGCCGATCATGACCACCCGCCCCGACAGCTTCAGGGCGTGGATGACGGCCGGCTTGCCGTCGGCCTCCGACAAGGGATTGGCGTCGTCGACGCCCGTCACCTGCCCGTCGGCGTCATAGACCAGGTCGTTGCACAGCACCCGGTCCGGCGACACGCCCAGCATCTCGGCCACCGGCGCGATGACCTCACGGAATCCACCCGACAGGATGACGACCTTGCCCTTGTGCTGCTGGAAGAAGTTCAGGTTGCGCCGCACCGAGCCGGTCAGATGATCCGGCGCCGTCTCCGCCAGGGCCGCGACGTGGGCGCGGGTCAGGGGCAGCAGCGCCAGCCGACGACGCAACGCCTCGCCGAAGGCGATCTCGCCCGCCATCGCCTTGTCGGTCAGGTCCGCGATCTCGGCGCGGGTCTTCTCCGCCTCGGGCGAGTCCGCCAGGGCGATATCGGCCAGGGCTTCCAGCGTCTCGAAGGCGACGAGGGTCGAATCGAAGTCAAAGATCAGTGTGGGGCGCGCGCTCATGGGCGGCGTCTTAGCGGCCTTCGCGCCCGCGGCAAAGCCGAGCCGTGCTGATGAAGCCGATCAGTTGCGCTTAAACCTTGCCGCCCGCCGGGATTTTCACCGCGGCGGGCGGTAAGAAATATCAGAACCGCGCGATACGGCGCACGTGGCTGTCCGGACGACGGCTTTCCAGAACAGCCGCGCCGACGGCGGCGGCGATGGTGGCGACAGCCAGAAGCGCGCCGCCTTCGCGGGCGTGATCACGGGCATAGGCGCCCGCGTCGTCCGCGTAACGGCGCGCCGTCTTGCCGTGCTTTTTCAGCGCTTTCTTTGAACCCTTACGGGTGGAGCGGAACCATTCGTCCGCCCGGCCACGCGCATCATGGGCCGCGTCAGCCGCGCGATGGCGCGCCTCGCGAGAGAAGTCTCCGGCACGCTCGCCTGCGTCTTCGGCCCGATGACGGAAGGCGTCGACGGCGTCGTGGAAACGGTCGCGCAGGTCTTCAGTGTCCACCCACCCGCGCGGATCGATACGTGTCTTGATGCGCTGATAGCGCGTCGGTCCGCTGCGCTGGGTCAGATACAGGACCACGGCGGCGCCGGCCGCGAGGGCGACGAGGCTGCCGGCGGTGACGCCCGGATGTTTGCGGACTTCGGCCAGGGCGCTGAAATTACGGACCATGGGATAGTGAACCTCTTCATCAAGGCCGTCCTCGGTCGGGTCATAGAGCCCGTCGTCATACGGCCGATAGGCGGAACGGCGGTCCCGCATCAGCGAAGGAGCGAACCGCGCCAGAAGAGGTTCCGCAATCCCCGGCAAGGCTGAGTAGAAAGACGCAATGACGCGCCCTCCCCCGCCCACGGTGATCTCGCGGATCGGGTGGGTGGCGCAGTACAGAATGGTGTCGGCGACCACATGGGTCGCATAGACGGGTTGCGGATTATGCATCGCCTGCCCCGTCAGGTTTCGGGCATGCCGGCTGTAGGGCGTATCGATCGCGCCGGGCTTGACCAGGCTGACCGCGACCGGCGTCTGTTCGCGCAACAGCTCGATACGCAAGGCGTTGGTGAACCCTTTCACCGCATGTTTGGACGCGGCGTAGACGCCCTGCACCGGCAGAGGCAGATCCGACAGGATCGAACCCACATTGATGATCGCCCCGCCGCCCGGCCGCGTCCGCAGATGTTCGACCGCCGCCATCGCGCCATTGACTACGCCCCAGTAGTTGGTCTCGAACAGCCGCCGTTGATCCTCCAGCGTCGTCTCGCGGATCGATCCGAACAGCCCCACACCCGCGTTATTGACCCAGGTGTCGAAGCCCCCGAACAGCCGCACGCATTTGTCCGCCGCCGCCTTCAGCGCCTCGGCGTCCGCCACATCGGCCACCGCCCAGGCCACGCGCGCCCCCTGCGCCTGCAACTCTTCGCACAGGGCCCGCAGATCCGCCTCGCCCCGCGCAATCAGAAACACCTTGGCCCCCGCCCGCGCCGCCCGACGCGCCGTGGCCAGCCCGACGCCTGATGTCGCGCCGGTGACGACGATGGACTGCTCGCCCAGCGGCTTCAGCACAGGTTTCGCGCGCATGTCCGCCCCTTGCATCCCGCCTCGACAAATTCTCGAGGTTCTCCATGGTTTGTAGAGCCGGATTCTACAGGTTTTTCGAGGCGAGGGCGCGCCTTTGATCGCCGCACCCGGATCGGCCGATATTCACCACCGACCTCGCCCCCTTATCAACGGGGCTTTGGATGCCTAAATAGCCGCGATCCCGAAATGACGACTTCCAAGGACCCCGCCGTGACCGATCACGCGCCTCATTCCGCCGTTTCCGACGACCTGGCCGCCGCCTTCCAGATCGAGGGCTGGCCCGTGCGCGGCCGCTTGGTCCGCCTGGGTGCGACCATCGACAAGATCCTGGCCGCCCACGCCTATCCCGAGCCGGTCGCCGCCCTGCTGGGCGAGGCCTGCGCGCTTGCGGCCCTGATCGGCTCCAGCCTGAAGTTCGACGGCCGCCTGATGGTCCAGGCTCAGGGCGACGGGCCCGTGCGCTATGTGGTCGCCGACTACGGCACGGACGGCTCGCTGCGCGGCTACTGCCGCTATGACGAGGCCGAGGTGGCCGAGGCCTCAAAGGGCTTCGCCCGGCCCGGCGCGCAGACGCTGCTGGGCCAAGGCGTCTTCGTCATGACCCTGGATCGCGGCCCCGACTTCGAACGCACCCAGGGCATAACCCCCATCGAGGGCGAAAGCCTGTCGCTGTGCGCCGAACACTATTTCCAGCAATCCGAACAGGTGCCGACCAAGGTGCGTTTGGCCGTGGGCGAGGTGCTGACCGAGACCGGTTCGCAGTGGCGCGCCGGCGGGGCGATGATCCAGATCATCGCCGGCGACGAGGCGCGCGGATCGACCGAGGAGGTCTGGGACCGCACCCGGGCCCTGTTCGGCACCCTGGGCGACGACGAGCTGGTCGATCCGACCATCTCGCCGGAAACCCTGCTGTTCCGCCTGTTCCACGAGGACGGCGTGCGGCTGGAGGGAGCGCGCGAACTGACGGCGGTTTGCCGCTGTTCCCGCGACCGCATCGCCTCGGTCCTCGCCTCCTTCGATCCGTCGGAGCGCGCGGACATGGTCGAGGACGACGGCAAGATCCGCGTCACCTGCGAATACTGCGCCACCGTCTACGCCCTTGAGCCGGACGAGATCGTGGCTGAACAGATCTGAATGAAAAGGGGCGGCCGATCCGGCCGCCCCTTTTTTTGTCTAGCCTTCCAGATCCAGCGAATAGCCCGCCGAGCGGACTGTGCGGATCGGGTTGGCGCTGTCGTCGCCGATGGACAGCGCCTTGCGCAGCCGGCCGACATGGACGTCCACCGTACGGGCCTCCACATAGACGTCCGAGCCCCAGACGGCGTCCAACAGCTGCTCGCGGCTGAACACCCGGCCCGGGTGCTGCATGAAATGGTCCAGCAGCCGGAACTCGGTCGGGCCAAGATGCACTTCCTGGCCCGAGCGCTTCACCCGGTGCGAGACGCGGTCGATGATGATGTCGCCGTGGTTCAGCCGGTCGTCGGCCAGACCGGGACGGATGCGGCGCAGCACGGCGCGGATGCGGGCGATCAGCTCGACCATCGAGAAGGGCTTGGTCAGATAGTCGTCGGCCCCGGTGTCCAGACCCCGGACCCGGTCGCTTTCCTCGCCCCGCGCCGTCAGCATGATGACCGGCAGATTGCGGGTCTCGGCCTTGCCCCGGATACGGCGGCAAACCTCGATGCCCGACAGCTTCGGCAACATCCAGTCCAGCAGCACCAGATCCGGCTGACGCTCGTCGATCTGCAGCATGCCCTCCTCGCCGTCGGCCGCGACAGTGACGTCGTAACCTTCCTTTTCAAGATTATACTGAAGCAAGGTCGCCAACGCGTCCTCGTCTTCCATCACAAGGATATAGGGCTGCACGTCGGGGCTCCGGTCGCGGCTTAGTGCGAGTTGGTCGTAAGGTTGGGTGTCGAGGCTTCGTCTTCGGCGCCGGGATGCGCACGCGGACGTTCGCCCAGCATGTCGTCGCCGGTGATTTCGTAATGAACGGTCTCGGCGATATTGGTCGCGTGATCGCCGATCCGCTCCAGGTTCTTGGCCATGAACAGCAGATGGGTGCAGGCGCCGATCGTGCGTGGATCGCCCATCATATAGGTCAGCAGTTCGCGGAACAGCGAGTTGTAGTGCTCGTCGACCTCGTCGTCCGTCTGCCAAACGGCCACGGCGCGATCCAGTTCAGAGGCGGTGTAGGCGTCCAGCACGTCACGGAGTCGGGTCGACACCAGCCGGCCCATCCGTTCGATCGAACGGGTCAGCGGCTGCATCGGCTCGCTCTCCGCCAGGATCAGCGCACGTTTGGCGATGTTCTTGGCAAGGTCGCCGGTGCGCTCCAGATCAGACGCCATCTTCATGGCGCCCAGGGTGCGACGCAGGTCGCTGGCGACCGGCTGGCGCAGGGCGATCAGGCGGATGGCCTTCTTCTCGATATCCCGGTGCAAGGCGTCCAGTTTCAGATCCCGCTCGACCACGGCGCGCGCCAGGGCGATGTCGCGACGTGCGACGGAATCGATGGCGTCCGACACCTGGGCCTCGGCCAGGCCGCCCATGCGGGCGACCTCGGCCGTGATCTGGTTCAACTCGTCGCCATAGGCCTTGACCGTGTGCTGATTCATCAGCCGAACCTTCCGGTGATGTAGTCGAGGGTGCGGCGCTCACGCGGGTTCTGGAAGATGTCTTCCGTGTCGCCGGTCTCGACCAGGCGGCCCATATGGAAGAAGGCGGTGCGCTGCGACACCCGCGCGGCCTGGGCCATCGAGTGGGTGACGATGACGATACAGAAGCGTTCGCGCAGTTCGTCGATCAGTTCCTCGATCCGCGCCGTGGCGATAGGGTCCAGGGCCGAGCAGGGCTCGTCCATCAGGATCACTTCCGGGTTCACGGCGATGGCGCGGGCGATGACCAGACGCTGTTGCTGGCCGCCTGACAGGCCCATGGCGGACGACTGCAGCCGGTCGGCGACCTCTTCCCACAGCCCCGCGCGCTTCAGTGCGCTCTCGACCACCCCGTCCATCTCAGACTTGGCGCTGACCAGGCCGTGAATCTTGGGGCCGTAGGCGACGTTTTCGTAGATCGACTTGGGGAAGGGGTTCGGACGCTGGAACACCATGCCGACACGGGCGCGCAGCAGCACGGGGTCGATCGATCGGTCGTTGATGTCTTCCCCGTCCATCGCGATCCGGCCCGTGACCTTGGCGCCCGAAATCGTGTCGTTCATGCGATTCATGGTCCGCAGGAAGGTCGACTTGCCGCAACCCGACGGTCCGATCAGGGCGGTGACGGTCTTGTCCGGAATATCCAGCGAGACATCGTAAAGCGCCTGCTTGCCTTCATAGAAGACCGAGACGTCACGCGCGGCGATCTTGATCGGTCCAACGGGAGGACTGTCGACCACGGTCGGCCCAGGCAGGTCCGACGCCTCGTAAGCGCGGGGCTCCTCCGTGGCCTTCTTCGAGGTCGTCGTGGCTTCAGGCAGGACTTGGCCACCCATGCGCGGGGTTTCGGTGGGATCGACGGGGCCGGACCCGGTCTGATCTTCGGCGGAGCGGAAAATACGGAATTTCATTCTCTTACCACCGACGCTCGAAGCGCCGCCTCAGGATGATGGCCGCCGCGTTCATGATGATCATGAAGACCAGCAGAACAATGATCGCAGCAGCCGTGCGTTCGTGGAACGCCCGCTCAGAGGCGTTCTCCCAGATGTAGATCAACGACGGCAGCGCGCCGACCGGCTGGTCGATGGCGTGCGGCACGCCCGGAACAAAACTGACCATGCCGATCAGCAGCAGCGGCGCGGTCTCGCCCAGGGCGTGGGCCATGGAGATGATGGCGCCGGTCATGACGCCGGGCATGGCCAGCGGCAGGACGTGGCTGAACACCGTTTGCGTCTTCGAGGCGCCCATGGCCAGGGCCGCCTCGCGAATGGACGGCGGCACCGCCTTCAGCGCCGAGCGCGTGGCGATGACCAAGGTGGGCAGGGCCATCAGCGCCAGCACCAGACCACCGACGATCGGGCTGGCGCGCGGCAGGTGCATCCAGTTGATGAACAGGGCCAAGCCCAACAGGCCATAGACGATGGAGGGTACGGCCGCGAGGTTGTTGATGTTGACCTCGATGATGTCGGTCAACTTGTTCTTGGGCGCGAACTCCTCGAGCCAGATCGCGGCGCCGACGCCCAGAGGGATTGCGATCAGGGCGGTGACCATCAACATCAGGGCCGAGCCGACCACGGCGCCAAGGACGCCGGCCAGTTCAGGTTGGGTCGAATCCCCATTGGTGAACAGGGCGGTGTTGAAGTGGGAACCAACCACGCCTTCGGCCTGCATCCGCTCAAGCCAGGCGATCTGCCGGTCGTTGATGCGGCGCTGATCCTGGGGAGTCGATTTGGAGATTTCCCCCTTCAGATACAGGTCCGCGTCATCCGAAAGCGGAACCGCCAGCGGGACCGTCTCGCCGATAACGTCCGACCGTTTCGCCACAAGATCAGCAGCCACGAACTTGAGTTCGGACGAGAAGAGCGCCTTCATTTCGCTGGAGGCGGCGCCCGCCGCGTCGTCCTGAATGCCCCAACGCGCCAACTGCTGCTCGGCCGCGAGCTGTTCGAAGTTGGAGCCCTGCGGATAGGCGCGGTCGATCCGGGCCGGGTCCATATAGACCGGCACCGTCACCGTATGAGTGTAGAAGGCGGTGTGGCCCTGCTCGACGATCCGCACCAGCAGAACGGCGAGGAAAAGCATGGCGGCGGCGATCGCCAGCCGACCGAACCACTTGAACCGGACTTCCTTGGCGTGACGGCGCTTCAAGCCAGCGCGCAGACGATCCAGCCGCCCCTTCGCGGCCACGCCGTCGATCTGATCGGGGGTCGCGTCAGTCATATTGTTCCCGGTAGGTCTGGACGATCCGATGCGCCACGATGTTCAGCACCAGTGTGGCCAGGAAGAGGGTCAGGCCCAGGCCGAAGGCCGACAGGGTCTTGGCGCTGTTGAACTCCTGGTCGCCGGTCAGCAGGGTGACGATCTGCACCGTGACGGTGGTGACGGTGTCCAACGGATTGAAGGTCAGGTTCGCCGCAAGGCCCGCGGCCATGGTCACGATCATGGTCTCGCCGATCGCACGCGACACCGCCAGCAGCAGGGCGCCGGCGATGCCCGGCAGGGCGGCGGGCAGCAGCACCCGCTTCACCGTCTCGGACTTGGTCGCTCCCATGGCGAACGACCCGTCACGCAGCGACTGAGGCACCGCGTTCAGAATGTCGTCGGACAGAGACGAAACGAATGGGATCAGCATGATGCCCATGACCGCGCCGGCGGTCAGCGCCATCTGGTTCTGCACCAGGGCCAGGTATTGGCCCAGGCCGTCCAGAGGACCGCCGACCAGGAACAGCCCGATCTCGTTGAAGAAGACTCGCAGGATGGGCCCTACCGTCAAGGCAGCGAAGAAACCGTAGACCACGGTGGGCACGCCCGCGAGGATCTCAAGCAGCGGCTTGATCACGGCGCGGGTGGTGCGTCCGGCGTATTCCGAAAGATAGATGGCCGACAGCAGGCCGATCGGCGCTGCGACGCACATGGCGATCAGCATGATCAGCAGAGTGCCTGCGAACAGCGGCACGGCGCCGAAGGCCCCGGTCGAACCGACCTGGTCGGCGCGAATGGCGATCTGCGGGCTCCATTGGGTGCCGAACAAGAACTCGAACACCGGCACGGTCTGGAAGAAGCGGAAAGAGTCGAAAGCCAGGGACGCAATGATGCCCAGGGTCGTCAGGACGGCGATGGCCGAACAGACGAACAGGGCGCCATACACCCAGCCCTCGACCCTGTTGCGGGCGCGGGTCTGCGGCTTGATCTGGCTGAAAGCGAACAGCCCCCCGACCAGAGCGGCCAGAATGGCGCCCAGACCGCCGCCCCATTGTAGGGTGCGTTCGATGCTGACCATGCGCCGCGCCTCGACTGGAAGCTGCTCGGCCAGCGGGCGTTCCCAGATCTGCAGGGCCGGCTCTCCACGGCCAACGCGATGGGCGTCGGCGAAGAAGGCGTCACGACGGAAGGGCTCAAGCGCCGCCACAGCCTCGGGCGTGCCAGAGGCGGTCAGCTGGCGTTCCAGCGGGGTCGCAAACACGCTGAGAAGGATCAGCACCAGCAAGGCGGGCGCCGCCACCCAGATCAAGGCATAGGCGCCATGCTGGCCCGGTCGCGAATGCGGCTGGGCGCCGACCGCGCGACGACGCGCGAGCTCGCGACCGCCTAAGAAGGCGGCGGCGCCGAGCGCAACGAGGATCAGTATATAAATCCAGATCATTCCGGGTCCGAAGCGGGGGCAGGCGCGAATCGAAAGGCGACCGGGGATCCGGGTTCGACGCGGCGCGACTACTGCCTGTGAATGGTCAGCGGATTAAGACGAGTTGATGACAGTTCGGTAACAGCGCAGCCCTTTGGCGTCTCAGGCAGCTACAGTACGCGAATCCCGTCGCTCGATCACCATCGGGAACCAGGCGGTAAAGGCGGTGCCCAAGCCCGGAGCGCTTTCAACCACCAGCCCCCCCTGGTGGCGGTTGATGATGTGTTTGACGATGGCCAGCCCCAGTCCCGTCCCCTGACGTTCGCCGCTCTTTTGACCCTCGACGCGATAGAATCGTTCGGTCAGGCGCGGCAGGTGTTCACGCGCCATGCCCGGTCCGTGGTCGCGAACCGTCACAGCGGCGTAGAAGACACCGACCGCCCGATCCGGCGTGGCCAGCGGCAACCGTGTGGCGCCCGGCATGCGCGAGGCCCAGGCCTCGTCAAACGACAGATCGGATCGCACCGAGATTTCCACCGTCCCGCCCTTCGGGGAATATTTCACGGCATTGTCCAACAGGTTCTGGACGACCTGCAAAATCTCGTCGCGGTCCCCGCTGATCGACGCCCTGGCCTCGCCTTGATCGACCACCACGTCGATCTGCTTCTCCTGCGTCAGCACGCTCACCGCGTCGACGACGTCCGAGGCGGCGCGATCCAGGTCCACCCGACCGGACGGCGGAATATGCTCGTTCAGTTCGATCCGGCTGAGCGACAGAAGGTCGGCGACCAGCCGCCCCATCCGATCCGCCTGGGCCGACATGATGTCCAGAAAACGGTCACGGGCGGCGACGTCGTCGCGCGCATGGCCCTTCAGCGTCTCGATAAATCCGCTCAGCGAAGCCAGGGGCGTGCGCAGCTCATGGCTGGCGTTGGCCAGGAAATCGACGCGCATCATCTCAGTCCGCCGCGCATCGGTCTCGTCACGCAGGATGACCATGGCCAGGGCGCCGCCGCCAGCCCCCTCCCCCCGACCGAGCGGCCGGGTCCAGGCGCGCCAACGCCGGTCCCTTTGTCCTCCGGTCGTATAATCCGTCGTACGCGACACCCCTCCGAATAGCGCCTCGTCCACGGCTTCCAGCACGCCGGGCTCGCGCATCACCTGCACAAGAAGCGCGCCCTGGCTTTGAATTCGCAGCAGATCGCGCGCTGCGCTGTTGGCCATGACGACCCGCCGACCGGCGATGTCGTCGGGCTCGCCGCCGCTGATGATCAGAACCGGGTCGTCTAGAGCCTCGAACACCCGGTCCTGCAGTTCAGCCTTCATGGGGTCGGACGGCCTCTCGATCGGCGCGCCGGTCGATTCCGGCAGCGGCGTAGTCGACGAGGGATGCGCATTCAAAATCCACGCCGAAATCGCCACGACCACCGCCCCGCCCAACAGCCAGTTGGCGATCTCGGGATGAATGAAGGCCAACCCCAACAGCACGCCTACGGCGATCGCGATACTGATCCCCACGGTCCAGAGACGCGAAGTCGAAATCGGCGCGACGGGCGAGGGCGAGGATTCGTAAGGCATATGCGGCGCGGGCCTCCATATGGGCAGCCGAGGGAATCCGATCCTTGCACGGATTCTGTGACGGCGCGCCGACACACGCCATCGTTTTATTTGAGCTTCGCCGCACGCTTTGTTTAGGAGTTTGGGCCATCGTCTCCCGTCGAAGGGGGCGCCGTGCACCGGGTACTTTATTGCATTTCGCAGGACCACGACTGGCGGGTGACGCTGCTGGCCGTCATCGTCTGCCTTGCGGGCATGGGCTCGGCCTTTCGCTTCATCGACCGGGCGCGGATCACCGACGGCGCACGCCGTCGGCGTCTTGCGATCTCGGCGGGTCTGATTGGCTCTCTGTCGATCTGGGCGACACATTTCATCGCCATGCAGGGCTACGTCGGCGCAGGCGACCTGACCTATGATTTGGCCCTCACTACAGCGTCCGTTCTCGTAATCTTCGCCGCTGTCGGCCTGGCTATTTTTGTATTTATGTCTGGCGCCGACCGCACGCGTCGTGTCCTCGCTGGGCTGATCGCAATTTCCGGCGTCGCGGCGATGCACTATCTGGGCATGGCCGCGCTCCAGGCGCCGGTTCATCTCAGCTGGAGCCCCGGACTTGTCCTCGCCTCTCTGATCGGCGGCATGACGATCGCCGGAACAACGGCCTTCTTCTATCGGCGGGGTAGTCTGGGCCGACTGGCGCTCAGCGCCGTGGGCGCCTCTCTTTCCATCGTCTTCCTGCATTTCGTCGGCATGGCCGCTATTACCGTGACGCCAGACCCCAGCATAGGTCTACAGACCGGCCTTTCGCCGGACGCCCTGCGCACCGTGGTCTTCGTCGTCGCCCTAGCCATTGTGGCCGTCGGCGGCGGACTGGTCTTCATGGCCTATATGGCGCGTGCCAGCGCGCTGGGACATATCCGTGAGGCGGTCGAGGCCATGTCGGACGGTCTGGGCTTCTATGACGCCGATGACCGTCTGGTCTTGTGGAACGCGCGCTACGCCGAGGTGAATCCAGAACTCGCGCCCTTCCTGAAGGTCGGAATGACCTTCAGGGAGATACTTCAGATCGGCATCAACGAAGGCCGCTATGACGAAGCAATCGGCTGCGAGGAACAGTGGATCGCGGAGCGAATCCGCATTCGCCGCCAAGGATCTTCGACCATCGAGCAGCAGGTCGGCGGCGACCAATGGCTGCAAATCCAGGATCGCCGTACGCCCGGAGGCGGCACTGTCACTGTCTGCAACGACATCACGGCTCTGAAGCAGGACGCCCAGGCCCTACGCGAGGCCCGGGACGCCGCCGAGGCCGCCAATGTCGCCAAGAGCCAATTCCTCGCCAACATGAGCCACGAGATCCGCACGCCGCTGAACGGCGTGATCGGCCTGTCGCAAGCTCTGTCAAAGACCGCACTGACCCCCGACCAGCGCGAGATGCTGGATTTGATGCAGGCCTCCGGCCGTACGCTTCAGACCCTGCTCAGCGACATCCTGGACTTGGCCAGGGTCGAATCCGGCAAGCTTGAGTTGACTGAGGACGCGTTCGAACTGGAAGTCGCCGTGCGCGAGGCTGCGCAACTCTATGCCGAGAATGCACGCGAGAAGCATCTGGGCTTCCACGTCGATATCGATGTCGACGAAGGCCTATGGATCCGGGGCGATGTGGTGCGCCTTAAGCAGGTCCTCACCAATCTGATCTCCAACGCCGTGAAGTTCACGACGCAGGGTTTTGTGGGGCTGACCGTTCATCGCGGTCCGGATGTCGACGGGGGCTCCACCCTGCGGTTTACGGTCGAGGACACGGGCATCGGCTTCGATGCCGCGACCCGCGAACGCCTGTTCAGCCGATTCGAACAGGCCGACGGCGGCATTACGCGCAAGTTCGGCGGCTCCGGTCTGGGCCTCTCCATCTGTCGGCAATTGGCCGAGATGATGGGCGGCGATCTGGACTGCGAGAGCGAGCCCGGAGGCGGTTCGGCCTTCATGCTGACCATTCCGATGATCGTTTGCGACAGGCCTGCGCAGAGCGAGCCGAAAGCCGCTGCGGGGCCGGACGAGGGGCGAAATAGGGTCCGGGTTCTGGTCGCCGACGACCATCCCACCAATCGCCGCGTCATCGAACTGATTCTTGGCCAGGCCATGGCCGATATCTTCACCGTGGAGAACGGCGCCGAAGCCGTCGAGGCCTTCCGGACCCAGGACTTCGACCTGGTGCTGATGGACATGCAGATGCCGGTGATGGACGGGCTGACCGCGACTCGCGAGATTCGTCTGCACGAGACGGCCATGGGCGGCGCGCGCGTGCCGATCGTGATGTTGACGGCCAACGCCATGCCTGAACATGTCGCGGCCGGACGCGCGGCCGGGGCCGATCATCATCTGGCCAAACCGTTCGACGCCGCCGAGCTGTTGACGATCGTCGCCGATCCCGGCGTCCTGCTGAGCGGCGCGGTCAAGGCGGCCTGATCTCGCGCGGGATCTCGTCCATGGCGGTTGCACATCCGTCATGATGCGTGTAATAGCCCGCGCTCTTGAATTCGAGGGTTCATGACCCCCGCCGCGCGGGCCCAGGGTTGGCGCGGTGTTTCCGTTGTTGTTGAGGCGAGCCAGATGGCCGAGATCATTCTGAACGTGGACGTCCGCGATGGCGTCGGCACCGGAGGCGCCCGCGCCGCCCGTCGCGCCGGTTTCGTGCCGGGCGTCCTGTACGGCGGCGACAAGGCCCCCGTCTCCATTTCGGTGAACGAGAAGGACTTCCGCAAGTCGCTCTACACCGGCAAGCTGCTGGGCCACCTGGTCACGCTGAAGTACGGCGAAGAGACCCAGCCGGTCATCGCCAAGGACGTGCAGTTCGACCCCGTCTCGGACCGCCCGATGCACTTCGACCTGATGCGCGTCGACGAGCACGCCCCGATCAAGATCGAAGTGTCGGTTCACTTCAAGAACGCCGATGACGCGCCGTTCGTCCGTCAGGGCGGTTCGCTGGAAGTTGTCCGCCACGCGGTCGAGATCCTGGTCAAGGCCGACAGCATTCCTGAAGAACTGGTCGTCGACCTGGCCAAGGCGCAGATGGGCGACACCATCCGCTTCTCGGACATCGAACTGCCCAAGGGCGTCGAGCCGACCATCACCGACCGCGACTTCGTGATCGCCACCATCAAGGTCTCGTCGGCCGCCCTCTCGGCCGCCGCCGATGAAGCCGCCGATGCTGACGCTGCTCCGACCGAAAAGACCGAAGCCTAAGCCTTCGTCGCTTTGACAAGATCACGCCCCGCCCGGTTCGCCGCGGCGGGGCTTTTCTTTGGGCCACGCACACGGCATGAGGACGCCATGATCATCATCGCCGGGCTCGGCAATCCGGGCGCCAAGTACGAGAAGAACCGCCACAACATCGGCTTCATGGCCGCCGACGAGATCGCGCGCCGCTGGCGCTTCGGACCCGAGCGGGCCAAGTTCCAGTCGGTCGTCAGCGAGGGGCAGGTCGACACCGCGAACGGACCGGTCAAGGTCCTGCTGATGAAGCCCCAGACCTATATGAACGAGAGCGGCCGGGCGGTGGGCGAAGCCGCGCGCTTCTACAAGATCAAGCCGTCGGAGATCATCGTCTTCCACGACGAGATCGACCTGGCCCCCGGCCGGTTCCGCATGAAAACCGGTGGCGGCGCGGCGGGTCAGAACGGCGTCCGCTCGCTGATCAGCCACCTGGGCGCCGACTTCCGTCGCGGGCGCATGGGGATCGGCCATCCCGGCGAGAAGGAGATGGTCATGCCCCATGTCCTGGGCGACTTCCACAAGGCCGAACAGCCCTGGCTGGACGCCCTGCTCCAGGCCTGCGCCGACGCCCTGCCCTTCGCCGCCGCCGGCGACGACGAGCGCTATCAGGGCGAGGTCATGCGCCTGGCCCCCGCGCCCAAGTTCAGCCCCCGCCAAGCGGCGCGCGGCGAACTGTAGCCTGTACGCCCTTCACGAAACGCCGTAGAGGCGAGACGTGAACCGTTCCGACGCCGACAATTGGTCGACATCGAAATCGCTCGCCTTCCTGGCGGCGGTGTTCGCTCTCGTGCTCGGAAGCCTGCTGCCGTTCGGGGCCCTGGCGGCGGCCCAGCCGGGTCAGCCTCTGATCATCTGTTCCGCCGAAGGGCCGCAGACCATCCAGTCCGGCGGCATGGACGGCCCGGTCAACAAGCACATGGGGGCCAAGTGTGCGGCCTGCGTGGTGCCTCTGGCGGCCGCCCTGCCCACTCCCCCCACGCCCGAACCCGCGCCGGTCATCCGCACGGTCGAGACTGTCGTCTATACGCCCGCCCGGGTCAGCCCGCCGCCCCCAGCGCGCGCCCCGCCGCGCCCGCCGTCCACCGCACCACCCCACGCCTGAACCAGACCCAAAGCCCGCGCCGGCCCACAGCCCGCGCGCACTTCTCGTTCTGACTTCAGGATCATCATGTCTCTCAAGACCACCGTGGCGCCCTGCGCCCTGCTGTTCGCCTCAATGGCCAGTGGCGCCGGGGCCAGCCCCGCCCTTGCTCAACAGGCCTCCGAGCCCGCCGTCCTCGACACCGTCATCGTCACCGCCCGCCGCAACGCCGACGAGCCCGCCGTCGTCGCCGAGGCGCGAGAACGTCTGTCGCGCACGCCCGGCGCGGTCGCCGTCGTCTCGGCCGAATCCTACGCCGACCGCTATGCGCCGAACCTCGCCGACGTTCTGCGCGACGCCCCCGGCGTCTATGCCCAGAAGAAGTGGGGCGGCGACATCCGCCTGTCGATCCGGGGCTCGGGCATCGGCAACTCCGTCCATAACCGCGGCACCCTGCTGGCCCAGGACGGCGTGCCTTTCAACGAGACCGACGGCTTCGGCGACTTCCAGCTGATCGACCCGCTGATCGCCCGCTACACAGAGGTCTACAAGGGCGGCAATGCCCTACGCTTCGGCGGAGCCCTGCTGGGCGGGGCGGTCAATCTGGTCACCCCGACCGGTCGCACGGCGACCTCGAACCTGAGCCTGCGTCTGGACGGCGGCTCCTATGGGACCGTGCGGGCCCATGCCGAGGTGGCGGGCGTTCGCGGCGATTGGGACGGTTTCGCCGCCATCACAGGCCAGAGCGTGGACGGCTGGCGACGGCAGAGCGAGGGCAAGTCCCTGCTCCTGTCCGCCAACGTCGGCCGCAGCTTCGGTCAGGACCGCGAGGTGCGCCTGCTGGTCTCGGGCGGCGACATCCATCAGGAAATCCCCGGCAGCGTCAGCCTGTCGGACGCCCTGACCAAGCCGCAAGCGGCTAACTCCAGCAATGTCGCCCTGAACTATCAACGGAACATGCAATCGATTCGGACCACGGCGCAGACCAAATGGCGGCTGGACGAATCGACCGTGTTTGAGGGCGCCGTCTATGGAACCTGGAAGGATCTGGACCACCCGATCTTCCAGGTCATCGACCAGCAAAGCCGCAACTACGGCGCCTTCGGTCGCTTCGACTGGCAGGGGCAGGTCTTTGGCCTGCGCGCCGACGCCTTCTATGGCGCCTGGTATCGTCAGGGCGACCTGGACGCCAAACAATGGGGCAATCTGGCCGGCCAGCAGAACGGCCTACGCGCCCGCAGCTTCCAGAACGGCAAGGGACTGGACGTTTTTGGCGAAGGGCGGCTGTTCGTCACCGACCGCCTGGCCCTGGTCGCCGGCGGAACCTGGGGCCGCGCCGAAAGGGACTATCAGAGCTATGTGGTCCCCGGCGTCGCAGGCACGATCGACCTGACCGTCGACAAGACCTTCGACTGGTTCGCGCCCCGCGCCGGCCTGTTGTGGGAAGGCGAAGGCGGGGAGCAGGTGTTCGCCAATGTCACCCGCTCGGTCGAGCCGCCGAACTTCTCGGCCCTGTCGCCAACGGCCGAGGGCTATCAGCCCCTGGTCCCGCAGGAGGCCGTCACCTGGGAAGTCGGCACGCGTGGTCGCCGCGGCCCCGTGACCTGGGATGTCACCGCCTATCGCGCCGAGCTTGACCACGAGTTGCTGAACTTCGTCGTCAACGCCGCCCTGGGCATTCCGGCCGCAACATTCAACGCCGGTCCGACGGTGCACCAAGGCATTGAGGCGGGGGTGGACTGGCGGATCGCGCCCCAGTGGCGCCTGCGCCAGACCTACGCCTTCTCGGATTTCTACTTCGACGGGGACAAGGTTTACGGCGACAACGACCTGCCGGTGGTGCCTCCGCACCTGTACCGAGCCGAGCTGCGGTATGATCATCCAACCGGCTGGTTCTTGGCTCCCAGCGTGGAATGGTCGATGGCGGATTCCTGGGTCGACTACGCCAATAAGCTGAGGTCGCCCGCCTATACGGTGGCGAACCTGAACATGGGCTGGAACGTGCGGGACGGCCTGACCTTCTTCGCCGACGTCCGCAACCTGTTCGACGAGGCCTATGTTTCGAACTTCAGCGCCGTCACCGACGCCAGCCTGGCCAGCGTCTCCACTGCCGTCTTCTTTCCCGGCGAGGGCCGTTCGGCCTATGTCGGCGTAAGGATGAGCTACTGATGGCCGGCAAGGCCGCAACCCAGGCGCCGGACGATCTGTCC
>JBKBXN010000039.1:0-18615 GCA_046314055.1 Brevundimonas sp.
GTCGACGCCGTAGATGTCGGCCGGGCGCGGGATCTTCGGATGCGGCCCGGCGCCGGCGGCCTCCACCACGGTGATCGGGTCCATAACCACGTCCTCGGCGGGGACCCGTTCGTCCAGCAGGGCGTGGACGAAGGAGGAGTTGGCGCCGTTTTCCAGCAGGCGCCGCACCAGATAGGGGAGCAGTTCCTCATGCCCGCCGACAGGGGCGTAGGCGCGGACGATGACGGTCTCATCGGCCCAGGCCTCGTGCGCCGCGTCGTAAAGCGCCTCGCCCATGCCGTGCAGGCGCTGGTGCTCGACCGCGACGCCGCGATCCCGCGCCATGCGGCGCACGGCGGCCAGGGTGTGGGCGTTGTGGCTGGCGAACTGGGAATAGATCGCCGGCGCCGCCTCGATCATGGCCTTGGCGCAGACGAGGTAGTTCAGGTCGGTCGCCGCCTTGGTCGTATAGACCGGATAGTCGGTGCGGCCGAAGACCTGCGCGCGCTTGATCTCCGTGTCCCAATAGGCGCCCTTGACCAGGCGCACCATCAGCCGGCGGCCCGAACGGCGGGCCAGTTCGGCGACTCGCTCGATCGTCTCGAGGCCACGCTTCTGATAGGCCTGAACCGCCAGGCCCAGGCCGGTCCAGCCCCCCAGACTGGGTTCGTGCGCCAGCCGGTCCAGCAGTTTCAGCGACAGGGCCAGACGGTCCGCCTCTTCGGCGTCCATCGTATAGTTGATGTCGTATTTGGCCGCGATCTGGGCCAGGCGCAGGATGCGGGGATACAGGGTCGCCCAGACGTCGTCCTCATGCGTCGCCTCGTAGCGGGGCGACAGGGCCGACAGTTTCACCGACACGCCATGGCCGTGCTCGGGCCCCTGGCCTTTCGACGTCTTGCCGACGGCCTCGATGGCGTCGGCGTAAATCTTCTCATAGCGGTCTGCGTCGGCGGTGGTGCGGGCGCCCTCGCCCAGCATGTCGAAGCTGCACAGCCAGCCTTCCTTGTTCGACCGCTTCAGCGCGCCCTGGATGGTGCGGCCGACGACGAACTGCTCGCCCATGATCTTGACCGCGGTGGCCACGGCTTGGCGGATGACCGGCTCGCCCAGTCGCCCGGCGATCCGTTTCAGGAAGCTGGGCAGATCGCTGCGCGCCTCGTCATCCACATCGACCAGTTTGCCGGTCAGCATCAGGCCCCAGGTCGAGGCGTTGACGAACAGGCTGTCGGACTGGCCCAGGTGCGACGCCCAGTCGGCGGAGCCGATCTTCTCGGCGATCAGCCGGTCGCGCGTCTCCTCGTCCGGCACGCGCAGCAGGGCCTCGGCGAGGCACATCAGGGCCAGGCCCTCGCGGGTGCCCAGGCTGAACTGCTGAAGGAAGCTCTCGACCACCCCCTGCTTCTTCTGGCTGCGACGGGCGTGTTCGACCAGGGCCGTCGCCTCCGCCACCACGGCGGCGCGCTCTGCGGCGTCCAAAGGCATGCGGGCCAGGTTGGCGGCGACCGCCTCGCGCTCATCGCGGAACTTGTGGTGGTCCAGACCGTCCCAGGCGGTCAGGCTCGAGGGCGTGAAGGCGGGCGAGGTCATGGCGGAGTATCCTGTGGATTTACGCCGTATATGCCGGAGTTCACTGAAGGTGCTTCGTATGATAGTGGGCTGGGCCGAAGATTGTTCGGCAATGAGGCGCGATTTCAGATGATCGACATAGACGCCGTCGACCGCCGCCTCCTGCGGGTGCTTCAGACCGACGCCCGTATCTCCAACGCCGAACTGGCGCGGCAGTGCCACCTGTCGCCAGCCGCTTGTTTCGAGCGGGTCAAACGCCTGCGGGAAAAGAAGATCATCACCGGCTATGCCGCCATGATCGACCCGACCCAGGTCGGCCGCGACCTGCTGATCTTCGTCGAGGTCCTGCTGGACCGCACCACCGGCGACGTCTTCGAAGCCTTCGCCGCCGCCGTCCGCAGCCAGCCGGAAGTGCTGGAATGTCATATGGTCGCTGGCGGCTTCGACTATCTGATCAAGGCGCGCGTCGGAGACATGGACGCTTATCGCGCCTTTCTGGGGGACGTTTTGGTGAGGATGCCGGGCGTGCGGGAGACCCGGACCTATGCCGTTCTCGAAGAGGTGAAGTCGACGACGGTGCTGCCGCTGTAGCGAACGTCTCGCCTTCGTCATTCGAACCGTCTAGAAGTTCCGCCCTTACTTAACGGCTCAGGGTCCGCCCGCCTCAATGCGCATCGTTCTGGCCACCGACGCCTGGGAACCTCAGGTCAACGGCGTCGTCCGCACCCTGACCCGCACCGTCGCGGAATGCCGCGGCATGGGCCACGAGGTCGAGGTCATCGAGCCCAGCCTGTTCAAGACCATTCCCTGCCCGACCTATCCGGAAATCCGGCTGGCCCTGGGGGCGGAGGAAGAGATCCGCGAAATGCTGCGCGCCTTCGAGCCCGAGGCCGTGCATATCGCGACCGAGGGGCCGATCGGCATCGCTACCCGCCGCATCTGCGTGGAATGGAAACTGCCCTTCACGACCAGCTATCACACCAAATTCCCCGAGTATGTCTCGGCCCGGTTCCCGATCCCAGTGCAGGTCGGCTACGCCTATATGAAATGGTTCCACAAGCCGTCGGGCCGACTGATGGTGGCGACCCCGACCCTGCGCGACGAGCTGGTCGAACATGGGTTCAAGAACGTCTCCCCCTGGTCGCGCGGCGTAGACACCGAGATGTTCAACCCCGATCTGGACCGGATCTATGACGAGATGGGGGGCAAGGACTGGCCGCGTCCCTTCTTCCTGAACGTGGGACGAGTGGCGGTGGAGAAGAACATCGAGGCCTTCCTCGAACTGGACCTGCCCGGCACCAAGATCATTGTCGGCGACGGACCGGCGAGAGCAGAGCTTCAGGAAAAATATCCTGAAGCGAAATTCCTGGGCGCGAAGTTCGGCGATGATCTGGCCCGTTGTTTCCGCGACGCCGACGTCTTCGTCTTCCCCAGCTGGACCGACACCTTCGGCCTGGTGATTCTGGAGGCCATGGCGGCGGGTACGCCGGTCGCCGCCTATCCGGCTCACGGTCCGATCGATATCATCCCTGGCTCGAACGCGGGGGCGATCGATAAGGACCTGAAGGCTGCTTGTCTGAAATGCCTCGAGCTCGACCGCCGGGACGTCCGCGCCTATGCGGAAAAGTTCAGCTGGCGCGCCTCGGCCGAGCAGTTCGTCGAGAATCTGGAGCCCTACCCAGAACCCGAGCGGGGCCGTTTCTGGCGCCGCCTTCGACGTATAGCCCGGATCAGGAAACGCGCTGCAGCCTGACGGCGCCTTCGGTCAGGAAACATAGAAGCGCTGAACCAATCCGCCCGACGACCGCTTCCAGCAGACCTGATGCTGGAGGCCGGCTTGCCGCACTTTTATTTTCACACCGAAAACGGCGATTGTATTCGGGATGATCAGGGCGAGGATCTCGCCGATGTCGACGCGGCCCGCGAAGAGGCGGTGGCGGTGCTGGGGGAAATCTTGAGGTACAGGGGCGCGGCCTTCTGGGAGACAGCCTCGTTCAGCGTGATCGTGACCGACGCCGATGGGCGTACGGTGGTCAGCGTCACCGCCAAGGCGTCCGACGCCGCGCCTGAGGGCTGGACGCTGGCCGAGGCCGAGGCCGAGAAATGACAAAGGCGGGCCCCCAACCGAAGATTGCCACCCTGATCGACAAACTGTCCCAGCGTGATCATGTCAGCCTAGAAGAAATCGAGGCGCTTCAGGATGTTCTTGGGCATCCGCAGGAGGTTCGCGCCGGAGCGGACATCGTCAAGGAACATGCACACCCCTTGCAAAGCACCCTGCTGATCTCGGGTTTTTCGGCGCGTTACAGCAGTCTTTCGGACGGTGGACGCCAGATCACCGAGATCAATGTATCTGGCGATTTCATCGATCTGCACAGTCTGCTGATGAAACAGATGGACCATGGGGTCGTCGCCTTGACCGACTGCGTCGTGGCCCCCGCGCCCCATGTGAAACTCATCGCCCTGACCGAACGTCATCCGCATCTGACGCGGTTGCTTTGGCTGGACACGATCATTGATGCGGCTATCCATCGCCAATGGCTGGTCGCCATGGGGCGGCGCAGCGGCTTGGGTCATTTGGCCCATCTGGTGTGCGAACTGTATCTGCGGCTCCAGGCGGTGGGGCAGGCGGAGCGACTGCGGTTCGATCTGCCTCTGACACAGGCCACGCTTGCCGACGCCCTCGGCCTGTCCACCGTCCATGTCAGCCGTCTGGTCACTGAACTCCGGGGCGAAGGGGTGATCAACTGGAGCGGAGGCCAGGTCGAAATTCTGGACTGGCACAGGCTGGCGGAGATCGCAGAGTTCGACGCCACCTATCTGCGGCTGCAGAACGAGCCGGTCTGACTTAATCCATGTTATCGCGCGCGACCCTGCTCTGGGGTTGATCGCCGTCATGTCCGAACCGAATCTCGCGCAAGCTCTGCTCTCCCGCTTGGCGGTTCAGGGCGTCGATCTGATGGAACAACTGACCGCATCCGGGGACCGCATCTCGCCGTTCCAGGACGGCCGGTCGGTCGTCACCCTGGTGCTCGAGGGCGCGGTGGCGCGGCAAGGGCGGGACTCCCTCTGCCTCGGGCTGGCCGGTCCGGGCGACCTTCTGAACTTCGACGCCGCCGTCGGGGGGGAAGCGAAGGAGGACGGCTTGTGGCTTACCGCCGGTCGGCAGATCACGGTCCCGGCGGCACGTCTGGTCGAGATGATCGACCGTCCCTCCCTGGTCGAGACCGCCCTGACGGATCTGCGGCGCCGGATGGACGCGGCCCACGCGGAAGTGAAGCGTCAGGCGCGCGGAAGGGTCACGGAGCGTCTCGCAGCGCTGCTGCTCGATATCCACGGGTTGAGCCAGGCGGTGGAAATACCGCTGCGCCAGAGCGACATCGCCGATCTTCTGGCCGTTCGCCGGGCGGGAATCTCAACCGCCGGCGGCGAGTTGCAGGCGGCGGGGGCCATTCGGGTCGGGCGGGCGGCGATCCGTCTTTGCGACGTCGACGCCCTGAGTACAGCGGCGGTCGGCGCCGCCCGCGACCGGGCGGCTCACTCCACCGTGACGGACTTGGCCAGGTTGCGGGGCTGATCGACGTCGGTGCCTTTCTGGACGGCGGTGTAATAGGCCAGCAGCTGGACCGGCACGGCGTAGACCAGGGGCGCGATCAGGGGATGGCAGTCCGGGGCGTGGATGCGGCGGATGCCGGCGCCGTGCGGATCGGGCGCCTTTTCCGGCGCGATCATGATCACGGGGCCGCCTCGCGCGGCGACCTCTTGCAGATTTGAGGCGGTCTTTTCGAACACATCGTCCAGGGGGGCCAGGGCGATGGTCGGGGTCTCCTCGTCGATCAGGGCGATGGGGCCGTGCTTCAGCTCGCCGGCGGCGTAGCCCTCGGCGTGGATATAGCTGATCTCCTTCAGCTTCAGTGCGCCTTCCATGGCCAGGGGGAACATGGCGCCCCGGCCGAGGAACAGGACGTCGTCGGCCTTGGCCAGGTCCTGGACGACGGCGCGGATGCTGGCGTCCATGCGCAGGGCGTCGGCGATCAGGCGCGGGCTTTCGAACAGGGCCTTGACCAGTTCGCCCTCGGTCGCGGCGTCGATCCGGCCGCGCGCCACCCCGGCCGCCACGGCCAGGGCCAGAAGGGCCGCGACCTGGGCGGTGAAGGCCTTGGTCGAGGCGACGCCGATCTCGGGCCCGGCGTGGGTCGGCCATAGCACCTCGGCCTCGCGCGCCATGGATGAAGAATGGACATTGACCACCGCCGCCGTCCTGAGCCCCTGGGCCTTGCACCAGGTCAGGCTGGCCAGGGTGTCGGCCGTCTCGCCCGACTGGCTGACGGCGACCGCCAGGGTCTTTGGCGACACTGCCGGCGAGCGGTAGCGGAACTCGGACGCGATCTCTACATCGCAGGGCAGGCCCGCCAGCTTCTCGAAAGCGTAGCGACCGATCTGGCCCGCGTAGAAGGCGGTGCCGCAGGCGACGATCTGTATCCGGTCGATGGCGGCGAAATCGACGCTGTTCGTCTTGGCTGTGCCGGTCACCAGATCGAGGTATTCCGACAGGGTGTGCTGGACGCTGTCGGGCTGTTCGTGGATCTCCTTTTCCATGAAGTGGCGATATTCGCCCTTCTCGACCATGGCCGAGGAGGCCGAGACCTGGACGACGGCCCGGTCGACCGGTGCGCCTTTGACGTCGAACATCTGGGCGCCCTGTCGGGTGACGGCGACATAGTCGCCCTCTTCCAGATAGGAGATCTTCTGGGTGAAGGGGCCCACCGCCAGGGCGTCTGAGCCCAGATACATCTCGTCCTCGCCCCATCCAACCACCAGGGGGCTGCCGCGCCGCGCGCCCAGGATCAGATCATCCTGGCCGTCGATCAGCACGGCCAGGGCATAGGCGCCGGTCAGCCGGTCCAGCGTGACCTTGAAGGCCTCCAGCGGCGGCCGGCCGGTGTTCAGCTCGGCGTCCAGCAGATGGGCGATGACCTCGGTGTCCGTCTGGCTCTCGAAGACATGACCCTCGGCGGCCAGCTCGGCCTTCAGCTCGGCGAAATTCTCGATAATGCCGTTGTGGACCAGGGTGACGCGTCCGGCCTTGTGCGGGTGGGCGTTGGCCGTGGTCGGGGCGCCGTGGGTGGCCCAGCGGGTGTGGCCGATGCCGACCGAGGCCGTCAGGGGCTGTTCGGCCAGGACAGCTTCCAGATTGCGGATCTTGCCTTGGGCGCGGCGGCGTTCGACGGCGCCGTCCACCATGGCGGCGACGCCGGCGGAGTCATAGCCGCGGTATTCCAGCCGTTTCAGACTGTCGATCAACCGAGGGACGACGGGGCCATTGCCGGTGACGCCGATGATGCCGCACATGCGCAGGAACTCCGAGGAAGAGGGAAACAGAAGGGCGCCGCTTTGCACAGACGGCGATCCGGGGCTAAGCCACGCATCAAGCCCCACCGGCCGTCTATGCAATCTTAGGACGGACCGCACCTAAAAAGGGGTTTCGGAAGGTTTCCTGTTCGGAAACCGCCAGACGAAGGACCAGCCCGTGGGCGACAGAAAATATTTCGGCACCGACGGTATTCGCGGGCGCGCCAACACCTATCCGATGACGGCCGAGGTCGCGCTGCGCGTCGGCCTGGCCGCCGGCAAGCTGTTCCGCACCGGCGACGACCGGCGCCATCTGGTGGTGATCGGCAAGGACACCCGGCTGTCGGGCTATACGATCGAGCCGGCTCTGGTGGCCGGTTTCGCCTCGGTGGGCATGGACGTGCGGACCTTCGGCCCGGTGCCGACGCCGGGCGTGGCCATGCTGACCCGGTCGATGCGCGCCGACCTGGGTGTGATGATCTCGGCTTCGCACAACGACTACGCCGACAACGGCATCAAGCTGTTCGGGCCGGACGGCTACAAGCTGTCGGACGAGATCGAGCTGAAGATCGAGGCCCTGATGGACGACGGCCTGGACCAGGGTCTTGCGCCGTCGAACAAGCTGGGTCGGGTCAAGCGGATCGACGACGCCCAGGCCCGCTATATCGAGATCGCCAAACAGGCCTTCCCCAAACGGCTGACGCTGCAAGGGCTGCGCATCGCCGTCGATTGCGCCAACGGCGCCGGCTACAAGGTCGCGCCCACCACCCTGTTCGAACTGGGCGCCGAAGTCTTCCCCGTGGGGGTCACCCCCAACGGAACCAATATCAACGCCGAATGCGGCTCGACCCATCCGGCGACCCTGGTCGAGGCGGTCAAACGCTACCGGGCCGACATCGGCATCGCCCTGGACGGCGACGCCGACCGGCTGATCATCTGCGATGAAAAGGGCCAGGTGGTGGACGGGGACCAGATCATGGCCCTGGTCGGGCTGGACTGGGCGAAACGCGGCCTGCTGACCGGGGGCGGCGTTGTGGCCACCGTCATGTCCAACCTGGGGCTGGAACGGAAGCTCAAGTCGGAAGGCCTGACGCTGGAGCGGACCAAGGTCGGCGACCGCTATGTGATGGAGCGGATGCGCGAAGGCGGCTTCAACATCGGCGGCGAACAGTCGGGCCACATCATCCTGCACGATCACGCCACCACCGGCGACGGCCTGATGGCGGCCTTGCAAGTGCTGGCCGTGCTGGTCGAGTCCGGCAAGCCAATGAGCGAACTGGCCCGTCAGTTCGACCCGGTGCCGCAGCGGCTGGAGAATGTCCGCTACACCGCCGGCAAGCCGCTGGAGAGCGACACAGTCAAGACGGCCATCGCCGAGGCCGAGGCGAGACTGAACGGCCAGGGGCGTCTGCTGGTCCGCCCGTCGGGCACCGAGAAGCTGATCCGCGTCATGGCGGAAGGCGATGACGCCGCCCTGGTCAAACGGGTGGTGTCCGAGGTTTCGGCGGCGGTGAAGGCGGCGGGATAATCTTCACCTCCCCGTTCGCCTACGCGAACGGGGAGGTGAGTTGGGATCGAGCCTGTCCGCGATTTCACTTGCGGGGCGAAGCGAGCGGCGCTCCATTGCGGCCCACATATCCGCAGGGGCTTTCCATGATCGACCGTCGTCGCCTTCTTCTGTCCGCCGCAGCCGGGGCGGGGGGGGGCCGCCCCGGGGGGCCGGCCTTTGCTGGAGCCGCCCCGGCCGGCGATGCGGCGGCGGCCAAGGCCGCCCTGGCCGGCTTCATGGACCAGGCCTTCGAACAGACCCTGGATCTGAGCCCTGAGGCCGTCACCGCCTTCGGTCTGGACAAGGGCCCGCGCGCCGCCGCCAAGTCCCAGCTGACCGCCCCGACTCTGGAGAACGAGGAGAAGTTCCGCGCCTTCACCAAGGCCCAGCGCGCCGCGCTGAGCGCCATGGACCGCCCGTCCATGGACGCCCAGGACGGCATCTATTACGACACCATCGCCGACAATCTGGACGGGGTGATCGCCACCTTCGCCATCCCCTATGGCCAGGGCGGCTGGCCCAACCCCTATCGGGTCAGCCAGCAGGGCGGGGCCTATCAGTCGACGCCCGACTTCCTGGCCAACCAGCACACGATCGAGACCGCCGCCGACGCCGACGCCTATGTGGCCCGCGTCAACGCCTTCGCCGACGTGCTGAGCGCCGAGACGGACCGTCTGCGCGAAGACTACGCCCTGGGTGTGATCCCGCCGGACTTCATCCTGGCCAAGGCCATCGCCCAGCAGGAAGGCATATTGGCCACGACCGCCGCCGCCTCGCCCCTGGTCGCCTCCGTGGCGGATCGGACCCGCGCCCAGGGGCTGACCGGCGACTGGGGGGCTCAGGTCGAGACCCTGCTGGCGCAGCGGGTCTATCCCGCCCTGTCGGCCCAGAACGCCCTGCTGAAGGCCGCCCTGCCCCGCGCCGGCCATGAGGCTTCGGTTCGCCGCCTGCCCCAGGGCCAGCAGTATTACGCCAACAGCCTGCGCTTCATCACCACCACCCGCCTGACCGCCGACGAGATTCACCGCACCGGCCGCGCCCAGATGGCCGAACTGACCGCCCGCGCCGACGGCCTGCTGAAGGCCCAGGGCCTGACCCAGGGAACGGTCGCGGAGCGGATCCGCGCCTTGGGCCAGGATCCGAAATACGTCTATCCCAACACCGACGCGGGCAAGGCTGAACTGATCGAGAAGCTGAACGACCAGATGGCCGACATGCAGGCCCGTCTGCCCAGCGCCTTCGGCCGCCTGCCCAAGGCCTCGGTCCAGATCAAGCGGGTGCCGCCCGAGGTCGAGGCCGGCGCTCCGATGGGCTACTATAACTCGCCCAGCCTGGATGGCAGCCGGCCGGGCATCTACTGGATCAACCTGAAGGACACGGCGGAATGGCCGTCCTGGACCCTGCCGACCCTGACCTATCACGAGGCGGCGCCGGGCCACCATCTGCAGATCAGCCTGCAGCAGGAGAGCGCGGCGGCGCCCAAGCTGATGAACCTGCTGGGCTTCTCCAGCTATGTCGAGGGCTGGGGTCTGTACGCCGAACAGTTGGCCGACGAGATGGGCGCTTATGAGAACGATCCAGTGGGGCAGATCGGCTATATCCAGTCGCTGATGTTCCGTTCCGCGCGTCTGGTGGTGGACACCGGCATCCATTCCAAAGGCTGGAGCCGCGAACAGGGCATCCAGTACATGATGGAGGCCTATGGCGATCAGGAAGGCGCCGCCGTGTCCGAGGTCGAACGCTATTGCGGCTGGCCGGGCCAGGCCTGCGCCTACAAGGTCGGCCACAACGAATGGGTGCGGTTGCGCGAAAAGGCCAAGACGAGCCTGGGCGCCAAGTTCGACCTGAAGGGGTTCCACGACACGGCCCTGGCCGCCGGCGGCGTGCCCCTGTCGGTGCTGGAGCGGATCGTGGACGGCTGGATCGCGACCCAGGCCTAGGCCATTAATTTCAATGGCTGAGAGGCTGAGATGATCGACCGTCGCCGACTACTGCAGACTGGAGCCGTGGCGAGCGTCGCCGCGTTTGCCGCACCGGCCTTCGCGCGCACTCAGACCGAGGCGGCGGACGCCTTGGTCGCCAGGATCGGCGAGCAGGCCGTCGATTCCAATCCGCAGCTGGCGACCAATCTCGGCCTCGATACGGGATCTCGCGCTGGCCTGAAGTCCACCCTGGCGGGGCGAGGTCTTCAGGACCGGGCCAAGGCGATCGCCCTGAACGAGGCCTGGCTGGCCGAGATCCGCGCCATTGACGCCTCGAGCTTGACCGGCCAGAGCGCCGCCAGTTTCGAAGTGGTTCGTTTCCAGGCCGAAGCCCTGGATGCGGCCAAGGGCTTTGGCTACGGCGATTTCGGCTTCGTCGATCCCAGCGTCTATCCGCTTCAGCCCTATACGGTCTCCCAGCTGACCGGCGCCTATCAGGCGACGCCGGATTTCCTCGACACCCAGCATTCGATCGAGACCGCCGCCGACGCAGACGCCTATCTGTCTCGCCTCTCGGCGTTCGCACAGGTTCTGGATCAGGAGACCGAGGCCAGCGGCCTCGACGCGGATCGCGGCGTGATTCCGCCGATCTTCATCGTCGCCAAGGCGCTGGACCAGATGCGGGCCCTGCGTGCGCCGAACGCCGCCGACGCCGGCCTGACGCGCAGCGTCGCCCGACGCACTGCGGAGAAGGGCATCGCCGGCGATTGGTCGGAGCGTGCCGCCGTCATCGTCGAGCGCGAGATTTATCCCGCGCTGGAGCGACAGATCGCCCTGCTCGAGACCTGGAGGCCTCGCGCCACGACCGACGCGGGCCTCTGGGCCCGGCCTCAGGGCGAGGCATATTACGCCGCCAATCTGCGGCTGATGACCACCACCGACCTCGACCCCGAGACCATCCACCAGATGGGGCTGGACCAGTCGCGCGACATCCTGTCCCGCATGGACGCCCTGCTGAAAGCCGAAGGCATGACGGAGGGGACGGTCGGCCGGCGAATGGCCGCTCTTGGCCGCCAGCCCTCCCAGATCTATCCGAACACCGATGCGGGCAAGGCCCAGATCCTGGCGGATCTGAACGCCCAGATCGCCGACATGGAGACGCGACTTCCGCAGTATTTCGGACGGCTGCCGAAGGCGAGGGTGGAGGTCCGCCGCGTGCCCGCCGCCATCGAGGCCGGGGCGCCGGGCGGCTATGCCGTGGCGCCCAGCCTGGACGGGTCGCGACCGGGCGCCTTCTACATCAATCTGCGCGACACGGCCGAGTGTCCACGCTTCAGCCTGCCGACCCTGGCCTATCATGAGGCGCTGCCAGGCCATCATCTCCAGGGCACTCTGGCGATCGAAAACACCCGCCTGCCTTTGATCTCGAAGGCGCTTTTCTTCAGCGCCCACGGTGAAGGCTGGGCGCTGTATTCGGAGCAGCTGGCCGACGAGATGGGCGTCTACGCCGACGATCGGTTCGGGGAACTGGGCTATCTGCAGAGCCTGTTGTTCCGCGCCTCGCGCCTGGTGGCCGACACAGGGTTGCACCACAAGCGTTGGAGCCGGGAACAGGCGATCCGCTACATGGTGGATACGGGCGGCGACGAGGAAAGCGCCATAGCCACCGAGATTGATCGATACTGCGTCTGGCCCGGCCAGGCCTGCAGCTACAAGGTCGGACATACCGAATGGGTGCGTCTGCGTGAAAAGGCGAAGTCGAGCCTGGGCGACCGGTTCGATATCAAGGGCTTCCACGACACGACCCTGGCCGCGGGCGGGGCGCCTTTGTCGGTGCTGGAGCGGATCGTGGACGGCTGGATCGCCACCCAGGCCTAGTGGGGGCCTAGTCGGAGACGGTCAGCCCATCTATTCGGCGCAGGCGGTTGTGGATGTCGGTGGCGGCTACGGCCGCCTCGGCCGTGGCGACGGCGATCTGGTTGAGGCCCCGCACTACGTCGCCGGCGGCGTAGAGTCCCGGCACGCTGGTGGCCTGGTGCAGGTCGACCTCGAGCCGGCCGTCGGGGGCCAGCCGGGCGTCGAGACCCTGCGCCAGTTCGGCGTTGGGCGACGTGCCCAGGGCGGAATAGACCAGATCGAAGGCGCGGGTCCGGCCGCCCCAGCCCAGGGCGGTGACCCGATCCTGCTCCAGGTTGACGGTCTCCAGGGGCGCGACGATCAGCTCGACGCCCAACCGGTCCAGCTCTTCGTGGCGCGTCAGCGCCCGGGGCGGCCCCACATGGATCAGCGTCACCCGGTCGGAATAGGTGCGCAGGAAGGCGGCTTCGCGCGCACCCTTGTCGTCATGGCCGATGACGGCGACCGCCTTGTCCGTCGCCTCATAGCCGTCGCAGATCGGGCAGATGCGGACCAGCGACCGCTGAACCGCCCGCTCCACCCCGGGCAGGTCGGGATGGCGATCAACGACTCCGGTCGCGAGAAGCACCGCCCGGGCGCGGATTTCGCGGCCTTGAACCTGGGCGGTGAAGCCGTCTCCGTCGCGCGCCAGGCGTTCGACCCGGCCGGGTTCGATGACCGCCCCGAACTCATCGGTCTGCTCGCGCATCCGCTTCAGGATATCGGCGCCGGACACGCCGGAGGGAAAGCCCGGCATATTGTGGCTGAGCGGAATCCAGCAGGCGCGCGGCTCGCCCGCGTCGATCACCAGGGTATGGCGCCGGAACCGGCCCAGATAGGTCGCGGCCGTCAGGCCGGCCGGGCCGGCGCCGATGATCAGAACCTCAGGATTCGTCATCGGGTGCGCCAGGCGACGGGCCACAGGTCGGAGGGAACGCCGGCGCAATTCCCCATCGAACTCTCAAGCGTCAGGGCGAAGCGGTCGCCGGTCCAGGCCCAAGTCTGGAGCGCGCCGCAGTCGCCGATGCCCCGGCCCTTGGCGAAGGCGGAGAGGGTGCGGGTCTCGGGATCATAGGCGCCGTTGATGGTGGTGTTGTCCGCCATGACGGGGTTCGCGCCCGGTCCGGCGGTTCCGACCAGGGCGACGGGACGGGGCTCGCGTCCGTCCGGCCCGGTCAGGTACCAGGAGTGGGTCAGGTTATAGGCGCCTGATCCGCACGCCACCGCCCACAGCACCGTTCGGGCGTCCAACCGCGCGGACGACACTCCGTCGCCTATGCCGGACATCTGCGACTCCTTGAGGCAGTCGCCGACTTCCTTTCGAGCGCGCAGGGCCGCGGGCAGGGTCTGGCCGCTGTCGCCGAAACCGGTCTGATCGACGCGGGGCGCGACCGGGACGGTCGGCAGGGGCGGGGCCACAGGGACGCTCGAGGCGGGGCGATCGCCCCGGCGGATCAGGGCGGTGGTCGTGCCCAGCCGGCCCTGTTTCTCGTCGATCCACAGCAGGGCCGCCGCGGCGCCGTTCACGGAGACGGCCTGGGTCGTCGCGCCCTTGATCGTCATCGAACGGCCCTGGGCCATCGCATCGATGAGGGGCGCGATGTCGGAGCGGATGCGGCCGATCGGCGTCTGGCCGTCGTCGTCGAGGGCCGCCGGGAAGACGCGGCCGTCGATCTGAAGGCCCACGGTGGTCGAGGCGGGCGCGTCGCTGTCGGGCCAGTAGCCGAACGCGACCTCCGGGTTGGCGTCGGGACCGGGCGGCAAGGCGATGCGGACCCAGCCCGCCGCAAAGTCCGGTGCAAAGCCGAAGGCCCAGCAGGTCCCGTCATTGCTGCAGGTGGCGCTCCAGTCGCGGAACTGACGCGTCTCGCTGCGGGTCTGCAGGACGGGGGGCGCCGCCGCTGTTGCTGTCGCCCCGGAGGCCGCGGGCTGGGTCGAACCGGGCGTTTGCGCCGCCTCTCGATCACCACATCCCGCGACCACCGCGGCGGAAACCGTCAACGCCGCCAGGGCGCCCTTGTGAAACAGACCCATGATCCTCACGCCTTTCTCAGCGCCGCAGGTTTGTGCGCGGCGAGGGCGCCGGTCTTGGCGCTCTCGACGACATACTCCGGATTTTCGGGCGAGGCCGCTACCTCATGGCCTTTGATATGCGTCTTGGCGGTGACCTTGCGCACGACCTTTCCGGTGGTCGTTCCCTGGCTGTGGTCCCACTTCACGCGGTCGCCGGGTTTGAACGTCCTGTTTGTCATGGTGCGGTCTCCTTCGGCAGATGCGGTTCAGCGAGTAGCTGTCGCATCAGTTCCGCATCGACCACAGGCGGCGGCTCGCAAAAGGCGAGGATCCACCGTTCGACCAGGTCGCGCTCCTCTTCCGTCATGTCGTCGTTCGCCGTTTGATGGGTGGGCCGTCAACAAGGCCGGACCGGCTTGTTTGGTTCAGCTTGGCCACGCGGGGTTTTTTCCGGGCAGGGTTAACCGACGGCGGGGTTTGCGCGGACGCCCGGCCCGGCTATATCCCCGCCACGATATTCTTTCCCCAAAAGTCAGAGGCGGACCGCACGCATGGCCAAGATCAAGGTCGAAAACCCCATCGTCGACATCGACGGCGACGAAATGACCCGCATCATCTGGCAGATGATCAAGGACAAGCTGGTCTTCCCGTTCCTGGATCTCGAGCTGGACTACTACGACCTGGGCATGGAGCACCGCGACGCCACCGACGACCAGGTGACGATCGACGCCGCCCACGCGATCCAGAAGCACGGCGTCGGCGTCAAGTGCGCCACCATCACCCCGGACGAGGCGCGGGTGAAGGAGTTCGGCCTGAAGAAGATGTGGAAGTCGCCGAACGGCACCATCCGCAACATCCTGGGCGGCGTGGTCTTCCGCGAGCCGATCATCTGCTCGAACGTGCCGCGCCTGGTGCCGGGCTGGACCCAGCCCATCGTCGTCGGCCGTCACGCCTTCGGCGATCAGTACAAGGCCACCGACTTCCTGATGCCTGGCCCCGGCACCCTGACGATCAAGTTCGTCGGTGAAGACGGCGCCGTGATCGAGCATGAAGTCTACAAGGCCCCCGGCGCCGGCGTGGCCATGGCCATGTATAACCAGGACGACTCGATCCGTGAGTTCGCCCACGCCTCGTTCGCCTATGGCCTGCAGCGCAACTACCCGGTCTATCTGTCGACCAAGAACACAATCCTGAAAGCCTATGACGGCCGCTTCAAGGACATCTTCCAGGAAGTGTTCGACGCCCACTACGCCGCCGAGTTCAAGGCGCGCGGCCTGACCTATGAGCACCGCCTGATCGACGACATGGTCGCCGCGGCGATGAAGTGGTCCGGCGGCTTCGTCTGGGCGTGCAAGAACTACGACGGCGACGTTCAGTCGGACGTGGTGGCGCAAGGCTTCGGTTCGCTGGGCCTGATGACCTCGGTGCTGATGACGCCGGACGGCAAGGTGCTGGAGACCGAGGCCGCCCACGGTACCGTGACCCGCCACTATCGCCAGCACCAGAAGGGCGAGGCCACCTCGACCAACTCGATCGCCTCGATCTTCGCCTGGACCCGTGGCTTCAAGCACCGCGCCAAGCTGGACGACAATGCGGCCCTGGCCACCTTCGCCGACACCCTGGAGAAGATCGTCGTCGACACCGTCGAAGCCGGCTTCATGACCAAGGACCTGGCGCTGCTGGTCGGCGACCAACAGGGCTGGCTGACCACCGAGGGCTTCCTCGACAAGGTCGCCGAGAACCTGAAGACGGCTCTGCCCGACGTCGGCTGAGCCCGTCCTCAAGCGCGGTAGGACAATAACAAAGAGCCCCGTCGGATCCGTCCGGCGGGGCTTTTCGTTGCGTCCTCGGATGGGCCGTGCATGATCGGACCGAGGGTGGGGGAAGCGACGTGAAACGACTGTTCGGCAATCTGGTGGTTCTGGCGCTCGTGGCCGCCGCCGTGGCCTTCTTCATCGCGCCGGCGGTGGGCTTCTTCGCCATAAGATCGGCGGCGGAGGCGGGCGACGTGCAGGGGCTGACCCGGCTGATCGACTTCCAGGCCGTGCGCCAGTCGCTGCGGCCGCAGCTGAGCGGCGGGGTCCAGGCGCCGGCGCCCTCGTTCCTGGAAGACCCGATCGGGGCGGTTCGGCGCCAGATGGAGCGGAACCCGATCCTGAACACGCCGGACGTGGACGCCTATCTGACGCCGCCCGCCCTGTCGGCCCTGACGCGGGGCGAGGGCCGCTACGCCAGCCATTGGTCGGCGGCGGCTCCGCCTGTGGCCAGCGCAGAGACGCGCAAACCCTGGCCCCGGCCGGTGTTCTGGAGCGTAAACCGGATGCGGATGGCGGTTGAGGACCAGGGCGGATCGCGGACCGTCTTCACTTTCGAGCGGCGGGGGCCATTCGAGTGGGTGCTGGTCCAGATCGGCCTGCCCGATGGGTCGGCGCCGGCGGCGCCCCAGGCGGCGCCTCAGGCGGCTGGGCCTGCGAAGGCGCGCTAGGCGCAACATCTGGCCCGTCTCGACGTTTCGGCTGCAGGAGTAAGCATGAAGAAGATCGCCATCGGACTGGTCGCGGCCATTCTGGGCCTGGCCTTGGTCGCCTGTTTCGTCTCGCCCTTCGTGGCCGCCCAGGCGCTGATCCGGGCGGCGCGGACCGGCGACGTGGCCGGTCTGGAGCGGTCCGTGGACTTCCCCGCTTTTCGGACCAGCCTGAAGGCCGAGCTGAACGCCCGCGCGTCGCTGGAGATCCGCGAGCGGACCGGCGGCGACCGGGCCATGGCCGCCCTGGGCATGCTGCTGGCGCCGTCATTGGTCGAGGGGGCCGTGGACGGTTTGGTCACGCCCGAGGGGGTCGCGGCCATGGTCCGGTCCGGCGACAAGCCCCGGCCCGAGCGGCCGGTCCCCGCGTCCGACACGCCTGCGACGCCGAAGGAGCGGATCCATCAGTCCTGGGCCTATCGCGGGATCAACACCTTCGCCGTCACCCTGACCCGCGACGATCGGCCCGACGACGCCCTGGTGCTGATTATGGAACGGCGGGGGCCGCTGAGCTGGAAGCTGGCCGGGGTGGATCTGACGCCAGACCCGATGGGCTAGGGGCGCGGGCCAAATTGCGCTGCACCCCCGAAAACGGGTGCAATATGCAAAAGGGTGCAATTTCGGCGGGCGTCAAGGGGACGGGCGTCGCCTGGCGCAAAATCCATAGTCGTTGGTCACGTCTCGCGATCATGCGCCCATTATACGGGCGTCCGGAAGCGTGACGGGTCGATTAGCTTTGCGCGAAGCCAGGCGATTGAATCACCGAAGGATTGTTTGCAGAATTGGGAGCGGAGGCGCGCGGAAAGAACCCCTCCGTCACGGCGCCAAGGGGCGCCGCGCCACCTCCCCATCGCTGCGCGACGGGGAGGAGACGTTGGCTCAGCCCTTCAGCGCCTCACGGACGGCGGTGAGACCGTCTTCGGCCTTGGAGCCGTCGGGGGCGCCGCCCTGGGCGAAGTCGGGTTTGCCGCCGGCGCCCTGGCCGCCCATGGCGATGACGGCGGCGCGGGCCAGGTCGGCGGCGTTGACGCGGTCCGTCAGGTCCGAGGTGACGGCGACGGTGACGGCGGCCTTGCCCTCGGTCACGCCGATCAGGGCGACGACGCCGGTTCCGACCTGTTTACGGAAGTCCTCAGCGACGCCGCGCAGACCCTTGCCGTCCACCCCGTCCAGGACGCGGGCCATCAGCTTGATCCCGCCGATCTCTTCCGGCGCCGAGGCGGCGCCGGAGCCGCCGCCGAGCGCCAGTTGTTTCTTCAGCTCGGCGACCTGTTTCTCCAGCGTCTTGACCGAACCCTGCAGGGCCTCGACGCGGCCGGGGACGTCCTGGGTCTGGATCTTGAAGTCGCGGGCCAGGTTGCGGGTCACCTTGGCCTGACCTTCCAGATAGAGGCGGGCGGCCTCGCCGGTCAGGGCCTCGATACGGCGCACGCCGGCGGCGACGCCGGTTTCCTGGATCACCTTGAACAGGCCGATGTCGCCGGTGCGGGCCACATGGGTGCCGCCGCACAGTTCGACCGAATAGGGGGCGTTGTCGCTGACCAGCGAACGGCCGAGCGTCAGGACCCGGACCTCGTCGCCGTATTTCTCGCCGAACAGGGCGATGGCGCCGGCCTCGATAGCCTCCTGCGGGGCCATCAGCTTGGTCTCCGCCGGGACGTTTTGGCGGATGACGGCGTTGACCTCGGCCTCGATGGCCGCCAGCTCGTCCTCGGTCACGGGGGCGCCGTGGCTGAAGTCGAAGCGGGCGCGCTCGGAATCGACCAACTGGCCCTTCTGGGCGACCGCCGGGCCGAGCACATTCTTCAGGG
>JBKBXN010000040.1:0-18544 GCA_046314055.1 Brevundimonas sp.
TGAGCCGGAGCACCCGATGAACGCCGCCCAGGCGGCGCGCTTCCGCGCCATCCTCGCCCGCCTGCCGCCCGCCGCCACCAGCCTTGCCAACTCCGCCGGCCTCCATCTCGGCCCCGGCTTCGCCAGCGACATCCTGCCCCGGCTGGGCGAGCCCTATGTGACCAGCCGGCCCCAGGGCAAGGCGCGCCTGGCCCTGGCGGCCCAGATCGCCGCCGCCACCTCGCGGTCCCGCGACGCCCGTGCGGAGACCGCCATCGCCCCCAGCCAGGGCGGCATGGGCCTGGGCTTCTTCATCGCGCGCACCCTGCTGGAGCGGACCGGCGGCGTCGTCAGCGTCGGCCAGGGTCTGCCCCGCCCGGACGGCGGGTCAGACACCCGCAGCCCGCTTCGCGGGGCGCGCGTCGCGGTGCGATGGGCCCGCCCTGCTCTGGAAGTGGCGTCGTGAAATGGTCCGGACCCGCTTGACCTTCGTATTGGGTCGAAGCGTCGCAGGCGGAACCTTGGCCTTGACCCGGACGCTACCGCTCCCGACTTGAAGCGGCAGGAGAGACATATGCCCGAGATAGACGCCCGCATCGCCGCCCTGCCCGACAAGTCCCTGCTGCTGCTGGACGACGACCAGGCCCTGCGCACCCGAATGGGTCGGGCGCTGGAGGCGCGCGGCTTTGAGGTGACCACCGCCGAGTCGGTCGCCGAGGCCACCCAGTTGCTGCGCGACAAGGCGCCGGCCTTCGCCGTGCTGGACATGCGGCTGGAGGACGGCAACGGCCTGAAAGTCGTCGAGGCGGTGCGCGACCGGCGCGAGGACGCCCGTATCGTCATGCTGACCGGATACGGCGCCATCGCCACCGCCGTGGCCGCAGTCAAGGCCGGGGCCGTCGACTATCTGTCCAAGCCCGCCGACGCCGACGACGTGGTCAAGGCCCTGCTGGCCACGGCCGACGAGGCGCCCGAGCCGCCGGACAATCCGATGAGCGCCGACCGGGTGCGCTGGGAACATATCCAGCGCGTCTACGAGCTGTGCGACCACAATGTCTCGGAGACCGCCCGTCGCCTGGGCATGCACCGCCGCACCCTGCAACGGATCCTGGCCAAGCGCGCCCCGCGCTGACGCCGCCTAGCCGGTCTTGCTGAGCAGCCGGCCCAGACGGGCCAGCTGCGGCTTGACCATCGGCATGGTCAGCATGGTCGATCCGACGGCCATCAGCAGCAGGGCGGTGAAGGTCTCGTTGGTGATGATCTGCTTGTCCAACAGGATGTTGGCGAAGATGATCATGATCAGGGCCTTGGTCTGAAGCAGCCAGCCGATGATCGAGGCCTCGCCCTTCTCCCACTTCAGGATACGGCCGGCCATGTGCACCCCGGCCAGCTTGCCCGCCACCGAGGCGACCAGCAGCACTCCCGCCGCCGCGAACACCGCCACCCCGCCGACGTCCCACTGGGTCCGCAGCCCGGTCGACAGGAAGAAGACCGGCATGACCGCCAGCAGGATGTGATTGCGGAACAGGTCCATCTTGGCTTGGTCGAACCAGCGGTGATCCAGCACCGCCCCGGCCAGAAACGCCCCGACCATGAAGTGCAGCCCAGACCAGTCGCCGGCGAAACCGCAGGCGGCCAGCCAGATCAGGGCCACATACCAGCGGTCCGATTCCGGCAGACGCTTCATCAGCCATCGCACCGCCCAGGCCGCCACGGCGAACCCGACCAGGAACCCGACCTGACGCCCCACCCGTTCCCAGTCCAGCAGGATAAGGGCCAGCACCCCCCAGATCGCCACATCGTCCAGGCTGGCGTAGCGCAGGATCCGCTGGCCGATCGGCTGACGCAGGATCTCCAGCTTTTCCATGAACAGGATCAGGATCGGCAGGGCGGTGACCGCGCAGGCCATGCCGATCCCCAGCACGACCTGCCAGGTCTGACCTTCCGGCCCGGTCCATCCCGGAAACTGCAGCATGCCGAGCGCCGCCAGGGACCCAAGGGCCAAGGGCGCGATCAGGGCCAGGCCGGAGGTGACCGCCGTCTCGCCGCGCTTCTCCCACGCCTGGTGCAGATCCAGCTCGAGACCGGCGATGAAGACGAAGATCATCACCGCCCACCAGGCGACGCCGTTCAGCGCCGTGATCACCTGGGGATTGAACACTGTCGCATAATAGGCCGGGAACACCGCCCCCAGCACGCCCGGCCCCAACAGGATGCCGCCGATGATCTGCACCACCACCAGCGGCGCATAATGATCGGTCTTCAGCCCGCGCCAGATCAGATAGGGCGCGCTGAAAATGATCAGCATGGCGATCAGATACAGCTCGGTCGTGTTCATCGCGTGATGCATCACACCCCTCCCAAGGCGACGCTTCGACCCCGGCGCCGCCCCGCCTTGTTCGGCGGATGTCATGCGCACGAGACGCCCTTACGGGCCAAACTTGGAGCGGGCGATGGGAATCGAACCCACGACATTCAGCTTGGGAAGCGGGTCGCTCCCCTTGCCGTTCAATGCGATGCGGGAAAAACCGCCCTATCGCCCCCTCATTCAGTTCAAAGGCTTACCGGCAGGTGGAAAAATCCACAACGGCAAAACGCCGGTCTAGAACAGACCAGGCTGGGCCGCCGCCGGCGCAAGCTCTACGCCCTTCCCGATCAGCAGCTCGGCCGCCGTCGACGCCTTGTCGCCACCGGCGACGGAATAGGTCGTCTTCACCGCCTCGATCTCCGCCCAGGCGAACATCTCGCGGATCTCGGGCCGGTCGTTGATCGACAGCAGGAACCGGCCGGAGATCCCCTGCAGCTTGTCCGCCATCCGCTGGAAGTCAGGGCGTGAGAACATGCCGGCGCCATAGTCGCCCTCGCCGCCCCAGTACGGCGGATCTAGATAGAACAGCGTGCCCGGCCGGTCGTACCGGGTGATGAAAGCGCCCCAGTCCAGGTTCTCGATCACCACCCCCGCCATGCGGTCGTGCAGCTGGCGCAGCCGGGGCTCGATCTTCGTCAGGTCGAACAGTTTGGGCGCCACCGGGCTGACGCCGAACACGCGTCCCGCCACCTTGCCGCCGAAACCCAGGGTCTGGAGATACAGGAACCGGGCCGCCCGCTCGATGTCCAACAGATCCGCATCGGGCGTCTCGCGCAGCCGCTCGAACTCGGCCCGCGCCGCCGGCCGCCAGGCCAGTTCCCGGATCAGGGCGTCGGGGAACCGCTGGGCCACCCGAAACAGGGTGACGACATCCCCGCTCAGGTCGTTGATCACCTCGACCGCCGGCCGGACCCTTCGCCTCAGGAACACCCCGCCCATGCCGATGAACGGCTCGCAATAGGCGTCGTGCGGCGTGGCGGCCAGCACCTGACAGATGCGGCGGGCCAGATGGCGCTTGCCGCCCAGCCAGGCGGTCGGCGGTTCGCACGACGCCACAGGGCGCTGAGTGACGATGAGAACATTACGAGAACAATTCATTTGCGGAGTCGCCTTTCGCACGGTTAGGAGTCCCCGGCTCGCGTGAGCGGGGGCGGCGATCAGCCGGGCGGCCGATCGGTCCTGGTCGTGCGGGGCAAGACCCGCAGATCGACGCGTTGGCGCGCGCCGATCCCGCCCCGGACGTGGGCGGAATGAAAGAGGAGGATGGGATGAAGACTGACGAACCGGGTTCGCCTCGAGCCCTCTCGCTGGCCGAACGCGCGGCCTTGATCGCCGAACTGGACGCGGCTCTCGCGAACCCGCCACCCCATCCCGACTTGCCGCTGACGCCGGCGCCGGGATCGAACGTCACCTATCTTTCGGCGGCCGAGAACGCCCAGATGGTCGCCCAGGCGCTGGCGCTGGGCCTCGGGCGGTTCCGCTCCGCACCGTGACCCACGAAACCGTCCACGCCATGATCGAGCGCGAGGCGAAGATCAGGTGGGAGTGCGAGGTGGCGCCCCTCGGCCACAGCGGCCCGGCCGATCTTCACGCCATCGCTCGCGCCAGGGGCGGCGACTACGCCCTAGCCAACCGCCGGCCGCCATGCCGTATTCCTGGTTGTCCCGGCCGCGTCCGCTTCATGGACAAGACGCACGTCTGGCCCCGTCAGGTCGATACGATCACGGACAAAGACCCCGCCTGGTGGACCTACAGCGCGGCAGAGAAGGCGCGGCTTTACGCCCTGGGCTGGTGGCTTGAAATGGGGAAGTGGCGACCGCCGCCCGCGCCCCGCTACGCGCCAGAAACGGCAAAAGACCCGCCCTCCGAAGAGAACGGGCCTTCACACGACGAACCCAGACTTTAGGGGCGACCCGCGCCGACCACCTGGCCAACCCAATCGCCCATGCGATCAAACAAACTGGCCATCCCCGTCGGGCAGCTCTTGGCGCGCTGCGCTTCCTCGATCCCGGCTATGCGTCCGCGAATGGCCTTGTCGGCGTCCGACTTGGCCATGGCGTTGCCGATCCCATAGTCGCCCAGGAAACCCGCCACGGACCGCCAGTCGAAATCAGCCGTCTCGGCGATCTGCGTCTGGACCTGGCGCGCGCGGATCATCTCCAGCCTCAGGCTGTTGCAGTCCATGGCCTCGGCCTCGGCCGGCGACCACTGCGTGGCGATGGGATAGCGTTTCGTCGCGCACCCCGACACAGACACAGCGACCAACGCGACCGTCGCCAAAACGGCTGTTCTTTTCATGATGCCCCTCCCCGGGATCAACCGCCGCGACCAGCGCGCGGCGTTAAGACGACCTAACACGATCAGGGCGTGTGTCCAGATGACGCTGATACGTAAACGACAAAAGCCGCCCCGGACGAACCGGGGCGGCTTTGATAGCGGAGCCCTTGGGCTCGACGCAGATGGTCTATGACGGCGCGGCGATCTAGCCCGGTACGAGGCGGCCCAGCCACCCTTGCCGCCTTCGCTCCTCGATCTTCAGCCATTCGTCGATCAGCCGCCGCTCGGCCTCGAGCGTCTCAATCCCCAGGGCCCGCGCCCCGTCACAGGTCACGACCTGCGCGCCCCGCGCCATATAGCCCGCGTCCAGGTCGGCTTGGCTGGGCTTGTAGGGCAGCACGGTCAGGCCGCAGGGCCGGGTCGCGGCCTCAGGGAGCGTCAGGCGCGGCGGCCTGACAGGTTCCGGGGGCGATGTCGCACAGCTGGCGATCATGGTCGCGCAGGCGATCAGCCCGCTCATCAGACAGAGGGTCGTTCGCATCGGGGGCCTCCTGGGCTCGGGTGATGGATTCGGCGGTGACGCCTTCGACGCGGATGCGGATGTCGCCATAAGCTTCCGTCCGCGCCACCTGTTCGGCGTTGCCCTGGCTTTCCAGGCCGCGCGCCGAGGCGTCGCTTTGCGTGGTGGCCAGTTCGGTCTTAGTCCGGTCCAGCTGCGCCTCGGCCGACCACGGCATCCAGGACCAGAGGCTATTCCAGATCCCGGCGATCAGGGCGATGGCCACGACCATGGCTACGGCCGCCGCCAGCCAGCCGATGGGCGAGAGGGCTCGAAGGTTCAGCATTCGCGCCACTCCCCATCCGTCAGATAGCCGTGCCAGTGATCGACGTGGTTCACGCTGGGCTGAAGGCTGGCCCGATCAAGCGAGCCGTTCCAGCTCCAGGACGGCCCATCGGCGGGCTTGAAGTTCAAGCCGACCGTGAGCGGCGCACGGCGCCCGCAACCGCACGGGCAGCAGTACCAAAACGACCGCTCGCCGTCGGACGTGTCAGGCTCCGAAACCCACCACGACCCAGCGACCCGGCCGTTCATGAATTCGTCGCGGTCGGCGATGTGGGTGGCGACCGTCATCCCACCCCCTCCAGCAGCACATAGGTGAACACCTCGCCCTTCCACGCCGCGCCATACAGGCGCTTGGCCTGGTCCTGGGCGGCGGCGATGAAGGCGGGCCATTGCGCCGGCGGGATCGTCTGACACCCCTCGCTGGACGTGGTGTTGACCCCACCCTTGTGGATGTTGATCCCGAACATGCCCGTGTCGGCATAGGGCGGCGACCCGTCGCGGATCACCGTCACCCGCCCGGCCCGCTGGCACAGGGCCAGGTATTCGCCGTTGTGCAGGTCGAACCGATAGACGGGCCAGGCGCCGGGCTTCAGCGACGCCATTCCCTTGCCCACGCCGGTCCCGGCCCCCTTGCGGACCCGCGACGGATCGGTGTTGGCGTTGAACGCCATGAAGGCGTCGGGCGCGACCAGGAACAGGGCGTCGTCATACATGCCCCGGTCATTGACGCCGGGCACGCCCAAGGTGTCGGCGTAGTATCCGCGCACCCCGACGATCACCATTCGCCCGTCGAACAGCACCTCGGGATGGCGTCGCCGCACCAGGGCGACGAGATCGGCGCGCGACATGCGGGGTCGCGCCGCCGGAATGGCTGCGGTCATGGTCAGTCTCCAGTTTCAGAAGGGGTGATCAGCGGGCAGACCGCATTCTCGCCGTCCGGCCAGCCGGCGGGGCAGGGCCGCAGGTTGCAGAGGAAGGGGTTCAGCGTCCCGGCCCGGAATTGGCGCGGGCAATGGGTCGGGCTGTGCCGCCAGATATTCAGTTCATCGCTGTCCAGAGGCGCGCGGCGACGTCGCCGAAACGGCTTGTCCCAGACGAACGGCGCGGGCTCTTCCAGACCTCCCCCCAGAGACTGGCGACACCGTTGACCGGCGTTACTTGTGGTGGTGAGTTGCCATGGTTAGGGTTGTCACGCCAGACGCCGGGGATGCGAACCCGGTTCGCCTGTGTCAGTCTGAGGCCATGCCGATGAAGCCCGACCGAGGAAGCCCGCTATGGGGCGCGACGCCGAAGCATGAGCGGCTATGGCCGGCGGCGGTGCGGATCGCCGTCTGGGTCGCGGCTGGCTTCACGACCTGGGGGCTGATCGCAGGCGCGGGATGGCTGATCGCCAGGGCGGTCTAGCCCCCTCAGATGATGGGAGGGCGTGGGGATCTAGGTTGTGATCTGGCGTCCATGGAGCCGACCGAAAAACCTGGCGATAAAAGTCCGACCAGCGGTGATCCCGGGCCGCTCTACCGTGAGGTGAAGCATGTAGGCGACCGCGCAAACGATGCTCCCGGACACGGCCGACACGACGATGAACCGCAGACCATCCGCTTGAATACGGGAGGCTGCAAATGCAGCTAGAGGGATCACGATCAGAAGGTGCAGCAAGTAGACGCCATAGGAAATGTCGCCGAGAAGGCGTGCCAGGGGCGAGCCGAGCGCCCGCGACACATGGCTGGTGATCCCGCGTCCCCAATGGCGCTCATGATCGACGAGTACGGCAAACACGCTGAACAGCACAGCGTGAATAGCTAGCGATTGCAGACCCAAGGGCGAGGATATGGGTGCCAGCGCCACCACGAAACCAATCGCGAGGTGAATCGCCCGACCCATGCCGGTCAGCTGCATCGACCGCGCGACAAGCATGCCTGCCAGGAACACATTGAGTTTAAGAACCAAGATGGCAGGCTGCTGGAATGCGCCGAAGAAATCAGGAAAAATCAAGACTGCGACCCAGCAAGCTGCCGTCGCGACGATCGCCAAAACGCCAATCCCGATGCGATTTCCCAAAAGCATGAGGACCGGGAAGAACGCGTAAAACATCATCTCTAGCCCGATGCTCCAATCGGGAAGCGGGGTGCGGTAGGCATATTCGGGAAGCGCACCGAACAGGAAACTGACGTGCATCAAGATGTTCGTTAAGCTCTGATCGGAATAGCGTGCATCGACCGTACCACCCCCCTCCGTAGCCGCGATGATTGTGGCCCGCATCTCTCCAAGGGTCGGCGCTAGGATCAGCGCTGCGGCCAGAAGCACGTAGTAGAGTGGCGCGATGCGGAATATCCGCTTTGTCCAAAACCGACCCGTCGTTTCAAATCGGGACCAGTCATCGGCCCCGTGATGGAACACCATCAGAAACCCCGAGAGCAGCATGAAGAGGTCAACCGCATAGTCCGGCGTCGACAGCAGAGGAATGCCGACGCCTGTCAGGATCGCGACATGGCCGAACATCACCCACATGGCAGCCGCACCCCGCAGCCCATCCAGGCATTCGATCCGCTTCATCTGGCCGGCCCCCCGCGATCTGCATCAGGCGTACGGCGCTCAGCCATCCTAAGCAAGCCCACTTCCTCCAGGCGCTAGAACGAGACGGCGCGTCGCCGGAAGAAGTCGTTAACGACCGCAGCCTGTAGCGGCTGACCTTCGCCTACGCTGGGGTGAACACCGTCCGGCTTCAGCAAGGCAGCAAGGCCGCGCGGATCGACGAGGAACGGGCGGAATGTCTCAATGCAGTCGAACCCTTTGCGCCCCGCCCAGACCTGTAGCTGATTGACACGCTGAGCGTGCTCCTCGACCCGGTCGGCCACACCGGCCAGTTTCGGATTTTGCTTCAGGACGCAGATTTGGGAGGTCGGAGCGCGCGCGAAAATGGCCGCAACCCATGCCTCCCACACGGTAATCAGGGTAGGACCCTTGCGGGCGCCATCGTTGTGCGACGTAGATAGGACCGTGTATGCGCCATTGAAGCGGCGGATGATCTTCGGCAATCGCACGGCGTCAGTGAAGTAGGCGAGGCCCTCTCCGGCCTTTGCGCCATTCAGAACGTGGATCGTTGGCGATCCGACCAGAGAAGTAGTGGCCGTGTCGGAACTGTTCCGGGCCCATGCCTCGATACCCTCGGGGTTTTGAATGGGGCCGAGGACGCCTGTGCGGATGCAGACCTTGTAGATTGTTCCTCGAAACGGGCTGGTGTTGCCGCTTTGAACGTCAAGCCCGCCTCTGGCTCCGATCTCCCACACCTGCGTGGGAGAATTATAAATGGCACCCGTTGCCTGAGCCGATGAAGTCGAGTGCGTAACCCAGGTAACGCCGTCAGTGCTGCGATAGAACACCACGATGCCTGTTGTCGTGTCGTGGACCGCACGCAGCCAAATGTCGGTGCCATCGACCCACGCCCAAGGCGTGCCGGACGTATAAAGAACGTCCGTCGTGCCATCCAAGGAATACGCATACTGCGGAGCGCCGGTCGCGCTCATCCCGAAATAGAAACAGTGGTTGGCCGTTCCCCAACGACCGACGATGTGCTGCGCCGAGCCAGCCGCCTTAGCGGTGCAGTTGACCTTGACCGACACGTCGATAATGCCGGGAAGCGGCAGCACGTCTGCGGCCGGGATATACCGACCGTAGGAGCCGGCGGTGAACGACACGCCCCGCTCACCTGCGGAACCGGCTTGCACGACCTCGACCACCCCATATGCCTGCGTCGCATCGTCCCACTGAGAGAATTCAACGCGCTTTGTCGGGAACACGGCTGCTTGGTCCAGCGCGAGCTGATACGGCCATTCTCCTGGCTCATCGCCCGTGCTGTCCGAGATTGTCTGGATGGCGAATGACGTTGTCGTATCGGACATGGCGCAACCGAGCGCCCCGACCGACGAGTGCGAACCGACCCTGAGGGCAGCCTGTACCGCAGCCAGATCGGCGGCATTGTCAGTGAAAAAGTCGGACATGCTCAGGCTCCGGTCGGAATGAGTATGCGCGGCGAGCTGCTGTTAGCCCCGACGCGGACGATTTGAGATGTGGCGGGCGAGCCGATGCGGAGGAAGCCGTAACCGGCGGGAGCCCCACCAGCCTTTCCAGGGGCGCCCGCGCCGACCCGCCCGATCATCCGGCCAATCCGGCCGATGGACCCGACCATGATCAGACCGCCCAGATGAACAGGGCGGCCGCCTCGGTGGGCACATAGCCGAAGCCCAGGCTGACCGGATCGCCCTCATCCACGCGGATCTTGGCGGCCTCCCGCTGGGCCTCCGTCGCCGTGGTCGGCAACAGACACACGAACACGTCGCCGCTGGTCGGCTTGACCTCGACATAGGCGGTGCCGTCCAGCAGATCGATCTTCGTCGCGGCCGCCGCGCTGGCGCCGACCGCGCCGTTCGCGCGGTGCGGCTGGCTCGCGGCCCCTTCGAAGGCTTGGGCGCCACGCCCCCAGCCGCCCTTGTCCAGACTGGCGTAGAAATTCACATAGGCGTCGGCCATGGCCGTCTCCTTTTCAGATCAGAGTGTGTGAGAGGGGTGCGAACGGCGTTCGCACGGTGGCGAACCGGGTTCGTCAGGCCTTGGGTTCGGGCATGGCCGCCGCCGCCGCGTCTATGGCCCGGTTCGCCATGTCCTGCTGGCCGGCGTTCACGACCTTGGCGAAGTAGAAGCCCAGGACCAGCAGCAGGCCGTCTTTGAAGACGCCGGCGACGTCCTCGACCACTCCGCTATAGGCGACGGGCACATAGCGGCCCAAGGCCGCCACCATGGGCAGCAGCGCCAGGTTCCCGAACAGCAGGCCCAGCGCCAGGATGGTCGTGGTCTGAGGGAAGTTGATGATGGTTGGCATCTTCATGGCTTCACCCCGGTCTTCAGCCCGATGCCGGCCAGAGCGGCCATGGCCAGCGCTACAAGCCAGGGGGCGGTCTGCCTCAGCCAATCCACCAGGGCCTTGGCGCCCTTTTGCTGATCCCGCGTGCCCTCAAGCCCGTCGATGCGCTTCAGCGCGTCGCCCAGGCGGTCGTTCAGCCCCTCGATTTGCCGCTCATACTCTCGGGCTTCCAGCTTGATGACGCGCTCGCGGACGTCATCCACCTTCGTGTTCATCCGCTCGACCTGGCGCGTCAGCGTGCCGACCGCATCGGTCAGACCGCGTATGGCGTGGATCTCGGCCATGCTGACGGCTTCCGGCTTGGTCACCGGGGTCATGATCTCATCAGCCATTGGGCGATACTCCACGCCGGGTTGTTTTTATGGATCGTCGCAACCAGGAGGGGGCGGAGACAAGCGACCGGCCAGCGCGTGGGTTGAAAAGCCTGTCGAGCCGTGCGACCCGACTCTTATGCAAATTCAAATCCCCACGGTCGGCGACCGCACGCCCTTCCGCTCCAGCCTGGATCTGTTGAAGCTAGGAGGCTCGCATGTCGGGAAGCTGCTCAAGGCCGGCGGGCTGAACGGCTACGAACCAGAGACCCTGGCCGCCGCTGCGGCCCTGATCGATGTCCAGGGCATCACGCAGTTCGCCGATGTGGGCGCCAACATCGGGATATACAGCTGGGTCATGAAGGCGGTGTTCGGCGACGCCCTTGAGGTCCAGGCTTTCGAACCGCTGCCCGTCTTGGCCAACGCAGCGGAAGCCATCGCAGCCGATAACGGCCTTACAATCACCGTCCGCCGTCCTGCGCTTAGCGATGCGAACGGCACAGCGATCTTCTACGTCTCGCGCAAGTCCGACACATCCAACTCCCTCGCCAAGGGGTTCCGGCCGTCGACGGAGCTGGAGGTCCAAACCCTGCGGATGGACGACGCCTTTTCGGACTTTCGACCCAAGCTGATCAAGATCGACACGGAGTCCACTGAACCCGCCGTTCTGGCCGGCGGCGACAACTACATTGCAGCCAACCGGCCCTGGATGATCATCGAAGCTCTGGCCGGGCGGACTGAAGACGCTCTCCGGGCCTTCGCCATTCGTCACGGCTACCTGTGCTACCACATCAACGGCGGACCGATGGACAAGGCGGAGGAGTTGTACGGCGACCCCTCACACCGGCATCGTGACTGGCTGTTCGCACCCGAGCCGACAACGGCGTCCCTCTCCAAATCCTATCAACAATGGTGCGGGGCTTTCCGCACCTGCTGATCAGGCGGCCTGGTTGTAGTAGGCGCTCGCGATGGCGGACGACGGCATAGTCGTGCTCAAGCCCGTGCAGTGGGTATAGAGCCCGACCGCCGCCGCCTTGTGCGGGATGAACAGGACACGACCATCCCGCAGGGACAGCGCGCCGTTATAGTAATCGTCCGCCGTCACCGCCGCCCCGGCGATCAGGGCGTTGGTCGACGGCCGCCAGCCCAGGACGCTCTGATAGTCGAAGGGCGCGAAGATCACATCGCCGTTGGGCGCAAAGGCGCAACCGACGAACTTGTTTGTTACGGCGGCCAGCGCTGGACTGGTCGTCGCCAGGGCGCCCGCGAAAGTGGCGCTGAAGATGTTTCCGCTGGTCGCAGGGCACTGGACGAACCGGCCATCGGTCAACAGGGTTGCCCCGCGCCCGCCGCCCAGATTGGCGCCGGCTGTCAGCACCCCCGTCTCGACGTCGAGGATTTGGCACGCGGCCGATCCGGACCGAATGAACAGAATGCGCCCGTCCGGCAGCAGGCGCGCGCTGTAAGAACCGGTCAGCGCCGGTCCCGCTTCAAACGTATCGCTGTCAGGATAATAGTAGCCGACATTGCCGGCGCCGACCGTCGCCATGACGATCACCCTGCGATCGCCCTTCGTCGTCAGGATGCCCGTTCGGTACTGAGGATAGGTCGCCACATAGGCGCCTTGGCTATAGGCCCCGCTGGACAGGCTGACCCGGCCCATATGGGTCGCCTCATAGGGGATCATCACCACAGTATCGTCGTCGATCTGGACAGCGCCCCCGAACGATTCTCCGCCCGCGACGCCGTGGGCGGACAGATGGGTCAGGGTGTCGCCGTCGGGATCGAACACCGCCGGCGCCAGGGCGTCGGCCGGAGCCAGGAAGGCACGCCCATCCCACAGATTGCAGCCCCCGTAATAGGCGGCGGTCGTCACCGTGACGCCGTGTGTCGGCCCGACGGCCAGCGACGGGGCCACGGTCGCGCCGGCGTTCGCCTCGAACACGTCCGCCAGCGCCAGGGCATGGGCGGCGAACGACAGGCTGCGGGGGCTCAGGTTCTCGATGCGTAGCATGGTCGTCTCCAGGGAAAAGGGGTCAGGGGGTTCCGTCGTCGATGGCCAGGGCGGTTTTGTCCGCCAACCCCGTCCCAGCCAGCATCGAAGCCTCCGGGATCACGGCGCCGTCGATGCGCTTGTTCACGCTGCGCGAGCCGTCCCAGACCACCACGACATTGCCCCGGTCGTCGAAGTCGATGTCCGGATAGGCGACGCTTCCAGCGCCGCTGCTGGTCCCGCTGCCGCTGCCGGCGGCCAGCAGCACTGAAAGCGCTGGATTGAAGGTCGCGCCGTCGTCCAGCGAGACGGCCAGTGTCATGTTCAGGCGGGCGGCGTCGGCATTGAAGGCGGCATACAGCGCGCCGGTGTAGGGCGAGACCGCGAACCGCGCCTTGGACACCGGGTTGTCGGGCAGAGCCGAATAGACGGCGGGCTGGCTCCAGGCGTTGGGATCGCCGCCGGCGCTGTCCGCGAACTTCTGTTTCTTCGACCCGGCCGCCTCGGTGCGCTGGACGTGCCGCAGGGTTCCGTCGCGCTTCTGATAGATCGAGGATTCGGGATAGCTGAACTCGGGTTCGTCCGGCAGCTTGCCGACCTTCAGGAAGGTCCCGGCCTGCCAGTCGAACTCGCAGATCGTGGACCCTTCATACAGCGGGTCCAGGGGCGCGGTGCGGATGATGTCCACGGACACCAGGGTCCGCCGATCCACGCTGACCGGCTTGGACGGAACGCCGAACATGATCGGCCGCACAAATCCCGAGATCGTCGGCCGCGTCGATTTGGGATGGACGATGACCCCGGCGAACAGGTGATTGGTGAAGGCGAACAGACAGGCCAGGATATGCAGCCGCCCCATCGGATCGACCCACAACTGCACGTCGTTCATATGCGTAGCCACGTCCGGCGTGGTGACGTAGGCGTATTCGACCCAATCGGCGTCCGGCCAATCCGCCGCGCCGTTGTGATTGTATTTCAGCACGATGTAGGAGTTGTTGCCCTCGCTGGCGGCGATGTTGTTCCGCACGAAGGCGACCCACATGCTGTTGCCGATGATCGCGACGGCGGGCGCCAGCTGGTACAGCGACGTGTCCCGATCCTCGGTATCCTCATCGGCATAGACGACCACGGGATGTTCACTGGTCAGCGGCTGGGGCTGGGGCAGGCCGACCGGGGCGAACCGCCCGGTGAAATAGCTGACCGGCGTCGGCGTGATCGCCAGCCGCCCCGGCGATGGTTGCCACAGCGATCCGGGGCGCGCCGAATATTCCGGGCCCGCGATCAGACCGGCCCGCTTGTTCGGGCCGTCCAGGTCCAGCAGGGGCGTGCCGTCCGGGGCCGTGATGCGCAGGCGCTTCTGAACCGACCACGACGTATTGTCCCTGGAGTCGATCACGCCCTCGCCGGACGGGTCTTGCGGGTCCAGCCGGTCGCTGGGCCAGCCACCCAGCTGGACGCCGTGATGGGCGCGCAGGGGGCGATAGTGGTGATAGACGCCGGCTTCGCTGTCGAAGCGATAGACTGGACGGCCGTCGGCATAGATGCCCAGCAGAGCGCGTTTGGCCGACGCCTTCAGCGTCTCCAGCCGCTCCGCGCGTTCGCTGTCCAAAACGACCGTCTCGCCCACGCCGGACAGCTGGTCTCGGCGGGCTTCCTCCCGCGCCGTGACGATGGCGGCGCCAGTTTGCGCTTCGCTCAGGACATCCAAAAGGGTCCGCACCGCCGGGCTGTCTGCGCCGGCCACGACACTCCGCCCGAACGCCGTCAAATCGGCCGTCGCCAGGGCGCCAGCGCCGGTCGCATAGATCAGCTTGTTGGCGGCCAGGGACAGCCCGGCCAGCGACGTCAGCGCGGCCGCTAGGTCTTGCTTTCCTTCAAGGCCGTCCGCCACGGTGGCCAGGTCCGCCGCCAGCTCGGGCGGCAACTCGCCGCCGGCCGCGATCGAGCCGATGATCTGAAACAGAAGCTCGCGGATTCGAGCCTTTTCGGGGTCGTGCTCGCCGGACGCGGGAACGCCGGCCACTTCGAAGTCGCGAAACACATCGCGCACCTCGGCCAAGAGCGTGTCGGACATACCGATCTCCATATTGGGGGACGCGCCCCGAAAGGGCGGCGTTCAGTTGGCGGAAAGCGTCAGCTCACCGCGACCGGCCCGACAGGACCGACGCCGGCGGACGGCGTATCGGCTTCGTCATAGGCCGTGACCCAGACGTAATAGCTGCCGGCGGCGCGGCTTAGATCGACGGACTGGGGCGTATAGACCCCGCCGACGGGCCGTTCCGGCGTTGCCGCGGCGCCGGTCAAGGTGGCGGTCGTATTGGTCCGGACGATGCAATAGGCGACTGGCAAGGACGGATCGCGATAGCCGACCCGCAGGACGCCGGCCGAGGGGCTGGAGGCGGTCAGATTGGACGGCGGGGAAACGCCGGCCGCGTCGGGCTCGGCCGAAACATCTTGCTCCAACGTCCAGTCGGACCGCGTGCCTCCAGACCAGGCCGAGATACTGGCCTCCAGATCGCCGGACTGGACGAAACCGCTGTCCACCTGCAGGTCGCCGGACACGACGATCGGCGGCTGAGGCGATTCCTCGGTCCAGGACACGGAGCCCGCGACACGCCAGCGAATGGCGAACGACAGACCCGGCCGGTCCGGATCCTCGATCACGAACCGCAGGCGCACGCCGTTCGCATCTCCGACCGAAACCGTCACCGGCGTGATCGAGACGATCTCGGGCATCGGGACCTGGATCGTCGGCGCGCGCTCCGTCAGGGACGGACCCAGCCCCTCTTCCGTCAACGGGTTCCAGGCGTCGATATTCGGATCGGCCTCGACGATGTTCAGCGGCACCCGGCCGCCGCGCAGATCGATGGACGCCCCCAACAGCTCGAAATCCACGGCCCGCATGCTGGCCGGACCGCGACGGCGCTCCAGCCGTCCATACCGCCGCCGAATATGGTTCAGACCTTCCAGATCGGCCGCCAGATCGCCGTGACGGTCGGCGAAGACGCGCGGCGCCATCCGCTTCATCAGACGCCGCGCCTGGCCATGGCTCTGAACCCAGCCCAGGTCGATGGGCAGGGGCTTTTCGTCGCCGACCTCGGCGATCAGATCCTCGTCGCGCCAGTCATCGGCCGGCTGGGCCGAAAACCCGTGCGCGACGCTGGTGAAGGTCGCCTTGATGATGTTGTAGACGTCCTTGTCGGGCGCGCCACGGTTCCAGCTGGCCTCGACCAGGTTGCGGTCCGTCAGCACCACGCCCTCCGGCGGCGCCTCATAGACGCCGCCCTTGATGATCAGGGCTCCGTCGCCGCCCTCGGCCATCCAGCCGTCATAGCAGTTCAGATATTGCGACCGGACGTCGGCGTCTTCCGTCCCGATTTCCCACCAGCCATGCTGTTCGTACCGCGCCTCGTCGCCGCCGGCGGCTAGGTCCACCCGTTGGTCGCACAGATCTGCGACCGCCGTCCGTTCCGCCAGGCGCGGCGCATGATCGCCGGACCAGTCTTCCAGGCAGATGACCGGGGGCGGCGTCGCCACGCCGCCGGGTCCATGACCCTGGATCCAGCCGACGCCGTCCGCGCCCTTGCGCGGCAGATGGCGCAGACACCATTCCCAATGCACATGATTGACGTGGGCGTTGGCGCTCCATTTCCAGGTCGCCGGGTCCATCAGGTCCTGGTCCGGATCGCGCCAGTCATAGACCCGGCACAGCCGCACCGTCGCCGACAGGGCGGGCGGTCCGTTCGGATAGACGTCCAGCACGTAACGGTCGTCGATCGCCTTGCACAACAGGGCCATGCGCGCGACCCCGTCGCCACGGTGACTGGCGTCGTACAGGTCCGACAATCCAGCCGCTGCAAACAGGGCCACGATTTCCTCGAACGCTCCGTCGTCGCCGGGCTGGCCCGTCTTGGCCAGGATGCGGATTTCGTGGTCGCCATAGGCGCCGTCCAGGCGCTGGACCCAGCCGTCGACGTCCACCGTCACCGCGTCGTCGTTCAGCCAGAACTGTTCGAAGGCGTCGACGGGCTGGCCCAGGACATTGATGATCTCGATATTCCAGCCGGGGATCGATTCCCACATGGCGCGCGGCCCCGACAGCCGCGACCGGCCTGTGCCGATCCGACGGCGCGGCGTGGTCTGATTGGCGGGCACCTTGCCTTGTTCCGCGCTGGGCACCTTGGGCGCCGCCAAGGAAGCCAGACCGACGGCCGTCCCGACATAGACCAGGGCATAGGTGGCGGCGTAGGCGACATTGGCCACGGTCGCGGCGGTCGCCACCGACACCCCCGTCGCCGTCGCGGTCTGAAACGCCGTCATGGCCACCCATTCGGCCGCCTTAGCGGCGATCCAGCTTATCGGGTCCGCCATGCCGTCCTCCATGCCGCCACGGGCGACGCCCGGCCCAGCCACAGCCCGGCGGGCGTGATCACCGCCCACTCGCCGGCCCCGATGCAGATCCCGCCGACCAGTCCGGCCAGACGCGGGCCCACGCCCTGGGTCGTCATCCCCAGCAAGCCGACATCCCCTGCTCTCGGCCGAACCGTCAGGCTCAATCCCGCTGCGGCGGCGCCGTCCCGCCACAGGTCCGCTAGACCGCCGACCCGCCCTGCCAGCCGCGCCGCGCCCAGGGCGGTGCGATACCGGCCGCGCCAGCCGTCCGCCGGATCGGCATGGCCGCATTCGACCACCCAGTCCGCCGGCCACAGAGTGCAGTCATGCACGCCCCAGGCGCGCGGCGTATCGACGGCACGGTCCAGCCAGACGGCCAAAGCTTCTTCTTTCGCGGTTCCCATGCGGCCGTTCACGCGATGGGCGGCCAGGGCCGGGTGGCGTCGCCGGTCATCCGTCCGACCAGGGACAGGCTGTTGTCGCCGGGATGCAGCCGGTTCTGTTCGGCATGGGTCCACAAGGCGGGCTGGCCGACCCGACGGCTGGTCCGGCTGGACCCCAAGGTGACCGAGACCGACATCGACAGGGCCTCGGCGCCCATGTCGTCGCTGCCGACCGCGATCTCGCGCGTCCCGACCATATCGACCCGCCAACGGCGGAACCATTGAACCGGCGTGCGCGTCCAGCGAGCGCCATAGAACATGACGCCCAGATGGGCGGCGACGCCCCGCACCCCGTCCGCAGCATCGACCAGGGCGACGGTGCGGTCATCGACGCCGGACAGGCTGAAGGTCACGCTCTCGGCCGCGCCGTTCAGCAGCACTTCCAGCGCGGGCAGGTTCTGCATCCAGCCGACGCCCAGATAACGCCCGCCCTCGGTCTCGACGGCGTCAGCCGGCAGGGCGAACCCGCCCACGCCTGACCAGGCGCGCGCCACGGGATTGGTCGCGATACGCAGAAAGACCGCCGCCCGCACCCGGCGGCGACCCACGACGGGGTTAGAGACGTCGGTCATAGATAGTCGAAGCTCTCGACGAAGCCGATCGACACGTCGGCGCGGAACGGCGGACGGATCACGGGCCAGACATCCTTGAGGGCGACCGTCGCCGACCAGGCGTGGATCAGGGCGGCGCGGGCGGACGAATAGTTCGTCTGCGAATAGTCCATCGACAGTTCTTCGTAGGTCACGTCCAGCGACGCCGCGATCAGGCGCAGGATGGACCTCATGAAGGAGTCGAAGCTGCTGACGTCCTTGGACGCCGTCTGCAGCGTCAGTTCGTCGCCGTAAGGCAGGACGGGGATCTGCGCGCCATTGGCCAGGTTGACCGGATGTTCCTTGTAGTGGTCCTGGCGCCAGGTCTCGAATTCGCGGACGTCCTTGGGCTCGAAATTCTCGCTGACCGCGCCGGGCCCGGCGGGGGACGTGATGAAGGCGACGATCAGGGCGTTGTCCGTGGCGCTC
>JBKBXN010000041.1:0-18510 GCA_046314055.1 Brevundimonas sp.
CGATACCGAAGGCCGAATAGCCCACCCCGCCGCGTCCCAGTGTGGAGAAAAGGAAGCGCCCGAACGAAGGATCATTGCCGGTTTCAGCGACGAACAGGGCGTTGTCGGGCCGGGCGTATCGACCCAAAGTGCCTTCGTAGCTCACCGAGCCGCGATCGTAGATGTCGGGAGCCAAAAGGTCGATGGAGGGTGCAGCCGCCTTCCACACGTCGAGCACAGGCCAGACCGGGCCGCCGGACGCATAGTTGGTCGGCGAAACGCGCGTGATCGGGTCCGTCAGGGCCGCGTTAACGTACATAGGCAGCGGATATTCGCGCTTGCCCGCCTCTGCGACCGTATTGACGTAAGTGGCTATGGACCAGGCATGGAAGAACTCCTCCGCCTCGTCGCCGAACACGGCGGACCAAGTTCCGGGCGCCCTGCCCGTCCGGTCCAGCAGGACCTGAGGCACGGGACCGTCGAAAGCGGCCTGTGCGGCGGGGGAATAGTCGCGGACCGAGCCGTAGGTGCCGACCTCGTTCTCGGGCTGGACCATGATGACGGTGCGCTGGCGTTCGTCGATCTTACGGATATGGCGCATCAGAGCGGCGAAGGCGCGGGCGTCGGCGGCCAAAGTCTCACGCCCATAGGGCGACATGGCGTAGGATTCCGATCCGTCCTTCTGGATCAGATGCGGGAACCGTGCGGGGTTCAGCTTGACCCAGGCGGGGGCGTATTTGGGCGCTGTGTTCTTCCAGGTCGCGAACCACAGAATGACCAGGCGCACGTCGTTGCGACGCGCCTCCTCCACCAGATGGTCGACGAAGGAGAAGTCGAACTGGCCCTCGACCGGTTCGAGCTGTTCCCACGCGATGGGAACCTGAACCGTGTTGGCGCCGATATGGTGAACGGCGGGCCAAGCTTCAGCCAAGGGCGCCGGATAGTTGCTCGAGTTGTTGACCTGAGCTCCCAGGATGGTGAAGGGCGCGCCATCCACCATCAGAGCGTGTCTGCCGTCTTGTTGCACAAGCTGAGGGATCGGCGACTGAGCTTGAACCGGCGCCGTCGCCACCAGTGCAACGGCCGCAAACGACAGAACGGTGCTTAATCCGCGTGCGAAAAGATCCATCGCCGCCTCCCAACGTCGATAAGAAAACAATCGGGGCGCCGGCGACGCCGACGCCCCGTTATTCAGGTCCGGATCAGAAGGCGGCGCGCAGCACCACGGCGATCCGGCGGTCGGTGTCCACCCAGTTGTACGGCGCCTTGCGGCTCTCGCCGCCCACCTTCAGCACGGTCCGCTCATTCAGAATATTGGTCGACTGTACGCCGATCTTCACGTCCGGAGTCAGGCTGTAGAAGATGGAACCGTCCAGTTGGCCGAAGTCGCTGGCCCAGACGGGCGCATTGATGTTGGCCGCCGAGGTGGTCATCAGATATTCCTCGCGCCAGTTGTAGGCGAGGCGCGCCGAGATACCGTATTTCTCGTAAAGGACCGCGAGGTTGTAGCTGGTCTTGGAAAGACCTTCGAGCGGCAGTTCTTCGCCGGCGGCGCCGTTCTGGATCGGATCCAGGATGTTCTGGCTGGTGTTGCGGCCGCCGCTGCTGTCGACATAGGTGAAGTTGGCCTGAACCCCCAAGCCGCTGAGCGGACCGGGCAGGAAGTCGTAGAACTGGGAATAGGCCAGTTCGAAACCGTCGATCTTGCCCTCGTCACCATTGGTGTAGCGGGTCATGAGGAAGTCATAGGAGACCCCGCCGTTGGTGTAGGTCTCGGTGGAGCTGCCGGAAAAGATGAAGTCTTCCAGATCCTTGTGGAAGGCGGCGAAGGTCAGGCTACCGGTCGGCGCGAAGTACCACTCCAGGCTGAAATCGTAGTTGGTGGCCTTCAGAGGCTCAAGATTCGGATTGCCGCCGGTGCCCGTGAAGGGCGTCGTCGGGTTCAGCGTATAGCCGTCGGCCTCGAAGTTGATCGATAGGTTCGTGAAGGGCTGCAGCTGGTACATTTCCGGCCGCAGGATGGCGCGCGACACGGCGATGCGCGCCTGAAGGGTTTCGGTCAGGAAGGCCCGCAGGTTCAGGCTGGGGAGTACATTGGTGTACTCCTTGCTGATGTCTGCGCCCGCGTTTAACGGCCCGCCGGAGACGAACTGGACCGCCTCGTTAAAGTCGGTGCAGTCAGCACCCGTCGGGCAGACCCCCGTGATCGACGGCACGGTGACCACTTGGTTGGTTTCGGTCTTGGTCTTGACGACGCGCAGACCGAAGTTGCCGTCAAAGGCGCGACCGAAGAAGCCGGTGTCGTTGCCGAAACGGCTATAAATATAGGCTGCTTCAGTCCTCTCCTGCAGGTCAGTCACACCGCCGTTGCCGCTGCCCAGACGATAGCTGTCGTAGTCGTCGCTGAGCGGCGCCCAGCCCCACCCGGCGCTCTGGGTGGTCTTCAGGATGTCGTAAGCGTGGGCGGTGCCCTGGTTCAGCAAGCCGGCGGTCGGGAACCAGGCGACGCCCGGAACCGACGTATCTCCGCGGAAGAAATTGTCGAACGAGTACAGGAAGGACGAATCGAGCAGACGCGGATCCTGCGCCCCGCCAACCGCTCCAGCGTCGTCTAGATAGACCGTATTGGCGTTGAACAGCCAGTACTGGTTCGACAACAGACCCCAGTTATAGCCTGTCTGGCGGTTGGTGTAGTTCTTGTCCGTCATACGAACGCCGAACTCGACAGACCGGAAGAAGTCGTTGTTCTCGAAGTCGTAGCGCGCATCGAGACGGCCGGCCATTTCGTCGGCCTCGTTGTCCTCGATGTGGTCCATGGCAGCGGCCCACCAGTAGCTCGACTTGTCTTCCATCGACCCGCCCGTTGAGGTGATGGTCGGCAGGTCGCCGTCGATGGTGAACTGCAGATTGGGACGATCTTCCAGCTGGGTGAAGGCCGTCATCGAATAGATCTCGGCCGTCGACTTGACGTACTGGAGATCACCGCTGAACGACCAGGCGCCGCCGGGCGTATATTCGAAGTTCAGCGCGACATCGCCGGTCTTTTTCGTGTCATCGCCGATCCGGGTGTCGGTGTTATAGTTGGCGTCGGGCACGATGCCCGAAACAAAGACGTTGTCTTCGTTATACGAATAGGTCGAGTTCGGCGTCAGGATGCTCTCGCTGCCCATCGCATATTCGACGTTATAGGTCTCGGCTTGCGAACCCAGCGCCTGCAATGTGAACAGCCACTGATCGTTCGGACGCCATTGCGCAGCCAGCGCGACCGCCGTGCGCTTCTGTTCCCAATCGATCGTCCGCCAGCCCATATTCTTGGGAATATAAACAGTCTCGCCCGCCTGGCCCGTGCCGTCTGCGCTGTTGGCCGTCAGGACCACCGGGTCATAACGGTCGGCCGAGATGCTGTCGGTGCGGTTGCCGACATTCGAGACGCTGAGGTTGGCCAGCAGACCGAACTCGCCGATCTTGGTGTCCCAACGGTCAGAACCGATAATGCTGCCAGACCAGAAGCCCCGTTCAGACAAGTCGCCGTAGTTATAGTCGGCGTTGATCGCCAACAGCGGCTTGCTGTTCTCGAACGGAACGCGCGTGCGCAGGTTGATCGTGCCGGCGATGCCGCCTTCGATCATGTTCGCGGCGACGTTCTTGTAGACATCCACGCCCGACAGCAGGTCGGCGGACACGTCTTCGAAGCTGAGCCCCCGGCCGCTGGAGGCCGAGAAGATGTCGCGCCCGTTGGTTTCGGAGCGAACGCCCGACAGGCCGCGCACGAAGACGCCGCCGCCTTCGGCCGCCAGACGGGCGGGGTCGCGGGCGGAGTTGGTGCGTTGCAGGGTGATGCCGGGGATACGCTGAAGCGCCTCGGACACCGAACGGTCCGGCAACGCGCCGATATCCACGGCCGTCACTGAATCGACGATGACTTCAGAGTTCTTTTTGATCGCCTGAGCCGACCGCAACTGAGCGCGAATGCCGGTGACGACCACTTCGTCGACCGTAGCAGCGTCGTCAGACTGGGCAGCTTCCTGCGCCATGGACGTCGTCGGCGCCAAGGCGGCGACAGCGACAAGTGAAGCGCCGCACAGAAGCGCGACACGGCGAACGTGATTTTGACGAGACATTTGCCTCAAACCTTCCTGCTGGTCGCGCCCGTCGCTTATCAGCGTCGTGGGACGACATCCCTCCCGAAGTTGAGGTCCGCCGCTCTGGGACGACGTGACCACCTTTCAAGGATGCACAGGTTTTCATGCGTTGAAAAGCATTTTCTGATAGCGCTACCATTAATGCCGCCCGGTGAGCTTTGCTTTACGGTGTGCGGCAACAGGATCGGCGCAAAGCCGGCGTGGAGGGAGAGCAATGAGCGACTTGTCGGGAGCGGTGCGCCGCATCACTATCGTCGGCGGCGGTACGGCTGGCTGGATGGCCGCCGCCGCCTTGGCGCGAGCCTTCACCCGCCCGTCGGGGCTGGCCCTCGAAATCACCTTGGTCGAGTCGGACGCCATAGGAACCGTAGGCGTCGGCGAGGCGACCATCCCGCCGATCCGTCAGTTCATCCGCATGCTGGGACTGGCTGAAGATGACTTCATCCGGTCCACGGCCGCCACCGCCAAACTGGGCATCGCGTTCAAGGACTGGAGCAGCCCCGGCTCAGACTATTTCCATGGCTTCGGCGACTATGGTCCGACCGTCGCCGGACAAGCCTGGCGGCAATACCTGTTCCGACTGAAAGCCGCGGGCCGAATAGAAAGCCTGGAGCCCTGGTCGGTGCCGACCGCCATGTCGCGCGCCGGCCGGTTCGCCCCGCCGGTGGACGACCCCCGTTCCGTTCTTTCTCACTATTCCTACGCCTTCCAGTTCGACGCCGGCCTGTTCGCGCATCGTCTGCGGACCCTGGCGGAAGGTCTGGGAGTGACTCGCTGCGAGGGTCGGATCGTCGATGTCGTTCAGGATCCGCACAATGGACATGTCGCGGCCGTACAGCTGGAGGACGGTCGCCGGGTCGAGGCCGACCTGTTCATCGACTGTTCGGGTTTCCGGGGCCTGTTGATCGAACAGACGATGAAGGCGGGGTACGAGGACTGGAGCCATTGGCTCCCCTGCGACCGGGCCATCGCCCTGCCCTGCGCGGCAACGCGCCCGGCAGAGCCGTTCACGACGGCCCGCGCCCGTTCGGCCGGCTGGCAATGGCGTATCCCGCTGCAGCACCGAGTCGGCAACGGCTATGTCTATTCCAGCGCTCACATCGAAGACCAAGCGGCGTTGGACGACCTGATCGGTCAGATGGAATCGCCGCCCCTGGCTGAGCCCAACCGACTGAGGTTCGTCACCGGGCGTCGGCGAGAAGTCTGGAAAGGCAATGTCGTCTCTCTCGGACTTGCCTCGGGTTTTCTGGAACCGCTGGAGTCGACCAGCATCAATCTGATCCAGACGGGCATCGGCCGGCTCCTCGAGATGTTCCCTGATCGCAGTTTCGATCCCGTGCTTGTCCGCGAGTACAATCGTCGTTCGGAGCAGGAATTCGAGCGGATTCGCGATTTCATCGTCCTGCACTATCACCTGGCGCAACGGAAGGACGGCGACTTGTGGCGGGATTGCCGCGAGACACCGCCGCCCGACAGCCTGATGCACAAGATCGAACTTTTCCGCGCTCGGGGCGACGTCCCCCTGCTGGAAGACGAGTCCTTCCGCGAGGACAGCTGGACCGCCGTCTTCACCGGTCTGGGCGTCTGGCCGCGACAGGCGACGCCGCTTGTCGGCCTGGACAAGTTGGAAGACATCGAGCGCCAGGGCGCTCGCTTCGCCGACCTGATCCGTCAGGCCGTCGCCAGCCTGCCCCCCCATTCCGAACATTTCACCGGTTACGCCTGATGGTCCCGGCGCCGGTTCAACGCATCCTGATCGTCGGCGGCGGAACCGCCGGATGGATGGCGGCAGCCGCCCTGTCGCACATACTGGGCAGGGCGGTTCGGATCGATCTTGTCGAGTCAGAGGCCGTTGGAACGGTCGGCGTCGGCGAGGCCACAATCCCGCCGATCAAGCTTTTCAACCAGCTTCTAGGCATCGATGAGAATACTTTCATCCGCGAGACCCAAGCTACGTTCAAACTGGGCATCGCATTCCATGATTGGTTTCGCCAAGGGCACAGCTATTTCCATCCCTTCGGCGCCTATGGGGCGCCGCTCGGCGTGGCGGCCTTTCACCAGTACTGGCTGAGGGCGCACGACGGCGACGGCCGTGTCGGCGACCTAGGTGAATATGCGCCTACGGAAGTGGCTGCGCGACTGGGGCGGTTCGCCCGCCCCGAGGACACGCCACAGTCACCGTTGGCGTGGATGACCTACGCCTTCCATTTCGACGCCGGTCTCTATGCCCGCTTTTTGCGGCGTCAATCGGAAGGGCGCGGGGTAACCCGTCATGAAGGCCGTATCGCCAGCGTGAAACTACGGGACAGCGACGGCTTCATCCACTCCGTCAGACTGGAAGACGGGCGCGAACTGGCGGCTGACTTCTTCATCGATTGCTCCGGCTTCCGGGGCCTGCTGATCGAGGGCGCGCTGAAGACCGGCTACGAGGACTGGACCCACTGGCTGCCTGCCGACCGAGCCGTGGCCATGCCGTGCGCCCGCGCGGCGCCGCCGACACCCTACACCCAGTCCACGGCCCTGTCAGCGGGCTGGCGCTGGCGCATCCCGCTTCAGCACCGCACGGGCAACGGCTATGTCTATAGCAGCGCCTTCCTGTCCGACGATGAAGCCGAGGCGACGCTTCGGGCGTCGCTGGACGGACCTGAGGCCGGCGAGCCCAACTTCCTGCGGTTCACGACCGGCCGCCGGCGCAAGACCTGGAACAAGAACTGTCTGTCCCTGGGGCTGGCCTCGGGCTTCATAGAGCCGCTGGAATCGACCAGCATCCACCTGATTCAGTCGGGTCTTTCCAAGCTCTTGCTCAGCTTCCCCGACACCGGCTTCGCACAGGCGGACATCGATAACTACAACCGGCTGATGCAGGCCGAATTCGAACGGATCCGCGACTTCATCATCCTGCACTACCACGCGACCGAGCGGGACGACGCCCCGCTGTGGCGTCAGGTTCGCGCTATGGCCATACCCGACAGCCTGACCCAGAAGATTGATCTGTTCCGCAGTCGCGGTCGGGTCTTCCGCTACGAGGACGAACTGTTCCAGGAGACCAGCTGGGTTGCAGTCCTGATGGGCCAAGGGGTGTCCCCCGCCCGCTGCGACCCGCTGACCGAAACCGTTGCACAGGACCAGGTTCGCCACCGGCTGAACGAGATCCGCTTGGCCATCCGGCACGCCGTGGAGCAGATGCCCGCACACGAAAGCTATATTTCCAGCCGCTGCGCGGCAGGACCTCTCGCCAACCCTGACGCCAGGAACCCCTTATGACGTCTTTAGTAGTGAGAATGCTGAGCGGCGCGGTCCTGGCTGTATGGGTCAACGCCGCTGCGTCTGCAGCCCTGGCCGATCCGATTGATCTCGCCTCGCCCAACGGTCGATTGAGCATCCGGCTGGAAATGCTCGAGGGCAAACCTTCCCTCTCTGTGCTGCGTGACAGCCAAGTTCTTCTTGCGCCGTCCACAATCGGCCTCACGTTGGAGAACCGCATTTCCGTCGGCGCGAGCGAGACCTTTTCGGTATCGCCGGTCCGACAAGGCGTGGACGAATATGCCCTGCTTGGGCGGAGATCGCAGGTGCGTTCTCGCTGGCGTGAGGTCACGCTCACCGCCGAACCCGCCAACGACAAGCCCACGATGACCCTGGTGCTTCGCGCCTATGACGACGGCGTCGCCTTCCGTTATCGCCTTCCGGCCGGAAAGGACGCGCCTATGGGCGTCGTCGCAGAGAACACGCAGTTCGCCTTCCCTTCAGACTACAGGTGCTGGGGCCTGAATCTGGGACGGTTCAACTCCAGCCACGAGGGTGAGTTCGACCCGATTGCGGCTTCGCGTATCCGCGATCACAACGCCTATGACGCCCCTCTCGTCTGCGAAACGACGCCCGACGGCCCGACGATCGCGATCGCCGAAGCCGACCTGAAAGACTATCCGGGCCTGTATCTGGGCGGACGCGGCGACGGAGGCTTGGGCGTGCAGGCCAAGCTGGCCCCACGGCCGGATGCGCCCAGCGGCGTTCCCCCCGTCGTGGCGACGACGCGCATCGGGCGGGACCTGGAGACGCCGTGGCGGGTGATCATGGTCGGCGACCATGCCGGCGACCTGATCGAATCCACCCTGATCACCGATCTCAGCGCGCCGGCGACGTTTGATGCGTCGTGGGTCAAACCTGGAAAATCGGCGTGGGACTGGTGGAACGGCGGCCATATCGACGCCGTGCAAGACAGCGGCATGAACACGGCTACGTTCAAAGCCTTTATCGACTTCGCCGCCGCCAACGGGCTTGAGTACGTCACCATCGACGAGGGCTGGTATCGCGGCGCCGGCGGCGGCGGGGTCGTGCGGCCCGGAGTGGACGTCACTGAGACCACCCCGCAGATCGACATACCGGAACTGGTGGCTTACGGCCGGGCAAAGGACGTGGGCCTGTTCCTTTGGTTGAACTGGAAGGCGTTGGACGCCCAGTTCGACGCCGCCCTGGACCAATACCAGGCCTGGGGCGTCGCCGGCGTCAAGGTCGACTTCATGGACCGTGACGACCAGGTGATGGTCGATTGGTATCACCGATTGCTGGCCGAAGCGGCGCAGCGGCGTCTGATGGTCAATCTGCACGGCGCCTTCCACCCGACCGGCCTGACCCGCACCTATCCCAACTTCATCACGCAGGAGGGGGTTCTGGGGGCTGAAAACAACAAGTGGTCCAGCCGGATCACCGCCGACCACAACGTCACCCTGGCCTATACGCGCATGCTGCTGGGCCCCATGGATTATACGCCCGGCGGATTCGACAATCAGACTCCCGCGACCTTCCGCTGGCGGTTTATGCGCCCCACTGTAATGACCACGCGGGCGCACGGGCTGGCGATGTTCGTCGTCTACGAAAGCCCGCTTCAGACGGTCGCCGACAGCCCGGACACTTATGCCGGCCAGCCGGAGACGGCCTTCATCGGCCAGGTTCCGACGACCTGGGACGAAACCCGGTTCATCTCGGGCGAGATCGGTCAGTCGATCGTCCTGGCCCGGCGCAAGGGCCGCGACTGGTATGTGGGCGCCATGACGAACGCGGACGCCCGGACCGTCCGCGTGCCGCTGGATTTCCTGGGGCGTGGGCGGTTCGAGGCGACCGTCTATACCGACACCGATACGCCGAACCGGACGGAGATCTCGACCAAGGCGGTAGAGGCTGAAACGACGCTGACGCTGGCGCTGAAGCCCAGCGGCGGGGCGGCGATAAGGATCACGCCGCGCTGATGCTAGAACGAGGGGCGGCTCGCGCCGCCCCTATACAATCATTCGCCGTCAGTGATTGTCGCGCGGCAGGCCGAACTTATCGACGATGCGGTGGTACTTGATCGCAGGCTCAAGCACGGCGCCCGTCTCTAGCTGACCGACCACGTCGCGTTGCATCTCCTGCCAGGGTGTCTGCGAGGCCGGGTATTTATAGCCGCCGGCTGCCTCGAACGCGGCGCGGCGCTGAGCCAACTCCTCGTCCGAGATCAGGATATCGGCGCGGCCGGTGTTCAGGTCGATCCGCACCCGGTCGCCGGTCTTCAGCAGGGCGATGTTGCCGCCCGCCGCCGCCTCGGGCGAGGCGTTCAGGATCGAAGGCGAGCCCGAGGTGCCCGACTGGCGTCCATCGCCGATACAGGCCAGGGCGCTGACGCCCTTCTTGATCAGGTATGACGGCGGCCGCATGTTCACCACCTCGGCCGCGCCCGGATAACCGATCGGACCGGCGCCGCGCATGAACAGCAGGCTTTGCTCAGTGATGCCCAAGCTCTCGTCGTCGATCCGGTGGTGATAATCCTCGGGCCCGTCAAACACGACGGCCGGGCCTTCGAAGGCGTTCAGGTCGTCGGGGTTGGACAGATAGCGTTCGCGGAACTCGGGCGAGATCACGCTCAGCTTCATGATGGCCGAGTTGAACAGGTTGCCGGTGAAGACGACGAAGCCGGCGTCGGTCTTCATCGGGGCGTCGAAGCTCTTGATCACGTCCGGCAGGATGATCTCGGCGTCCCGGCAGTTGTCGCCGATGGACTTGCCGGTGACGGTCAGGGCGTTCTCGCGGATCAGCCCCTGTTTCATCAATTCGGACACCACCGCCGGCACGCCGCCAGCGTGGAAATAGTCCTCGCCTAGGTAGTCGCCGGCTGGCTGGAGGTTCACCAGCAGCGGCACGTGCAGGCCCTCGGTCTGCCAGTCCTGTAACGGCACATCGACGTGAGAGTGGCGAGCCAGGGCCGTCAGATGGATCGGGGCGTTGGTCGAACCGCCGATGGCCGAGTTGACGACGATGGCGTTGTGGAAGGCTTCCTTCGTCAGGATGTCCGACGGCTTCAGATCCTCGCGCACCATCTCGACGATACGCAGGCCGGTCTCATAGGCGACCTGGGCGCGCTCGCGGTAAGGCGCGGGAATGGCGGCTGAGCCGGGCAGAGACATGCCCAGGGCCTCGGCCAGCGAGTTCATGGTCGTCGCCGTGCCCATGGTGTTGCAGTAGCCGACCGAAGGGGCCGAGGACGCCACCAGTTCGATGAAGCCGTCATAGTCGATCTCGCCGGCCGCCATCATCTGGCGCGCCTTCCAGATGATCGTGCCCGACCCGGTGCGCTCGCCCTTGTGCCAGCCGTTCAGCATCGGACCGACTGACAGGGCGATGGCGGGAATATCCACCGTGGCGGCGGCCATCAGGCAGGCAGGCGTGGTCTTGTCGCAGCCGATGGTCAGGACCACCCCGTCCAGCGGATAGCCGTACAGGCTCTCGACCAGACCCAGATAGGCCAGGTTGCGGTCCAGGCCGGCGGTCGGGCGCTTGCCGGTTTCTTGAATCGGGTGGACCGGAAACTCCATGGCGATGCCGCCCGCCTCACGGATGCCCTCGCGCACGCGCTCAGCCAGCACCAGATGGTGGCGGTTGCACGGCGACAGGTCCGAACCCGTCTGGGCGATGCCGATGATCGGCTTGTCCGACTGAAGCTCTTTTCGCGTCAGGCCGTAGTTCAGATAGCGCTCGAGATAGAGGGCCGTCATGTCCGGGTTTTCCGGATTGTCGAACCAGGCGCGGCTGCGGAGCGTCTTCGGAGTCTTCGGGGTATCGGTCATTTCAGGTCCAGCCGCCATCGACGACATAGTGTTGATTGGTGATCGCCCCGGCCTCGTCCGAACACATGAAGACGACCATCTTGGCGATGTCGTTCGGCACGAGTCGGCGCTTGAGGCACTGGTTGGCGTAGATTTCCTTTTCCGTCTCCGGCGTGACCCAAAGCTCCAGCTGGCGTTCGGTCATGATCCAGCCGGGGGCCACGGCGTTCACCCGAACGCCGAAGGGGCCGAAGTCGCGGGCCAGCGAACGGGTCAGGCCGATGACGGCGGACTTGCACGCCGTATAGGCCGGCATGCCGCCCTGTCCGATGATCCAGGATGTCGAACCCAGGTTGACGATGGCGCCTTTGCCGCTCGCCTTCATGTCGGGCAGCACCGCTTGGGCGGCGAAGAACTGATGCTTCAGGTTCACGGCCATCCGGCCGTCCCAGTATTCTTCGGTCACGTCCAGGGTCGCATGACGTTCGTCATGGGCGGCGTTGTTGACCAGGATGTCGATCGGGCCGAACGCAGCACGCACCTCGGCTACAGCCGCCTTCAGCGCCGGGATATCCGTCAGGTCGCAGGCGACGAACCGTGTGTCCGCACCCAGCTCGGCCTGAAGCTTCGGACCGCGCTGGGCGTCGATGTCCAGAAACCCGACGCGAGCGCCCTGAGCGTGAAAGGCGCGGACGATGCCTTCGCCTATGCCGCCGGCGCCGCCGGTGACGATGACAGTCTTGCCCTTAAGGTCGGTGTAGATGGCGGCCATGATTCGAAGCGCGCCTCCTCGACGCCCGCCGTTCTATCGGCGGCTATTGGTCTTTCACAAATGAAAGTCGTTACCGTCAACGAAAATGACGACTGCGTTTGCTCCTGTCAACGGCGGAAACTCGCCCGAGATCAGGCTTGTGAGACGGCGCTCATCTGATCGGAAATCGCCCCGGCCGCCTGGACCAGCAGGGTCGCCGCCTGAGCCTTGGTGCAGACCATCGACGCCTGCTCGATAAAGGGCGTGATCAGGGTGGCGATGACGCCGTCAGACCCCATGATGGGCGCGACCAGGTCGGTGACGCCGATCACGAAATCACTGGCGCGCTCGACATGAGCGCCACGGGTCATGGCCATGGCCCGCTCTGCGAATTCGGTCACATCCGCCTCTCCAAACAGAGAGACCAAGCTGTCGTGCAGGTGTTTGCGCGCCCGCGGATTGGACCGGGAATAGAACATCAGACCAGACGTCGCGTGCAGGATGCTGCGGCGGTAGCCGATCCGTACCGAATAGCCGAGGTCGCCAGGGCTCTCGATCCGGGCGATCACGACGATCTGGTCGCCGGACGGGACGACAAGGTGGCAGGACTGTAGGGTGTTCGACGCCAGATCCCGCATGGCCGGCATGGCCACATCGACCAGCGACTTGATCGGCGCCTGGGTCATGCCCAGGGTGAAAAGGCGATTGGTCAGACGATAGCCGTCCGGCGACTGTTCGATATAGCCGCGAAACTCCAGCACCTGGATCATTCGGAACAGCTCGCTGACCGAACGTCCCAGCGTCGCCGACATCTGCGACGGCGTCATCGGTTCGCCCTGGGCCGACAGCAGTTCCAGAACGTCCAGCCCCTTCTCCAGCGCGGGCGCTCTATATTTGCGGTCGTCAGTCGGGTCTTGATCGGTCATGAGAATCCTGCGGCAAGATCCAGAGGCTAACGGGGCGTCTCCCTTGGGTGAAGCCCGCGAGCGTGCCGACCTTAGCATTGTTGCGGGTAAAATCTCCCAGCATATATAAAAATATCGTTGCGGCGGATGGACGCCTCCCCTAGGCTTTGCGGGAAGCCCGGACCAAGGGCCGCCCGCACCAAGGGCTGTAGGGGAAATGCACATGACGCTCGCGGGCATCGATCTGGCCATTCTGGCGATCTACGCCGTCTTCATCTTCGGCCTGGCCCAGTGGGTCTCTCGCAGCAAGGCCGGTGAGCAGAAGACCTCCACCGACTATTTCATGGCGTCCAAGAGCCTGCCTTGGTGGGCCATCGGCGCCTCGCTGATCGCGGCCAACATCTCGGCCGAACAGATCATCGGCATGAGCGGATCGGGCTATGTGATCGGCCTGGGCATCGCCTCCTACGAATGGATGGCGGCCCTGACCCTGCTGATCGTCGGCAAGTTCTTCCTGCCGATCTTCCTGCGCAACGACATCGTCACCATGCCGCAGTTCCTGCAGCAGCGATATGGGCCGACGATCCGCAACGTGATGGCCGTCTTCTGGCTCCTGCTCTACGTCTTCGTCAACGTGACCTCGATCTTGTGGCTGGGCGCCATCGCCGTCCACACCGTGACCGGGTTCAACCAGGACTACGCCATCGTCGCCATCGGCGTCTTCGCCCTGGCCTATCAGCTGTGGGGCGGTCTGAAGGCCGTGGCCCTGACCGACATCGTGCAAGTCGCCCTGCTGGTCTGTGGCGGCCTGATCATCGGCTTTATCGCCCTGTCCACGATCGGCGGCGCAGGCGGCGCCCTCGCCGGCTTCCACACCCTGCTGACCGAGTTCCCGGACAAGTTCGACATGATCCTGTCCAAGGACAGCCCCCACTATCAAGAACTGCCGGGCATCGCCGTTCTGCTGGGCGGCTTGTGGGTCATGAACATCAGCTACTGGGGCTTCAACCAGTACATTATCCAGCGCGCCCTGGCCGCCAAGTCGCTGCACGAAGCCCAGAAGGGCATCGCCTTCGCCGCCTATCTGAAGCTGCTGATGCCGGTGATCGTGGTCCTGCCGGGCATGGCCGCCCTGATCCTGGCGCCGAACCTGTCGGCGCCGGACCAGGCCTATCCCTCGATGATGAACCTGCTGCCGGTCGGTCTGAAGGGCCTGGTCTTCGCCGCCCTGATCGCCGCCATCATCGCCTCGCTGGCGTCCAAGGTGAACTCGATCTCGACCATCTTCACCCTGGACCTCTACGCCAAGATCAAGAAGGACGTGCCCGAGCATCAGCTGGTCACGGTCGGCCGCATCGCCGCCGTCGTCGCCGTGATCATCGGCATCCTGACGGCTCGCCCCCTGCTGGGCGGGTTCGATCAGGCCTTCCAGTTCATCCAGGAGTTCACGGGCTTCTTCACGCCGGGCATCGTCGTCATCTTCATGCTGGGCCTGTTCTGGAAGCGCGCGTCGGAAGCCGGCGCCCTGACCGCCGCCATCGGCTCAGTGGTTCTGTCGGCCGTCTTCTGGTGGCTGCAGGAGACGGGTCAGTTCATCTTCCCCTTCATGAACCGGGTCGGCGTCGTCTTCGTCGTCTCCCTGATCGCGGCGGTGATCGTCTCCCTGCTGGTCCCGGCCAAGCCGGACGCGATGAAGATCAAGCTAGACCAGATCAGCTACAAGACGTCGCTGGGCTTCAACCTGGCCGCCGTCGGCGTCGTCTGCTTCCTGATCCTGGTCTATTCGATCTGGTGGTAGGGTGAGCGTGACGACAGGTCTGATCGGCCCAGGCCTTATCGGCATTGACTGGGGCACCAGCAATCTGCGCGCCATGCGGATCGCCGAAGGCGGGCGGGTTCTGGACAATCGTTCGGACCCGCGCGGCGCGGGCGGCCTGGCGCCTGACCAGTTCCACGATGTCCTTCGGGACGTCGCGGGCGACTGGTTGAGCGAAGGCCTGCCTGTTCTGGTCAGCGGCATGGCGGGAGCGCGTGGCCGCTGGCGCGAGATGGCCTATCTGCCCTGCCCCGCCGGCGTCGCGGATCTGGCCGGCGCCGTCGCCTCGCCGGATGACGCGCCCCTGGTCCGCCTCGTGCCCGGCGTCGCGGCGTTCGAAGATGACCGCCTACAAGACGTGATGCGCGGCGAGGAGACCCAGGTTTTCGGCCTGGACCTTCAAGACGACGCCGTTGTGGTCGGCCCCGGCACCCATAGCAAATGGATCCGCACCGCCGAGGGTCGGATCACCGGCTTTCGCACCTTCATGACCGGCGAGCTGTTCGCCGCGATCCGCAAGGGCACGATCCTGGGCGCCGACATGGGCGATCCGGGCGTGGATGACGACGCCTTCGCTGCTGGCGCAGCGCGGGCGCTGCAAGACCCTGCCGTGACCGCCAACCTGTTCTCGGTGCGAGTCGAAGGCCTGGCCGGACGACTGTCGGCGGTATCCGCCGCGGACTATCTGTCCGGTCTGCTGATCGGGGCCGAGATCGCCGCCCAGCTCGACGCTCGCGACCGTCCGATCATCCTGATCGGCGCCGAGCCCCTATGTCGCCGCTACGCCTCCGCTCTGGCGCAGGCCGATTTCCACGACGTCCGCATCGCGGACGGCGCCGCCGCCACGGCCCTGGGCCTGTGGCGCATTCACGAGGCTGTATCCCGATGATCTCCCCCACCGTCGAAAGCCTGGACGCCCTGCCGCTGATCGCCATCCTGCGCGGGCTGACGCCTGACGAGGCGGTCGCGGTCGGGGAAGCCATCGTCGCCGCCGGCTTCCGCTGCCTGGAAGTGCCGCTGAACTCGCCCGATCCGCTGGAGAGCATCCGCCGGCTGCGCGCGGCCCTGGGCGCCCGCGCCCTGGTCGGCGCCGGCACGGTTCTAACGGTCGCCGCCGCGCGCGAAGTGGCCCAGGCCGGCGGCCAGCTGATCATCTCGCCCAACACCAACACCGACGTCATCCGCGAGACCAAGGCGCTGGGCCTGCTGTCCCTGCCCGGCTTCTTCACGCCGTCCGAAGCCTTCGCCGCCTTGGACGCCGGCGCCGACGCGCTCAAGCTGTTCCCGGCAGAGATCGCTGGCACACGCGGTCTGAAAGCGGTTCGCGCCGTCCTGCCCGCCGCCACCCGCGTCTATCCGGTGGGCGGCGTCGATCCCGACAGCATGGCTCAGTGGCTGGCGGCCGGCGCCTCCGGCTTCGGTATCGGTTCGGCCGTGTTCAAGCCAGGCCAGACGCCAGACGAAGTCGGCCGGAACGCCGCCGCCTTCGTTTCGGCCTGGACGACGGTCGCGCCCTCGCGCTGATTGCGCCCCGCTAAGCGTCCTCAGCCGTCAGGCGCATCACCAGCGTCAGGCCCTCGCCCGGCAGCAGCCGCGCCAGCCCGCCCGGTTCGCCTGAAGGGGCGTTCAGCACATCCGGCCGATGCGTCACCGGCTCGACGCAGAAGAAGTCGGCGCCGACCGGGGCATAGACCTGCGCCCACTCTGCGCCCTCGGCTCGCATCACCACGCGTCGCCCGTCGCTTTCCAACACCGCATCGCCGTTCCAGCCGGCATAGGCGTGATCGACGAAGGGCGCCTCGGCCAGCGCCAGTCCGCCGCTCCAGTCGGCCACCGCATCCGGGGTCGCCAGTCGCTCGGGGATCTCACGGGCGTCGGTCAGCCAGACCCCCGTCGCGAGAAGGCTGAGACGGCTGTCGGCGGACTTTTGGAAATAGGGGTGCAGGCCCAGGCCGGCAGGCATGACCGCGTCGCCGGTATTAGTCATCGACAAGGTGATCTCCAGCCCGTCCTCGGTCAGCCGAACCGTCTGGCGGGCGCGCCACGGCCAGGGCCAACCCACGCCGTCCGCTTCGCCCGACCAGTCCAAAATCATCTCGACGGAAGCGTCATCGACCGTCTCGACCGTCCAGGGGTTCAGCCAACCGTCGCCGTGCAAGGCGTGCGGCGCAAACCGGTCCAGCGCCGTCAGCCGCACGTCCCGCCCCTCGAACGCGAACCGCGCGTCGGCGATCCGGTTGGCGTAGGGGACCAGGGGGAAACAGGCCATATCCAGCATGTCGGTCGCCCCTTCGGGCGTCGGCCGGAACACAGGCTGTCCTCGCCACTCCAGGCTCAGGATCGCCCCGCCCTGCTCCGGCGCCGCGGTCGCGCGCCAGTCCCCGGCCGTCAGCGTCAGCAGGCTCACAGCTTGATCTTGTTCTGCGGCAGGCCCGGCGTCTCGACCCGCACCCGGTAAAGCCCGCCCAGGGTCGGCTGCTCGCCGCGCTTGTCGGCGTTCCCCAGCCAGGCCGTGGTCATATAGAGGTCGCGCAGATCCTCGCCGCCGAAGGCCGCCTTGGTCACGGTCTGGACCGGAACCTCGATCTTGCCGATCCGCTCGCCCTGCGCCGAAAACTTCGCCACGCCCCAGCCGTTGAACAGGCCGACGTGCAGGACCCCGGAGGAGTCCATGCTGGGCCCGTCCGCATAGCCGTCCTCGGTCACGGCGAAGACCCGCCGGTTCGACAGCACACCGTCTTCGTGGTCGAAGGCGAGAACCGTCTTGGCCAGGGTGTCGTGGTGATACAGGGTACGCCCGTCAGGGCTCAGGCAGGGGCCATTGGTGACGCCGTATCCGTCATCGTGCCGAGTCAGTTCGCCCTGGAACCAGCGATAGAGGGCGCCGGTCTGCACCTCTTCGCTGTCGTCCATCGACCCGAACCACAGCGACCCATCCGGCGCCACGAAGCCGTCGTTCAGACGGTTCTGCGGTCGGTCTTCCTCGACCGGCTGGATCAGGGTGAAGACGCCGGTCTCGGGCTCGAAGCGGTGCAACCCGCCCCGAACCCCGCAGACCAGCGACCCATCATCCGCCGGAAGGGCGAAACCGGTCTGGTCCGGCGTATCCCACGAAGCGGTCTCGCCGTTGGCGGGCGTATAGCGGTGCAGTTTACGACCCTTGATATCGACGAACCACACCGCCTTGCGCTCGGCGTCCCAGACAGGACCTTCGCCCAGCTCCGCCTGGATATCCCAGACCAATTCCACAACGCTCATAGATCAGCTCGCCGAATAGGAAGTCTTGATCTGGGTGTAGAATTCCACGGCGGCGAAACCCTGCTCCCGCGAACCGTAGGAGGACTTCTTCGATCCGCCGAACGGCACGTGATAATCGACTCCGGCGGTGGCCAGATTGACCATGGTCATACCGGCGCGGGCGTTCTTCTGGAAGTCGCGCGCGTATTTGAGCGACTGGGTGACGATGCCGGCCGACAGGCCGAACTCGACGCCGTTGGCGACGGCCAGGGCCTCTTCATAGCTGGCGACGCGGATGGTCGAGGCGACAGGGCCGAAGACCTCCTCGTTATTGATCCGGGCGTCGGCGACCGTGTCAGCGATCAGGGTCGGCTGGACGTACCAGCCCGGCTTGTCGAGGTTCAGACGCTCGCCGCCGGTGACGATCCGACCGCCGGACTCGCGGGCGATGTCGATGTATTTGTACGAGGTCTCACGCTGGGCTTCGCTGACCGCCGGGCCCATCTGGGTGTTGGAGTCCAGGGCGTCGCCGACGCGCAGGGCCGCAACCTTCTCGCCCAGCGCCTTCACGAAGCGGTCGTGGATGCCGTCCTGAACGATCAGGCGG
>JBKBXN010000042.1:0-18446 GCA_046314055.1 Brevundimonas sp.
GACCAGGTGGACGAAGCCGGTCGGGTCGCTGGCGCGGACCTTCAGCGGGGCGCCGGGGCGGCTGGGGACGAACAGGCGGTCGATGACGATCTCGAAGATCCCGACCTCGCCGTCCACGGCGGTCGCCGCCTCCATCGGCCGGCGGACGATGACGCCGGAGGGGCTGAGGAAGACCAGGTCGCGCACCAGCGGACCCGCGACCTTCTGCACCAGGGGCAGGACGCGGGGGCCCACGCCCTTCAGGCTGGAGACCTCGGCGAACAGGGGAAAGAGAATCTGCGGACGCATCGCCGGGAACATAGCGTGACCATGACGGGTGGCGAAGTGGGCGAAGGAGCGCTATCTGCGCTTCTTCCATTTTAGGACGCTAAGGCTCGCCACGCGGTGGATCGCGGCTTGAACGTCCTTCAACCTTGCCGGGCCAGGATTGCTTGTGACCGAAATCCCCCAAGACGACAGTGGCGACCAAGCGGCGCTGGCCCGGAAGCAGCGGCTGGGCCGGATCCAGTTCCGGTCCTGGCGGCGCGGTTTCCGCGAGGCTGACATGGTGCTGGGCCCGTTCTCGGATCAGGTGGCGCCGACCCTGACGGACGCCGAACTGGACCAGCTCGAACTGCTGATCGACGAGGAGGATCAGTGGCTCTACGGCTGGATCATCGAGCGTGACCCGACGCCGCCCGAGTTCGAGACGCCCGTGATGGCCAAGGTTCGCGCCTTCATGCGCGAGCATGTGGCGGCCGAGGTCGGCAAGGGTATCGGCTGATGGATCAACAGGTCACCGCGCAGCACCGGACCGACGCCGATCTAGGCGGGGCGCCCGAGGGGCTGGACGCCCTGGTCGTCGCCGAGCGGATCAAGGCCGACGGTGGGGTCGGCGTCTTCGTGGCGCGCGACTATCAGCGGTCGGGCGGCTTCGTTCAGGCGTTCCGTTTCTTCTCGCAAGATATAGAAATTCTTGAATATCCGGCCTGGGACTGTCTGCCCTATGACCGGCTGAGCCCGACAGCGGGGATCGCCGCCCAGCGGATGGCGACCCTGACGCGCCTGGCACAGCGCAAGACGGGCGACGCGCCGGTTCTGGTGGTCACGACCGTCGGCGCGGCCATGCAGAGGACGCCGCCCAAGTCGGTGACGACCCAGGCGGGGTTCGAGACCAAGGTCGGCCGCGATCTCGATATCCAGGCGCTGGAGCAGTATTTCGCCGCCAACGGCTATGTCCGGGCCTCGACCGTGTCGGAGCGCGGCGAGTTCGCCGTGCGGGGCGGGGTGGTCGACGTCTATCCGCCGGGCTTCGAGGAGCCGGTGCGGTTGGACATGTTCGGGTCCGAGCTGGAATCGATCCGCACCTTCGATCCCGAGACCCAGAGATCGACGGGGCAGATGACGGCGGTGTCGCTGGCGCCCGTGTCGGAGGCCTTGCTGGACGCGGCGGCCATCTCGCGGTTCCGCACCGGCTATCTGAAGCTGTTCGGGGCGCCGGGCGACGATCCCCTGTATGCGACGATCAGCGAGGGGGCGCGGCGCCAGGGGATGGAGCAGTGGCTGCCGCTGTTCTACGAGACCCTGGATTCGCTGTTCGACTATCTGCCCGACCAGGCGCAGATCTTCCTCGACAATCAGGCCGAGAGCGCGCGTGCAGAGCGGTGGGATCTGATCGCTGACGCCTATGAGGGGCGGACGGAAGCCGCCAAGACCAAGGGTCATGCGGCGGCCAATCGCGCGCTGCCGCCCCGGTCGCTGTATCTGGACGCCGGCGACTGGAACCAGGCGCTGGCGGGACGGGCGGTGCGACGTTTCACGCCGTTTTCTGGCGGGGGAGAGGATGCGGGCGGACGGCTGGGCCGGACGTTCGCAGCCGAGCGGGCGCAGGACAGCGTCAACCTGTTCGAGGCGGTGGCGGCCCATGCGGCGGCGCTGAAGGCCGACGGCAAGCGGGTGCTGTTCGCCTCGTGGACCGAGGGCTCGTCGGAACGTCTGGCGACCATGCTGGCGGATCACGGCCTGGATCATATCGTCGCCGTGCGCGACTGGGCCGATGTGCAGACCGCGCCGAAGGACCTGTATCTGCGCGGCGTCCTGCCGGTCGAGCATGGGTTTGCGACGGACGAGGTCGCGGTCATTTCCGAGACCGACATTCTGGGCGACCGGCTGGCGCGGCCGCGCAAGAAGCGGCGGGCGTCGAACTTCCTGGCCGAGGCCTCGGCCCTGACGACCGGCGATCTGGTCGTTCACCTGGATCACGGCATCGGGCGGTATGAGGGGCTGAAGACGCTGGAGATACAGCAGGCCCCGCACGACTGTCTGGAACTGTTGTACGCCGGTGAGAGCAAACTCTATCTGCCGGTTGAAAATATTGACCTTTTAACACGGTACGGCTCGGATTCAGAAGGCGCGCAGTTGGACCGGCTGGGCGGGGCCGGCTGGCAGGCGCGCAAGGCCAAGGCCAAGGAACGTCTGCGCGCCATGGCCGAGGGGCTGATCGCCTTGGCCGCCAAGCGGGCGCTGCGCGAGACCGACGCGGTCGTGCCGCCGCCGGGCCTGTTCGCCGAGTTCTGCGCTCGCTTCCCCTATGAGGAGACGGACGACCAGCTGAACGCCATCGGCGACGTGCTGGAGGATCTGGGCAAGGGCACGCCGATGGATCGCCTGATCTGCGGCGACGTCGGCTTCGGCAAGACCGAGGTGGCGCTGCGGGCCGCCTTCGTCGTGGCCATGACGGGGCAACAGGTGGCCATCGTGGCCCCGACGACCCTGTTGGCGCGTCAGCACTACAAGACCTTCACCGAACGGTTCGCCGGCTGGCCGGTCAAGGTGCGGCAGCTGTCGCGGATGGTGGGGTCCAGGGAGGCGTCAGAGACGCGGGCGGGGCTGAAAGACGGCTCGGTCGAGATCGTCGTCGGCACCCATGCGGTGCTGTCCGAACAGGTCGGTTTCCGCGACCTGGGCCTGGTCATCGTCGACGAGGAGCAGCATTTCGGCGTCAAGCACAAGGAGAAGCTGAAGTCGCTGCGCGCCGACGTTCACCTGCTGACCCTGACCGCCACGCCGATCCCGCGCACCCTGCAGATGGCGCTGTCGGGCATACGTGAGATGTCGATCATCGCCACTCCGCCGGTCGATCGCCTGGCGGTGCGGACCTATGTGACGCCGTGGGACCCGGTGCTGGTGCGCGAGGCCCTGCTGCGCGAGAAATATCGCGGCGGCCAGGCCTATTATGTCGCGCCGCGCCTGAAGGACCTGCCGGCCATCGAGAAATTCCTGCGCGAGCAGGTGCCTGAGATCAAGTTCGTGGTCGGCCACGGCCAGATGTCGGCGACCCAGCTGGAGGAGGTGATGAGCGCCTTCTACGAGGGGGAGTACGACGTCCTGGTCTCGACCACCATCGTCGAGAGCGGGCTGGATATTCCGACGGCCAATACCCTGGTCGTGCACCGCGCCGACATGTTCGGCCTGGCGCAGCTGTACCAGATCCGGGGCCGGGTCGGCCGGTCCAAGGCGCGGGCCTTCGCCTATCTGACCACGGACGCGGTCAAGCCGATGACCCTGTCGGCCGAGCGGCGGTTGCAGGTGCTGCAGTCGCTGGACAATCTGGGCGCCGGCTTCCAACTGGCCAGCCACGACCTGGACCAACGCGGCGGCGGCAATCTGCTGGGCGACGAACAGTCGGGCCATATCCGCGAAGTCGGGGTTGAACTGTATCAGCAGATGCTGGAGGACGCGGTCGCCGAGCTGCGCGAGAAGGGCGAGGGGCTGAACGTGGATCGCGGCTGGTCGCCGTCGATCAACGTCGGCGCTTCCGTCCTGATTCCAGAGGAGTACGTCCCGGACCTGAACGTCCGTCTCAGCCTGTATCGCCGCCTGTCCGACGCCGAACAGGCCGAGGATCGCGAAGCCCTGGCCGCCGAACTGATCGACCGGTTCGGGCCTCTGCCGGACGAGGCGCAGCAGCTGCTGAAGATCGTCGGCATCAAGTCGAACTGCCGCCGGGCCTGTATCGAGAAGATCGACATCGGGCCGCGCGGAGCCGTGCTGACCCTGCGTGACAACAGCTTCCCCAATCCCATTGGATTGGTTGGGCTGATTCAGAAGAACCAGGCCTTCTGGAAGATCCGGCCGGATCAGAAGATCGTGGTGACGGGCGACTGGCCGACGGCGGAGGAGCGGCTGAAGGTGGCGGAGCGGATCACCGCCGACCTGGCGCGGGTGGCGGGGGCGTAAGGGCCCCGCTGCCGCCCTTGTCATCAGCCTACACGGGGGCGTCCTGAGCCCCCAGCACAGTGGACGCCGACAGTTCCGGCGCCACAATGGCGAGGTCGTAGCCGCGGATGAGCGCGCGCCATTCAGGCGTCAGGGCTTCCAGATCGGCGCTGCGTAATTGGCGCAGATCGACCAAGAACCAGTCACCCGGCGCCGTGTCTGACGGGCGGGCCAGCATCACATCCTTGCTCCAGTCGCTCTCTTCATCGGTCATCACGTCGAAGTCGTGCACCTTCACCTGGCGACCGACGCCGTTGTAGCCCGCCTGCGCGCCACGGGCCCCGACGACGATCATGTTCAAGGACGTCACACCCTCTCCGTCCGCATGTTCAGCGACGAAATTGCCCAGGTCGCGCTGGCCGAGTGGATTGTAGCCCTTGTAGAGATGGTAGGCGCCGAACTTCATCAGCACGCGGGCCTGCGGCGCCTCGGCGAAATGCGCCGTCAGGGTCCGCTTCATCAGGCGCGCCCTACGCCCGTTCGGATCGCCACGGCGGGACTGCGAGGCTTGGTAAATAGCGCGTGTTTCGCGCAGGGCGGCGAACAGCGCCTTGGCCCGGTCGCCGCCGTCCTGGTCGATGGCCGTCGCCGTCTGATCCAGCGTCGCATCGGTGACCTTAAGGAGGAACAGGTCGAAGGGCGAGCCGGAGGCCAGCGCGGCCTGCGTCGCCGCCCGCTCCTGTTCGGCCAGGGCCTCGATCTGGGCGCGGGCGAGCGGTCCTGGACCGGCCGCCAGCATCTGTTCGAACAGATAGCCGCTCGCGCCAAGGAACTCCTGATCCAGCCCCCACAGCTTGAAGTCCGGCCCGGCGACACCGGCGCAATCAGCCGCCGTCTGACCCTCGTCTCGGCCATTGAGGAAGGCCATGGCGTCTGGATGGGCGCGCATGAAGTCAGAAATCTGCTGTTCCCGGTCCGGCGCTCTCAGCCGTGCGTTGACCGCTCCGGCGGCCTCCGGTCCAACCTCGACGGCCATGGCCGTCAGGCCGCCGGTCGCCATCAATCGACAGACGTTCGTGGTGAAGGCGGGTATCTCGCGCGAATGATGGCTTTCGCCGATGAGGACGTACCGACTGGCCTCTATGGCCTCCGATAGTAGCGCGGCTCCTGGACCCGAGAAGCCCTCTGGCAGGACTGTCAACGGCACCCCCGCCTGCGCCAGCCGTTCTGCGAACGTGAGTGGCGCTGTATCCTGGGCATGGGCGGAAGCCGCGCACAGGTTCGCGAGCGCCAAGGCGGCCACAATCGGTTTCAGATTCATATAGCTCACCCCCGTTAGATGAAGCGGCCTTACGGCGGTCTCTGAAAAGCCGCGAGTTAAATCGCGGTCACAAGGCCCTACCGCGTCTTGTCGAACAGGTCGGCGGAGGCGCGTTCGAGCAGGGCGCCGGCGGATTCGCCCGGGCGCATCTCGGCGGCGCCGACGTCGAATTCGGCGACGAAGGGCGAGCGGTCGGGGCCGGCGTCGAAGGCGGTGCAGCCGATGACGGCGGCGATCCGTTCGGCCGCCAGGCGGGCGGCCTCGCCGCGTGTCGCGGGCAGGGCCAGGGCGAAGACCTCGTTGGCCAGGCGGGCGGGGGTGTCCTCGACCCGCACCAGGCGCGAGACCATGGCGCCGATCTGGGGCAGGGCGCGGTCCAGCCAGCCGCCCTGGCGCGCCCAGGCGACAGCCTCGTTCTCACGCACTCGCAGCACACAAACCGACAGGGGGCGTCGTCGGGCGCGCGAGGCGTCGGCGACCCGCGCCAGGTGGGCGGCGAACAGTTCCGGGGTAAAGAGGCCGGTTGTCGGGTCCATCACGTCCAGGCCTCGAACCGAGTCCAGCGCCTTGCGGATGGTCAGATAGCGACGGTGCGACTTGGCCAGGGCCAGCAGGCGTTCGGCGGTTTCGTCTTCGCGGGTGTCGGCGGTGGCGACGTCGGAGAAGCCGCGGTTGAACAACTCGTCCAGGCTCATCTCGCTGCCGCCCCGGAGATAGAGCATCAGGGGGATGTGATAGAGGCGGGTGTTGCGCTTCATGCCCGAGGCGATCGACAGGGCCGGCGCATGGTCCTTGGCGCCCCAAAGGACGGCGGCGTCGAACGGGCTTTCGTGCAGATAGTCGAAGGCGGTGTAGGGGGTGGGGGCGGCGACGACCTCGACCCCGGAGGCCGTCAGGGCGTTGGACAGGGCCAGGAAGCGGCGCTCGGCCACGCCGGCGGCCAGAATACGCAAGGGCGAACGATCAACGCCGCCCGGCTGTAGATCCAGGCCGCGTGCGGCGAAGGTGGCGCAGCGGAGACCGAACTCCTCCTCGGCCACGGCCGCGCGGGTCATCTGTTCCAAGCGCAGCGCCGCCTGGGCCGGATGGGGCGGGGTGGCGACGGCGAGATCCGCATCGGCCGCAGCGCCGCGCGGCGCGCCGACCACCATGACCGGCAGGCTGCGCGGATGGGCGGCGGCCCGCAGCCGCGCGATGGCGTCGTCCTGGTACGAATCGAAATCGATCACGGCGGCGTCCAGCGGGAAGTCCTGAAGCGTCGCCTCGGCCGACAGCAGATCGCGGGCGGTGACGGTCGTCCAGCCGAGGGCGTCCAGTCCGGCCGCGAGCGGCCCGATCCGGCCGTCCTGGGCCGCCAGGATCAATACACGCGCGTCGAAAGCCAAGTTGGTCGTCTCCCCCTGGACGTTGGAACGTCCATAGCCCGTAAAGGCGGCCGGACCATAGCGAAGCGCCCCTTAACGAAGCAATGTCTCGACGCGTCTGGAGCGGGGATAGACGGGTGTTTCCAAGTGGGATTTTCCTCGGCGAAGGAATGCTCTAGGTTAACTCGCCTGTTCAACGGCTGTGAGAACCGGCTTGAGTGACCACCTGACCCGATCGGTTCTGAAGGCGCCCGGATTCTGGGGCGGGCTTGCGGTGCGCGCCTTTACCCGCAGCTGGGGGCGTGACGTGATGCTGTACACGGGCGGGGTGTCGTTCTTCGCCCTGCTGGCCGTGTTCCCCGCCATCGCCATACTGATCGGCTTCTACAAGCTGGGTCTGTCGATCAACGAGGTCAGTGCTCAGGCGGCGGCCCTGTCGGACCTGCTGCCCCAGGCGGCGCAGACCATTTTCCAGGATGAGATCACGCGGCTGACCAATGCGTCGGCTCGCACCGTGTCGGCGCAGAGCGCCTTCGCCCTAGTCGTCGGCGCCTATGCGGCGCACAGGGGTTTCAAGGCCTTGTTGGCGGGTCTGAACCTGATCCACGATGAAACCGAGCCCCACGGCTTCTTCAAGTTCAACCTGCTGGCCTTCTTTGTCGCCGTCTTCGCCTTCGCCCTGTTCACCGTGGTGTCGGGGGCGGTGGTGACGGCGCGGATCCTGGCCCATACGGCGTCATCGACGGCGGAACAGTTCGGTGGCGGGCTGATGCCGTTGGACGCCTTCCTGCCGGCGCTGGGCCTCGTGGTGGGGATGACGCTGCTCTATCGCTACGCCATGAGCCACAGTTCGCGCGTCGCCTGGCTGCCGGCGATCACCGGAGGGCTGGTGGCGACGCTGATGTCGGTGATCTCGTCCTGGCTCTGCGCCATCTATGTGGAGCAGATCGCGCCGTTGGGGGCCACCTATGGCTCGGTCGGCGCGGTGGTGGTGCTGCTGATCTGGCTGTCGTGGAACATCAACGCCGTCTTCTACGGCGGCGCCTTCGCCACCGAGATGGAGATCGCGGCCGAGGCGGAGGCGAAGAACAGGGCCACGCCTCCGACTGCTCAGGCCGATGTGGTCGATCTGTCCGAACGTCGGGCCAGCCGCCGGTCGCGGCCTTAGGACCGTCAGCGTTCAGCCGGTCTGAACCGTGAGGCGGATTACGCCCTCGGTTTCCTGAACGTCGAGCAGGCTGCCGTTCTTCTGGTTCATCAGATAGGGCACGTCGATTCGCGCCATGGGGTCGGTGGCCAGAAGGACGAAGACCGAACCGGCCGGAGCGCCCTCCATGGCCTTCATCAACCGGAGGCTGGGCGTCGGACAGAGATGTCCGCGCGCATCGACGAGGCGCGGCTCCGTCACGAGGCGAGCCGGTCCGCCAGCATCTGCAGGGCCACACGGACGGCGGCCGTGCGGATGGCGTCGCGGCCGATGTCGCCGAAGTTTTCCTGGCGATGGATCAGGCCGCCTGGGCCCTGGGCCGCGAAATGGACCAGACCGACCGGCTTTTCAGGCGATCCGCCGCCGGGGCCGGCGATGCCGGTGACGGCGACGCTGACGGCGGCGCGCGAATGGGCGACGGCGCCCTGGGCCATGGCGCGGGCGGTCGGTTCGGAGACGGCGCCATAGGCGATCAGCGTGGCTTCGGGCACCTCCAGCATCTGTTGCTTGGCTTCGTTGCTGTAGGTGACGAAGCCGCGGTCCAGGGCGGCGGACGAGCCGGGGACGCCGGTCAGGGCGGCGGCGACCAGGCCGCCGGTGCAGCTTTCGGCCGTCGCCAGCATCAGGCCGCGCGCGGTCGAGGTTGCGACGATCTGTTGCGCCAGGCGCTGGATGTCTTGCGGGAACATGGCCTTTTCATAGGCCGCGAGTCCCGCTCTAACCAGAGCCATGACTGATGTGGCCCAGGTCCAAGTCCCGACCCGCGACGGCGCTCCACAGGCGACCGCGATCCTGTTCGCCGTCGCCGTCTTCACCTCGGCCTGTCTGGTCTTTGTGGTGCAGCCGATGGCGACCAAGCTGATCCTGCCGACACTGGGCGGATCGCCGTCGGTTTGGAATGCGGCCATGGTCTTTTTCCAGACCGCGCTGCTGGCCGGCTATCTCTATGCCCACCTGTTGCAGAAGATCGGGTCCATGCGCGGTCAGGCGGCGGTGCATCTGGGTCTGCTGCTGATTGCGGCCCTGTTCCTGCCGTTGCGGATCAGCGGTCTGCTGGGCGATCCGGATCCGTCGGCGCCGACGGTCTGGCTGTTGGCGACCCTGGCCGTTTCAATCGGCGTGCCGTTCGCCGTGCTGTCGGCGACGGCGCCGCTGTTGCAGGCCTGGTATGCCCGAGTGACGGCCGGCGCCGGGACGCCGGGGGGCAACAATCCCTATGTGCTCTACGCCGCCTCGAACCTGGGAAGTTTCCTGGCCTTGCTGGCCTATCCGGTCCTGATCGAGCCCCTGGTCAGCCTGTCAGGGCAGAGGTGGGGGTGGAGCCTGGGGTATGGGCTGTTCGTGGTCATGGTCGCGGGTCTGGGCGTCTTCGCCTGGCGACGGCGAGAGGCGGTCGCGGCTGAACCGGCGCGGCTGGAGGCCGGGCCTCGCATCGCCTGGCGCGAGAAGGGGTTGCTGGTTCTGCTGGCCGCTGCGCCGTCCAGCCTGATGCTGGGGGTGACGGCGCATCTGTCGACGGACGTGGCCTCGGCGCCCTTCCTGTGGGTCATCCCGCTGGCCCTGTATCTGCTGACCTTCGTCATCGCCTTCCAGGCGCGGCCGGTCATCCCTCTGTATCTCACCCTGGCGATCCAGGCGGGGGTGTTGGCGGCCTGTGCGGCCCTGGCGGCGTTCAGGACGACGGAGTGGCTGTTCGTCTTCGGGGTCAATCTGACGGCCTTCTTCTTCAGCGCCCTTATGTGCCACCAGCTAATGGCCGAGCGGCGGCCGGCGCCGGGGCGGCTGACCGAGTTTTATCTGCTGCTGTCGCTGGGCGGGGTTCTGGGCGGGGTGTTCAACGCCCTGATCGCGCCGGTCGTGTTCAACATGGTGTGGGAATATCCGCTGGTTCTGGTCGCTGTGGGCTTGCTGCGGCCGTGGTCAGGACGCGAGGTGCGGACCTGGGAGATCATCGCCTGCGTCATCGGCGTGCTGATCGCCCTGTCCGGGCCGTTGGGCTTGGCGTTAGTGCGGTATGCGCCCGATATCCGCGCCGCCGTGCCGGATGCGGAGCTGGTGAGGATCGCCCAGGCGGTGCTGGGGATCGCGGCCCTGTTCGCCTTTCTGCTGCGCGACCGGGCGGTCATGTTCACCGTGGTTATCGGGGCCATGGTCTGGTCCGGCTATCACGTCGCGCGCGGCTATGACTGGACGCTGACGGAGCGGAGCTTCTTCGGGGTCATGCGGGTGGCCAGCACCACTATCGAAGGGCTCGACGGGCCGGTTCATGTGCTGATGCACGGCACCACCCTGCACGGCGCCCAGGCGCAGTCGGAGCGGTATCGCTGCCTGCCGACCCTCTATTACGCCACGACCACGCCCATCGGGCAGGCGGGCATGATCGCTCATGAACGCCACCCCGACGGCGCGGTGATCGGGGTGGTGGGGCAGGGCGCGGGGGCCATGGCCGCCTATAAGCGGGCGCAGGACCGGATGAGCTTCTTCGAGATCGATCCGATGGTGGACCGGCTGTCGCGCGATCCGCGCTGGTTCAGCTTCATCAACGGCTGCGCCCAGGGGCCGGTGCGGACGGTGCTGGGCGACGCCCGCCTGACGATGGAGCAGGAGGCGCCGGGCAGCTACGACCTGCTGATCATCGACGCCTTTTCCTCCGACGCCGTGCCGACCCATCTGCTGACGGTCGAGGCCATCGCCGCCTATCTGCGGCTGCTGAAGCCGGACGGGGTGGTGGTGCTGCACCTGTCGAACCGGAACCTGGAGATCACCCTGCCGGCCGAGGCGGCCGCCGCCGCCCTGAATGCGCCTGCCCTGCATCAGATCTATAGGGAGCGTCCCGAAGCGGTGCAGATGTCGGAGTCCTCGACCGAGGCCCTGGTCATCGGCAAGTCGGAGGCGGCCCTGGCGCCCTATCGGGCCGACCCGCGCTGGCGCAGGCTGGAGACGACGGAGGTGCGGCCTTGGACCGACGACTATGTCAATCTGTTCGGGTCGCTGGTCCGCCAGATCCAGTATTCGGCGCGGTAGAGGTTAGGCCGGGACGGGGATTTCGACCGTAGCCACGGCCTGGGCCGCCAGGCCTTCGCCCCGGCCCGTGAAGCCCAGACCCTCGGTCGTGGTGGCCTTGACGCTGACGGCGTCGAGCGGAAGCGACAGCAGGCCGGCGATCCGTTCGCGCATGGCCTGGCGGTGTGGCTTCACCTTGGGCTGTTCGCAGATCAGGGTCACGTCAACATTGACGATGCGGCCGCCGCGCGCGGCGACAAGCTCTGCGGCGTGAAGCAGGAAGAGATCGGAGGAGGCGCCCTTCCACTTGGGGTCTGTCGGAGGGAAGTGGTCGCCGATATCGCCCTGGGCGATCGCGCCCAGAAGGGCGTCGGTCAGGGCGTGCAGGCCGGCGTCGGCGTCGGAATGGCCGATCAGGGTCTGATCGTGCGGCACCTCGAGCCCGCACAGCCAGACCGAACCGCCGGGGCCCCAGCGATGGACGTCATAGCCCGAGCCGATGCGGGTCTGATAGCGGGTCGGTTGCGACAGCAGGGCCTCGGCCATGGCGAAATCCTCGGGATAGGTCAGTTTCATCAGGCGCGGATCGCCCGCGACAAGGGCGACGCGTCCGCCGTGGCGTTCGACCACGACGGCTTCGTCCGTCGGGGCGTCGGGGCCGGTCCAGGCGGCGTAGGCCGCCTCAATGGTCTCGCGCCGGAAAGCCTGGGGAGTCTGGGCGCGCCACAGGTCCTCGCGGTCAACGACGCCGGCCATCAGGCCCTCCGCGCCGCGACGCAGGCTGTCGGCGACCGGCAGGGCGGGCAGGGCGCCGTCGGCGTCGGGCAGGGCCGCGATCAGGCGGTCGATGACGGCGCGGTCCAGCAGCGGGCGGGCGGCGTCGTGGATCAGGACGGGTTGGTCGGCGGGGCAGGCCAGGGCGGCCAGGCCGGCGCGGACGGACTGGGCGCGGGTCTCGCCGCCCACGACCGTGCGCCAGTGCGACAGTCCGGCCAGAGCCTCGGCCACACGCGTGTCGGCGCCGGGCGCGATCACGATGATCAGTTCGTCGGCGCCCGCGTTCAGAAGGGCCTCGGCCGACCAGCGAAGGACGGGTCTGCCGCCCAGGTTACGCCATTGTTTGTCGCCGCCGGCGCGCGAGCCCGATCCGGCCGCGACGATGATGCCCGAGAAAGTCATGACGGCCTTCTAAAGTGCGCCGTCGGCGGGCGAAACCATCAAACCGCCGCGGTGGTGCTTGACGAGGCGGCCTCGGATGCTGCGAAAGGCGGAGATGGCCAAGACCTTACAGATCGGCGACGTGACGGTGCCGGGGCAGGTGCTGATGGCGCCCATGACCGGCGTCACCGACCTGCCGTTTCGCGTGCTCGCTTCGAAACTGGGCGCCGCCTATGTGGCGACCGAGATGGTGGCGGCCAAGGAACTGGCGCGCGAAAGGCCCGACGTGGTGCGCCGCGCCGCCGTCGGGGCCGGCCTGCCGCTGACGGTGATCCAGCTGGTCGGGCGCGATCCGGGCCAGATGGCCGAGGGGGCGCGCATGGCCGAGAAGGCCGGGGCGGACATCGTCGATCTGAACTTCGGCTGTCCGGCCAAGGAGGTCACGGGCTCCGCCGCCGGGTCGGCCCTGATGCGGACCCCGGACCTGGCCTGCCGGATCATGGAGGCGGCGGTGCAGGCGACCGGCCGGCCGGTGACGGTCAAGATGCGGCTGGGCTGGGACGACGATAGCCGAAACGCCGCCGAACTGGCCCGGCGCGCCGAGGAGATTGGCGTCAAGGCGGTGACGGTTCACGGCCGCACCCGCAAACAGTTTTATACCGGCGTGGCCGACTGGGCGGCGGTGGGGGAGGTCAAAGCGGCGGTCGGGATACCGGTCATCGTCAATGGCGACATCACCACGGCCGAAGCGGCCCGCGAAGCCCTGGCGCAGTCGGGCGCCGACGGCCTGATGTTGGGTCGGGGCGTCTATGGACGACCCTGGCTGGCGGCGCATCTAGAGCGCGCGCTGATCGACGGGGTGTCGCTGGAAGAGCCCGGGCAGGAGGCGCGCCTTGCCATTGTCCTGGAGCATCTGCGCGCTTCGGTCGAATTCTACGGGCTCCCGCTGGGTCTGCGCATGTTCCGCAAGCACCTGGGCTGGTACATCGAACAGGCGCCCTGGCCGGCCGATCCGCAACACCGTCGAGAAGCCAAGGCAAGAATTTGCCGACTGGATGAGCCGTTGGCGGTCGAGGCGGCCATGGCGGAGCTTTGGCGGCGGAATTTACCAGACAGAGGTAAGTCTGTTGTTGAAAATGCGCCACAGTTGATCGAGACTGCTGTGGCATGACGGATACGCCTTCAGCCGTGACCTCTCGAACCGACCGGGTGTCGGACGACGAGTCATTCTGGGGGCGGTTCGACGTCGAAAGGTCGCGGGCTGGGTTCGGGTTCGCCTATTTCATCGCCGTCGTAATCACTGCAGCGGCCGTTTGGCTGGTGGCGGTGGCGCCAGGCGCGGCTTCGGGCGCGGCGCGCGGTTCGGCCAGCCAAGTGGTGCTGTTCGTTCTGCTCGCGAATCTGGGGTTGATCGCGGGGTTGGCCTTTATCGTCGGCCGTCGAGTTCTGACTCTGGCGCGCAGCACGGGTGAAGCGGGCGCGCGACTGCACCTGCGATTCGTCGCCCTGTTCTCGATGGTGGCGGTTATACCCGCTGTGCTGATCGCTCTGGTGTTCGGCGTGCTGGTGACGCGCGGCGTGGACCAATGGTTCAGCAAGAACGTCCAGGCCTCGGTCGAGAACGGCGCTGTGGTGGGGCGAGCCTATGTGCAGGACGTCGCTTCGGCCGTGGATGCGGACCTTGTGACGATTTCCGAACAGTTGAGCAGCGCGAAAAGCTTGTTCGACAATCGTATCCAGTTCAACGACGCCTTGGCTCAGGTCGGTGAGATTTTCGGCTATCCGGCGATCTATATTCTGAACGGCGAAGGTGAAGTTCTGGCGCGTGCGGAACGCCCAGATGCGCCGCCTTATCTGGCGCCGCCGCTCACCTATCTGGAAGACGCCGCCCAAGGTGGGAAGCCGCCCACCGACGTAACGCAAAATCCCGATACGGTGCGGTCGTTGATTGCCTTGCCGGCGTATGGTGACGCCTATCTCTACCTGGTGCGGCCGCTCCAGGACGGTCTGATCGCCCGGATGAACGCGTCCGACCAGTCGATCCAGGCCTATCGCGAGGCCAGCGAAAGCCGGTCGCGCATCCAGTCCGCCTTCATTCTCAGCTATCTGGAAACGGCCCTGCTGGTTCTCGTCGGCGCGGTCTGGCTGGGCATGTCGGCCGCCAGCAGCATTTCGGCGCCCATCGGCCGTCTGGTGAAGGCGGCCGACCAGGTGGCGGGCGGGGACTTCAGCGCCCGGGTGGACAGCGATGGCGCGCCTGCCGAGATCGCAACCCTTTCTGACGCCTTCAATCGGATGACGGGCGACCTGCAGGCCCAGCAGACGGCCTTGAAAGCCGCCAGCGACGAGGCGCAGGATCGAAGCCGGTTCATCGAGACCGTCCTGTCCGGGGTCAGCGCCGGCGTCATCGGCCTGGATCGACGCGGGCGTGTGTCCGCGATCAACGACAGCGCGCTTCAGCTTCTGCACATCGAAGAGGAGGCGGTGCTGGGTCACGAGCTGGCGGCTCTGTCGCCGGAGTTGAGCGATCTGGTGGGACGCGTCGAAGCCCATATCGAAGAGGATATCGACATCAGCCGGGGCGGCGAGACCTTCCGGCTGCGGGTCAGGATCGAGGGTGGTCAGGGCGGGGAGATGGTCCTGACCTTTGACGACATCACCCGGCTGGTGACGGCCCAGCGCAACGCCGCCTGGCGCGATGTGGCCCGGCGGATCGCCCATGAGATCAAGAACCCCCTGACGCCGATCCAGCTGTCGGCCGAGCGGCTGAAGCGGAAATATCGGGACAAGGTGGACGACGTTGAAATCTTCGACCGTTGCACCGACACCATCATCCGCCAGGTCGGCGATATCGGCCGGATGGTGGACGAATTCTCGTCCTTCGCCCGCATGCCGGCGCCGCGCTTCGGCGCGGCCAATCCGGCGGAGATGCTGCGCGAGGCCGTATTCGCCCAGAGGGTCGCGGCCGCCGATATCGTGGTCGAGATGCACGAGCCCCTGCCCAAGGCGACGCTGCGATGCGACGCCCGGATGGTGGGGCAGGCCCTGATCAATATCCTGAAGAACGCCGGCGAGTCCGTCGCCGCCCGACGGCTGGCGGATGGCGACGCCGCCGCGTCAGACGAGGCGGGGATCATCGCCTCGCTGATCGTGGAAAACGGCCTGGCGACCTTCATGGTCGAGGATGACGGGATCGGCCTGCCGGCCAAGGATCGCGATCGTCTGACCGAACCCTATGTCACCACGCGCGAGAAGGGCACGGGCCTGGGCCTGGCCATCGTCAAACGCATCTGCGAGGACCACGGCGGCGAGTTGAAGCTGGCCGACGCCGAGACCCTGCGCGGCGCGCGCGTGTGCCTGATCTTTCCCTTGAAACCCCACGGCAAGACCGGCGACGTGACGGAGCGCAAGCTCCAGACCGTCGTCGCCGAATAAGCGAGGCAAGATGCGACCTACCGGTTCCGACATTCTGGTCGTCGACGACGAGGCGGACATCCGCGATCTGGTTTCGGGCCTGCTCGAGGACGAGGGGCACGCCGTGCGCGTGGCCGCCAACTCCGACGAGGCCCTGGCTGCGATCCGAGCGAGGAAGCCGTCGCTGGCGATCCTCGACATCTGGATGCAGGGCGGCGGTCTGGACGGGCTGGAGCTGCTGGAGGTGGTCAAGGAGATCGACCCCGACCTGCCGGTGGTGATGATCTCGGGCCACGGCAATATCGAGACGGCGGTGACGGCGCTGAAGCGCGGCGCCTATGACTTCATCGAAAAGCCGTTCAAGTCCGACCGGCTGGTGGTCGTGGTCGAACGGGCCATCGAGGCGGCGACGCTGAAGCGTGAGAACCGCAGGCTTCGGGCGCAGACCATGACGCCGTCCGGCCTGATCGGCCGGTCGCAGGCGGCCCAGGCGCTGCGCGGCACCATCGCCAAGGTGGCCCAGGCCAACAGCCGGGTCCTGATCGCTGGGCCGGCGGGGTCCGGCAAGGAGCTGGTCGCGCGCCAAATCCACGAGGCCAGTCCGCGCGCTCGCGCCGAGTTCGTGGCGATTTCGGCGGCCGGGATGACGCCGGAGCGGCTGGATGTCGAACTGTTCGGTGAGGAGGGACAGGACGGCCGCCCGCGCAAGATCGGCGTGTTCGAACGGGCCCATAACGGCACTCTGTACCTGGACGAGATCAGCGACATGCCGCGCGAGAGCCAGAGCCGCATCCTGCGCGTCCTGGTCGATCAGCGCTTCCGCCGTGTGGGCGGCGAGCAGGACGTTCAGGTCGATGTCCGGGTCGTCACCTCGACCTCACGCGACCTGAAGGCGGAAATTGCCGAGGGGCGGTTCCGCGAGGATCTGTTCCACCGCCTGAATGTTGTGCCCATCCGCGTGCCGGCCCTGTCGGAGCGGCGGGAGGATATCGCCGAACTGGTCGAATATTTCGTCGAGACCATCAGCGCCTCGCAGGGTCTGCCGCGCCGCATCGTCGGCGACGACGCCGTCGCCGTGCTGCAGGTCCATCCGTGGCCGGGCAATATCCGCCAGCTGCGCAACAATATCGAACGGCTGCTGATCCTGGCCACCGGTGATCCGAACGAACCGATCACCGCCGACATGCTGCCGCAGGAGGTGGCGACGTCGAACGGTGGCGCGTCCTCGATGGGCGCCGAACGCACCATCGCCCTGCCGCTGCGCGAGGCGCGAGAAGTGTTCGAGCGGGATTATCTGGCGGCCCAGATCATGCGGTTCGGCGGCAACATCTCGCGAACGGCGGCCTTCATCGGCATGGAACGGTCGGCGTTGCACCGTAAGCTGAAGTCGTTGGGCGTGTCGCCGGCTCGCGGCGGAGAAGAGGAAGAGCCGGCCTGATGTCTCGCGTCGCCTACGTCAACGGAACCTATAGCCCGCATGGCGAGGCCGTGGTCCATATCGAGGATCGGGGCTTTCAGTTCGCCGATGGAGTCTATGAAGTCTGGTCCGTGTTCGACGGCCGGCTGGCGGACTTCGACGGCCATATGACCCGCCTGCACCGCAGCCTGAATGAGCTGCGTATCGACATCCCCATGTCTGTGGCGTCCCTGACGCGGGTGCTGCGCGAGACCGTCCGCCGCAATCGGGTGAAGAACGGCATCGTCTATCTGCAGGTCACACGCGGCACGGCGCGCCGCGACCATCCGTTTCCCACGCCGGGCACGCCGCCCAGCGTCATCGTCACCGCCAAGTCGATTTCGCCCGCGCGCGGAGAGGCGCAGGCGCAGAAGGGCGTCGCCGTCCTGACCCAGCCCGACATCCGTTGGGGGCGATGCGACATCAAGACGGTCGGCCTCTTGCCGAACATCCTGGCCAAACAGGCGGCGCGCGAGGCCGGCGCCTATGAGGCCTGGTTCGTGGACGACATGGGGCTGGTCACCGAAGGCTCGTCGACCAACGCCTGGATAGTCGATGAGCACGGCAAGCTGCGGACCCGCGACACCCAGGCCAATATTCTGAAGGGCTGCACCCGCACCACCCTGATGGAGTTGATCAAGGAACATGGGGTCGAACTGGACGAGCGTCCGTTCAGCGTCGATGAGGCCAAGCGGGCGCGGGAAGCCTTCTTCACCGCCGCCGGCGCCTTCGTCACCCCGGCGGTCTCCATTGACGGAACGAGGATCGGCGACGGCAAGCCGGGACCGATCACCCTCAAGCTGCGCCAGCTGTATCTTGATCAGGCGCGCCGAGAGGCCATTTAGGGCGTTGCCGGAGCATGGAGGCGGCGGTTAAGGTCGCCTCCGGCCGCCATCGGCCCCGACGCCGCTCCCACGGCGACGAACAACCAAGAACAGGAAAAACCTGCCATGTCGCAAGACAAACGTCAGAACCTTCAGGACACCTTCCTCAACTCGGTCCGCAAGACCAAGACGCCGCTGACCATCTTCCTGGTCAATGGGGTCAAGCTGCAGGGAATCGTGACCTGGTTCGACAACTTCTGTGTGCTGCTGCGCCGCGATGGCCAGTCCCAGCTGGTGTACAAGCACGCCATCTCCACCATCATGCCGTCCGCGCCCGTGCAACTGTATGAGCCCGACGCCGAAGAAGACTGATTGACCAGCAAACTGATCGACCACTCCGTCCCGCTGATCCGGGCGGTCGTTATCCACCCCGACCGACGCTCAGACAGCCCTCGGCTGGCAAGCGAGCGCCTTGAGGAAGCCGTGGGCCTCGCCCGCGCGC
>JBKBXN010000043.1:0-18279 GCA_046314055.1 Brevundimonas sp.
ACGTCTTCGTCCACGCCTCGGCCGTCGAAACCTCGAGCCTCGGCTCGCTGAACGAAGGCCAAAAGATCGGCTACGAAATCGAGCGCGACCAGCGCTCCGGCAAGGAATCCGCCGGTCGCCTTACGGCGGCTGAGTAGGACAAGCTTCGGAACGCCATCGCCTTCAACGGCGAGGTGACGAAGCTCCTGCCTCTGGGCGGCCGCAAGGTCCGCCTGGACAACGGCCACGTCGTTACGGTTCTGCCCACGCTCGGTTCGCCCAACGGCGTCTCCGGGCTGGGCGATCAGGTCGTGGTCGAGATCGCCTTCAATCAGCTGAAGGGCTGGCGCCTCGCGCGCCGGCCCTGAAGCCTTTCTGCACGGATGACGACATGACCCCGCTCGCCGACATGATCCCGACGATGACCGACGCCGACCTGAACACCCTGCGCGCCAACGCAGCCCGCCTGGTCGAACACGGCGCCTCCACCCAGGTCATGGCCGCCAGCGACATCCTGCCGGTCATCGACGACGAGCTCGCCCGCCGCGCCGCCCTGCCCAAGGCCGCCAAGGCCCCCGTCAAGCGCGCCGCCCCCAAGAAGAAGCTGCCCCCCGTCACCGGCCACCAGACCGCTCTGCCGTCCAGCTGAGGCTGACGACAACACCAGGCTGGCTGGGCATGCCTCACGGTTGCTAGATGGCGTCATGACCCCTGACGCCCTCCAGTCCTACCTCCACGACCACATCCCGCTCTCACGCGCGATGCAGGTCAGTGTCGAGACCATCACGCCGGAGGCCCTCACGCTTCAGGCGCCTCTCTCGCCCAACATCAATCATCGCGACACGGTGTTTGGCGGAAGCGCCTCGGCCCTGGCCATTCTTTCCGCCTGGTCGCTGGTGCACGCCCGGCTGACAGCCGAGGGGTTGAAGGCGCGACTGGTGATCCAGTCCAACACCGTTCACTATGACCGAGCGATGGCGGGGACATTCCAGTCCACCGCCGTATTGGCCGATCCCCCCGGCTGGCCGCGCTTCGTCGCCCTGTTCAATCGGCGCGGCAAGGCGCGTGTCACGGTCGTGGCGACCTTGACCGAGGATGGTCAGGCCGCAGGACGGTTCGAAGGCAGCTTCGTCGCCCTGAGCATGAGCGACGCCCTGGATCAGCCCAGGGCCTGATCCAGATCGGCGATCAGGTCCTCGACGTCCTCGACCCCGACCGACAGCCGAATCAGACTGTCGGTGATCCCGCCCGCCTCGCGGACCTCCTTGGGCACGCTGGCGTGGGTCATGATCGCCGGGTGGTTCACCAGGCTCTCGACCCCGCCCAGCGACTCCGCCAGGGTAAAGACCTGCACCCGTTCCAGCACCCGCCGGGTCCGCTCCAGGTCGCCGTCTAGGATCACCGTCACCATGCCGCCGTAGCCGCCGTGCATCTGCTGCGCCGCAAGCGCGTGCTGCGGATGGGCGATCAGGCCGGGATAGATGACCTTGGCCACCCCCGCCCGCGTCTCCAGCCACCGCGCCACCGTCAGGGCGTTCTCGCAGTGGGCCTTCATCCGCAGGGCCAGGGTCTTCAGGCCCCGGTTGGCCAGGAAGGCGTCGAACGGCCCCATGATCCCGCCGACCGAGTTCTGCAGGAACTTGATCCGCGTCGCCAGCTCGGGATCCGCCGTCACCAGCACCCCGCCGATGATGTCCGAATGGCCGTTCAGATATTTGGTCGCCGAGTGCATCACCACATCCGCCCCCAGGCTCAGCGGCTGCTGGCAGAAGGGGGTGGCGAAGGTGTTGTCCACGATCAGCAGCAGGCCATGCGCCTTGGCCACCTTCGACAGGGCGGAGATATCGGCCAGCTTCATCAGCGGATTGGTCGGGGTCTCGACCCACAGCATTTTCGTCTTGGGCGTGATCGCCGCCTCGACCGCGGCGATGTCGCTCAGGTCCACATAGGCGAAGTCCAGCCCCATGGTGCGCCGGCGTACCCGCTCGAACAGCCGCCACGAGCCGCCGTACAGGTCGTCGCCCGTGACCACGTGGTCGCCCGCATCCAGCAGCTCCAGCGCCGTCGAGGTCGCCGCCATGCCCGAGCCGAAGCCGAAGCCGTGCGTGCCGCCCTCCAGGTCGGCGATACAGGCCTCGAAGGCCTCCCGCGTCGGGTTCTTGCCCCGCGCGTATTCGTACCCCTTGTTCACCCCCGGGCTTTCCTGGGCGTAGGTCGAGGTGGCGTAGATCGGCGTCATCACCGCCCCGGTCGTCGGGTCGGGATGCTGACCCGCATGGATGGCGCGGGTCGAGAAGCCCTGGCTGTTCTTGGTGTCGGCCATGGGATTACCGGTTCAGGCTGAGGTGGTTGATCAGGTCGGTGCGGGTGATCAGGCCGACGAATTTTTCGCCGTCCAGCACGATGGCCACCCGGTCGCGGTCGAAGACGGGGATCAGGGCGTCCAGCGGCTCCTTGACTTGAAGCGTGTCCAGATCGCGAGTCATGGCAGAGGCCACCGGCTTGGCGAACCGCTCCTTGCGGGTGATCTCGTCCGTGTTCATCACATGGATCAGATCGCTCTCGTCCAGGATGCCGACCAGACGACCGTCCTCGATGATCGGCAGCTGAGACACGTCGGCGCCCTTCATCCGCTTGAAGGCGGTGTCCAGGGTGTCGCCCGGCCCGGCCACGACCACGTCGCCCTTCTCGTATTTGCGGTTGATCAGGTCCGACAGGTCGCCGTGCAGCTCGCGCTCGCCCAGGCCCTGATCCGCCAGCCAGGCGTCGTTATAGACCTTGGACAGATACTTGGCTCCGGTGTCGCAGACAAAGGTGACGCAGGTCTTGGCTTCGGTCTGCTCGCGGCACCAGCGCAGGGCCGAGGCGATCAGGGTGCCCGACGACGAACCGGCCAGGATGCCTTCCTTCAGCAGCAGTTCGCGCGCCGTGGCGATGGCCTCCGCATCCGGGATCGAATAGGCCTTGTCGATCAGGCTCATGTCCGCCGTATCGGGCACGAAGTTCTGACCGATGCCCTCGACGGTGTAGCTGCCGTCCGGCCCCGGCACGCCCTCGTTGACGATGCCGGCCAGGGTCGAACCCACCGGGTCGGCTAGAATGATTTGGGCTTTCGAGCCCACGCTCTTGAGGTAGCGCGCCACGCCGGTGATCGTGCCGCCCGAGCCGATCCCGGCGACGAAGGCGTCGATGTCGCCCCCCGTCTGCTCCCAGATCTCCGGCCCCGTCGTCTTCACATGGGCGTCAGCGTTCGAATGGTTGGCGAACTGGTTGACGTAGTAGGCGCCGGGGATCGCCTGGGACAGGCGCTCGGCCATGTCGGTGTAATATTCGGGGTGTCCGTGTGGCACGTCCGAACGCGTCAGGCGAACATCGGCGCCCATCGCCCTGAGATGCTGGATCTTCTCCTTCGACATCTTGTCCGGGATAACCAGCAGCACCTTATAACCCCTCGCCCGGCCGACCAGGGTCAGGGCCAGGCCCGTATTGCCCGCCGTCGCCTCGACGATGGTGCCGCCGTCCTTCAGCCAGCCTTCCTTCTCAGCCGCATCCAGCATCTCAACCGCAATCCGATCCTTGATCGAACCACCGGGGTTCTGGGACTCCAGTTTCAACAGCAGCCGGCACTTGCCGGTGTCCATTTTCGTCACCTCCACCATCGGCGTCTTGCCGATCAGATCCAGCGGCGACTTTACGGTCGCGCTCAGGGCGGGGGCTTTCAGGGACATCGAAGACTCCATTCGGGGACGGCGGAAGCTGAAGCCCCGCATTCACTCGGTCAACTCACGCAAGATTTGACCTCAAGATTTACCCAAGGGCGCGGTTCCGCGCTACGAAAGACATAATGACCAATTCATCCAAGAGGCCGCCCGCCGGCCTTCCCGACAAAGACACCCTCCTCGCCTTCCTTCGCGAGGCCGGATCGGCCGAGAAGACCGATATCGCCCGCCACTTCGGGCTAAAGGGCGGCGACCGTCGGGCCTTGCGCGAAATGATCCGCGAACTCGAAGAAGAAGGAAAACTGGGCAAGCGCGGCCGCAAGGGCTTTTCCGAGGCCGGCGCCCTGCCCCCCGTCGGGGTCGCCGACGTGGTCGAACGCGACGGCGACGGCGAACTGTATGTCCGCCTGGTCGAAGCCAGCGCGGATGCGCCGCGCGCCATCCTGATGCCTGACAAGTCCAAGCCCGGCCCTGCGCCCGGCCTGGGCGACCGGGTGCTGGTCAAGTTCCAGCGTGGCGCTGATGGCTGGGAAGCCCGGCTGATCAAGAAGCTGGACGTCGGCACGAACCGCGTCCTGGGCGTCATCCGCAAGTCGGCGCGCGAGACCCGTGTCGAGCCGGTCGACCGCCGCTCCAAGGACGTGCTGCTGGTGCCCCAGGCCCAGTCCGGCGATTTGCGCGACGGCGACCTCGTCCTGGCCGCCATCGAAAAAGGCGAGCAGCGGTTCGGTCCCAAGCGCGGCAAGATCCTGGAACATATCGGCAAGGAGGACGATCCCCGCGCCGCCTCCCTGATCGCCATCCACGCCCACGGCGTCCCGACCGGCTTCTCCGAGGCCGTCGAGCGCGAGGCCGAGGATCAGGCCCTGCCGACGCTGAAGGGGCGCGAGGACCTGCGCGAGGTCCCCTTCATCACCATCGACCCCGCCGATGCGCGCGACCATGACGACGCCGTCTATGCGGCGCGCGACGAGGATCCGAAGAACCCGAACGGCTGGATCGTCTGGGTCGCCATCGCCGACGTCGCCGCCTATGTCCGCCCCGGAACCCATCTGGACCGCGAGGCCCGCGACAAGGGCAACTCGACCTATTTCCCCGACCGCGTCGAGCCGATGCTGCCCGAGGTGCTGTCGAACGGCCTGTGCAGCCTGAAGGAAGGCGAGAACCGCGCCTGCCTGGCCGTGCGGATGGTGTTCGACAAGGACGGCCGAAAGACCGGCCACAAATTCGTACGCGGCCTGATGCGGTCGCACGCCAAGCTCAGCTACGAACAGGCCCAGGCCGCCATCGACGGCCAGATCGACGACGCCACCGGCCCGATCATGGAGGCCATCCTCTATCCGCTTTGGAACGCCTATCACGCCATGCTGAAGGGCCGGCTGAAGCGCAGCCCGCTGCAGATCGAATCCGCCGAACGCCGCATCCGCATGGCGCCCGACGGCGGCATCGCCTCGATCGAGAAGCGCGCCTCGCTTGAGGCGCATCGGTTGATCGAGGAGATGATGATCCAGGCCAACGTCTGCGCCGCCGAGACCCTGGAGCAGAAGAAGACGCCGCTGATCTATCGCGTCCACGACACGCCCAGCCAGGAGAAGATCTTCAACCTGGCCGACTTCCTCTCCACCATCGGCAAGCCGTGGAACAAGGGCGAGCCGGGCACGACCAAACGGTTCAACAAGCTGCTGGACGAGACTCGCGACACCGAACACGCCGATGTGGTCAACGAGGTGGTGCTGCGCAGCCAAATGCAAGCGATCTACAGCCCTGAGAACATCGGCCACTTCGGCCTGAACCTGGATCGCTACGCCCACTTCACCTCGCCGATCCGGCGCTATTCCGACCTCATCGTCCACCGCGGCCTGATACGGGCTCTGGGCTTGGGCAAGGACGGGCTGACGGATCGTGAGATCGCCGAACTGCCGGCCATCGCCGAGGGCGTGACCATGACCGAGCGCCGATCCATGGCCGCCGAGCGCGACGCCATGGACCGCTATATCGCCGCCTTCCTGGAGGACCGGGTCGGCGCGACCTTCACCGGACGCATCACCGGCGTGACCCGTTTCGGCCTGTTCATCAGGCTGGACGAGACGGGCGCGGACGGCCTGGTCCCGGTCTCGACCTTGGGCAGCGAATATTTCGCCCACGACGACCGCGCCCACGCCCTGATCGGCGAACGCACCGGCAAACGGTTCACCCTGGGCCGCAAGGTCGAGGTCAAGCTGATGGAGGCCACCCCCGTCACCGGCGGCCTGGTGTTCGAAATGCTCAGCGAGCCCCAGGCCCGCGATCCCAACGCCCCGGCCCCGCGCTATGGCGTCCGTGGACGCGGCGGCGACGGCCCGCCGATGCGCGGCAAGACCCGGCCGGGCGGTCCCAAGCCTCCGAAGGGCGGCAGGCCCTCCGGCGGGCTGAAGGGCGTGCGCAAGGGCAAGCGGAAGTAGGCGCCATGGTCCCAGCGGACATCTTGCAAGCCCTCGACCGCCTGAATGCGGCGGAGCGCGAACTTCTGATCCTGCTGGGTCGTGGCCACACCGCCAAGTCCATTGCGACGATGAAGGGGCTTTCGGTCGCGGCCGTGAACGAGCGGTTTCGCTCCGCCCGCCGAAAGACCGGTCTGGGCAGCAGCCGGGAGATCGCCCGGTTGCTGGTCGCCCAAGAAAATCGTGACGATTTTATCGATCTGGCCGCCACGCCGGTTCAGCCCCCAAACCCTCCTCGTCCTGACGCGCCGCCCTTGGGCCGCGCGTTCTTCACCAGACGTTGGAGACTGATCGTGATTACCGCCGCCCTGCTCGCCGCCGGCCTCCTGGCCTATCAGACCGCCACGCCTCCGGTCGCTTCGCCCCAGACATCGAACGGCAACGACCCCGTCGCGAAAATCCTGGCGGGAATGCCGCCGTCGCCCGATATCGCCACGCTTCATGCCGAGGCCGCCGCACCCTCGACCGACCAGGCTTGGTCCTCCACCACGGAAGAAATCTTGTCGCAGCGCTATCATGCCCTTCCCGGCTTCGAGAGCAGCATCGAGGCTCTCAGCGTGACCTGCGCCGCGACGCTCTGCGAAGTCGCCGGCAAGGCGCGGGCCAATGTGTCCAGCGACGACATGACTAAATTGATGGAGGGCGTTCAGGGGCTGGGCAGTTCACAGCCGATCCTTCCGCTGGACGCCGTCGTCCACCACTTCAGCTCCACCAATGGCCCGTCTTCCGCCGCCCTTTTCGTCTCCTACTGGCGTCGAAAGGACTGACTCTGGGGAGCGGGAGCGACTTGCTCCACCTTCCGTCTCGGTTCATTGAATCGGGCATGTCCCCCACCCCCTTCGACGCCGCCCAAGACCTCGCCGACGCCCCGCGCGTCGGCGGCGTTCAGCGGCCCAAGGACGCCGCGACCCTTATCCTGACGCGGGGTGGGTCGCGGCCCGAGGTGCTGATGGGGCGACGCGCGCCGGGTCATGTCTTCATGGCGTCGAAATGGGTGTTCCCCGGCGGGCGGATCGACCGCAGCGACTTCACCGCCGGCAGCGCCGCCGACCTGTCGCCAGACACGGCCCGACGGCTGGAGGGCGAGGTCCCCGCCGGCCGCGCCCGCGCCCTGGCCCTGACGGCGGTGCGCGAGACCTTCGAGGAGACCGGACTGATCCTGGGCCGTCGCGCGCCGACCGCCTCCGTCGCCGGACCGTGGCGCGAGTATCGCCAGGCGGGCGCCCTGCCGGACCTGTCGGTCTTGACCTACATCGCCCGCGCCATCACCCCGCCAGGCCGCACGCGGCGGTTCGACGCCCGCTTCTTCATGGCGCCGGCCGAGGCCCTGCTGACGCCGGAGCCGACCGCCGGCTCGGGCGAACTCGACGAGATCGCCTGGCTTCCGCTGGAGGACGTCCGCACCCTGGACCTGCCCGCCATTACCCGCTTCGTCCTGGGCGAACTCGCGGAACGACTGGAGCGCCCCGACCGTCCCCTACCCTTCGTCCGCATGGTGCGCGGTCGCCACGTCGTCGATCACAGGGACTGACCATGCCCAGCGCCATCACCCTGCGCCTGATAACAGCCGACCCGGTCCCAGGCGCCGCCTACAGCCTGCAGGACAAGGCCAACACCCCGGTCGAGCCCCGCATCGCCGAGGATGGTCCGATCAGCTTCGACGTCCCCGTCACCCTGTCCGATGACGGGCGGCTGACCGGCCCCTTCGTGCGACGCGAAGGGCCGTCGCGACGCTTCATCTATATCGCCATCGGCACATCGGCCGGACAGCACGGCGAATGGAGCCGTCGCGCCAAGATCGACGTCCACGACATTCCCGCCGACCTTCTGGCCCTGGCGCGTGTAGGACGCGTGCTGGAAGTCATCCTGCCCGGTCGCGCCCGCGACGGCGGCCCCGCCTGCGCCACCGTGCGCCCGCTTCAGTCCTGGCGCGCCGTCTGACCTATTCGGCGACCGGCTTCGTCAGGTCGAACTCGACGCGGAAATGCCGGTTCGGCCGGCGCAGTTCATAGGCGAACATCCGGTCGGGATGGACCTCCATCGCCCAGACATTGGTGGTCGAGACCGCCGCATCGTTGGCGTTGAACAAGGCGATCGATTCGGCGTCGACCGGGAATTCCTGCCGTTCGGCCGTGCCGGGGTTCGCCGTATCGCCGCCATACCAGTGCAGCACGTCGGTCGTGCCGTCCTCGTGCCGGTGGTCATGCTTCAATCGCAGACCCGCCTCCGTCTTCGTCACCACCCAGGTCCGCGACCGGTCCTCGCCCACGGCGAAGGGAATACGCACCTCGTCCGCAGAACAGTCGCGGACATGCATGATCAGCCGCTCGCTGGCGAACTTGGCGTCGGCGGCGTCGGTCGTGACGACCCGGCCCTCGAATCGCTGGCCACACAGGGCGTTCAGCCGCGCCAGGAAATCGTTCTGGGCCGGAGCGGGGGCCGCATCTGCGACGCCTACAGACGACAGGGAAATCAGGGCCGCTGCGGCCAGCAAGGATGCGATTTTCATACGGTCACACTATATGTGCGTCCGACTGCATCAAGGTGACATCACGCCCGTTGACTTTGGGGCGATCCTGAGTATGTTCCGCGCCTCTTATTTTAAGCGGCTTTCGCCGTCGCAGAGGTAATTCCGATGGCCAAACCGGCTTCCATCAAGATCCGCCTGAATTCCACGGCCGACACCGGCTTCTTCTATGTCACCAAGAAGAACGCCCGCACCATGACCGAGAAAATGGTCGTCAAGAAGTACGACCCGGTCGTGCGCAAGCACGTCGATTTCAAGGAAGGCAAGATCAAGTAAACACTTGATCAGCTGAGACATTTAAAACGCCCGGCTGGTCGCAGCCGGGCGTTTTTGCTTGCCTGCTCTCTGAGACCTGTCTGCCATGAGACCTGTCTGGCGTTTAAGTCCGCGGATCACGCGGCCTTGGTGACGACCTTGTTCCGGCCGCCGGCCTTGGCTTCGTACACGCCCTCGTCGGCACGCTTGAGCAGGGCTTCCGGCGTATCGCCCTCACCCGTCGTCGCCGCAACGCCGATGGAAATGGTGATGGTCAGCTGTTCCTTGCCGCCCATGACCCGGAAGGGGGCGGCGGCGATGTCACGACGGATTCGCTCCGCCACCATCTGCGCATCGTCCACGCTGGCGCCCGGCATGACCACAACGAACTCTTCGCCGCCCATCCGGCACGGCAGATCGACAGCGCGCACATTGGTGGCAAGACGCACGGCGAACTCAGCCAGCACCTCGTCCCCGGCGTCGTGGCCGAACCCGTCGTTGACCGACTTGAAGTGATCGATGTCGAGCACCAGCAGGGCCACGGGAGCGCCCCCGTGCGCGGCACGCCCCACAAGAGCCTGCAACTGTCCGGTCATATAGCGTCGATTGTGTAGACCGGTCAGGGCGTCGGTGACGGCCATCTCCAGACTGCTATCCAGCTTCTGGCGCAGGAAATCGGTGTAGCGCTTGCGACGGATCTGGGTGCGCACCCGCGCCGACAGTTCCTCGGGATCGACGGGACGTGGCAGGATGTCGGTGGCGCCCAGCTCCAGCGCCTTGACCATGCGCGGTCGTTCCGTCGGCTCGACGATGGCCAGGATCGGCGCACGACGCGCATCGCCCGACTTGGCCAGGGCCACGACCCGCAGACCGTCAAAACTCTCGGCCGCCACATTGACGATGATCAGATCCAGCGGCCCCTTGGCGGCGGCCATCGCGGCTTCGGGATCGGTCTCGATGGCGACGCGATGCTCGCGCCCCAGCTCTGCTGCGATCTTCTCCGCCTGGGCGGCGTTGTCGTCGACTATGAGGACCCGGCCGCCTTCGCTGCGTAGACGTGCGGCCCCCTCGCCTTCCACGCCCATGCGCCGGCTGCTTTCCTCGCGCTCGCGCAACTCGTCCATCACTTGTTTCAGCCGCGTCAGCGACTTGACGCGCGCGAACAGGACGACATCGTCGATGGGCTTGGTCAGAAAGTCGTCGGCCCCGGCCTCCAGTCCGCGAATCCGGTCGTCGCGGCCGTCGAGCGCCGTCACAAGCACCACCGGTATATGCCGCGTCTCCGCCCGCGCCTTCAGCAGGCGGCAGGTTTCGAACCCGTCCATGCCTGGCATCATGACATCGAGCAGAATCAGGTCTGGCTGATGTTCAGCCGCCAGCTCAAGCGCCGCCGCCCCGCTGTTGCAGGTCAGGACGTCGTAATATTCGATGGTCAGCTTGGCTTCGAGCAGACGAACATTCACGTCCACATCGTCGACAACCAGGATCCGCGCACTCATCCCAGATGCTGCCGTATGGTGTCGAGGAAGTGCATGACCGAGATCGGCTTGGAGATATAGGCCTCGCACCCGCCCTGGCGGATACGCTCCTCATCGCCCTTCATGGCGAAGGCGGTCACGGCGATGACGGGAATATGGTTCAGCTCGTCATCGTCCTTCAGCCATTTGGTGACTTCGAGACCCGAAATTTCTGGCAGCTGGATATCCATCAGGATCAGGTCCGGATGATGGGCGCGCGCCAGGGCCAACGCCTGCAGGCCCTCGCGGGTTTGCAGGGTTTCATAGCCCTGAGAATCGAGCAGATCATGAAAAAGCTTCATGTTCAGCTCGTTATCCTCGACGATGAGGACTTTTTTGGACATCGTCACCTGACCTGCGTCGCCTGCGAATTGGCGACGCCTCGTTGTGTGCGATACTGACTCCCCCAGTCTTAAGTTGGCGTGAAGCCAAGGTTACGGAGACCTTAAGCGTGGCCATAAAGGCCGTCTGCCGCGACTGCTTGTGGACTGGCGACGATCCTACCGGGCCGCCTGGACGCCGCTGTCCGTCGTGCGGGTCGCGCCGCATCGTCGCCGACGCGGAACTGGATCAACTTTCGATCGCCCACATGGACTGCGACGCCTTCTACGCGTCGGTGGAAAAGCGTGACCGGCCGGAGCTACGCGACAAACCCGTCATCGTCGGCGGCGGAAAGCGGGGCGTGGTGTCCACCGCCTGCTATGTCGCGCGCCAGTACGGAGTCGGCAGCGCCATGCCGATGTTCAAGGCGCTGAAGGCCTGTCCCGAGGCGGTGGTGATCAAGCCGGACTTCGCCAAATACGTCTTCGAATCGGAACGCATCCTCGGCGCCCTCGCCCGGCTGACGCCCCTGATCCAACCGCTGTCGCTGGACGAGGCCTGGGTCGATCTGTCGGGCACGGAGCGACTGAACGGAGGCCCGCCGGCTTTTCAGCTGATCCGCTTCCAGAAGCAGATCGAAGAAGAGACCGGCTTGACCGTCTCCATCGGACTGGCCCCCAACCGCTTCCTGGCCAAGATGGCGTCCGAAATGGACAAGCCGCGCGGCTTTTCGGTCGTGGGCGCCGCCAACGCGCAAGCCCTGCTGGCGCCCCGTCCCATAACCACCCTGCCCGGCGTCGGGCCGGTGTTCGGCAAGGCCCTGCGCAGCGACGGCTACGCCACCATCGGCGATCTGGCCCGCGCCGACGTCCGGGACCTGGTTAAACGCTACGGCGAATCCGGCCTGCGCCTCCACGACCTGTCCCACGCCCGCGACGCCCGCGCCGTAAACCCGGACCGCGACCGCAAGGGCATGAGCGCCGAGACCACCTTCAACGAGGACCTCAGCACGGCCGAGGCGCTCGAGGCCGAGCTGTGGCCCCTGTGCGAGAAGCTGGCGTCCAAGGCCCGCCGCGACGGCGTCGCCAGCCGCGTCCTGGTGCTGAAACTGCGCCGCACAGACTTCAAGATTGTGACCCGCCGCATCAGCCTGCCTGACCCGGTCCAGACTGCACGCGCCCTGTTCGCCGCGGGCCGCGACCTGTTGAAACCTGAACTGGGTCCGCCCTATCGACTGATCGGCATCGGCATGGCCGATATCCAGGACGCCGAAGACGCCCCCGCCGGCCTGTTCCAGACCACCGAGACCCGGACCCTGAAGACCGAACGCGCCATCGACAAGCTGCGTGAAAAGTTCGGCAAGGACGCCGTGGTGGCGGGACGCGCACTGAAGCCCTAGGAAGCGGCATGGACCTCGCCAAACGCGCCTACGACCATGGCTTCCGCCTGGACCCGATCGTCCGCAGCCTGCTGGACACCGACTTCTACAAGCTGCTGATGCTGCAGATGATCTGGCGAGAGCATCGCGACACGCCGGTGGTGTTCCAGGTCATCAACCGCACCAAGTCCGTCCGCCTGGCCGATGAGATCGACACCGCCGCCCTGCGCGACCAGCTGGATCACGCCCGCACACTGCGCTTTACCAACAAGGAGCTGGTCTGGCTGGCGGGCAACAGCTTCTATGGCGTCAAACAGATCTTCTCGCCCGACTTCATCGCCTGGCTGACCGACTACCGCCTGCCCGACTACGACCTGTCGGTCCAGGACGGCCAGTATGTTCTGACCTTCTCCGGCGCCTGGGCCGAGGCGACCCTGTGGGAAATCCCGGCCTTGGCTATCCTGAACGAGCTGCGATGCCGGGTCGGACTACGTCGCCTTGGGCGGTTCGAGATCGATATCCTCTATGCCCGGGCCAAGACACGGCTGTGGTCCAAGGTCGAGCGTCTGCGCGCCCTGCCCGACCTGGCCCTGTCCGACTTCGGCACCCGTCGTCGCCACGGCTTCCTGTGGCAGCGCTGGTGCATCCAGGCCCTGAAGGAAGGCCTGGGCCGGTCCTTCATCGGCACCTCCAATGTGCTCCACGCCATGGAGAACGATCTGGAGGCCATCGGCACCAACGGCCACGAACTGCCGATGGTCATGGCCGCCCTGGCGCCCGACGACGCGGCCCTGGCCCAGACGCCCTATGCGGTCCTGGACGAGTGGCGGCGACACTACGGCGGCAATCTGCTGGTCGTCCTGCCCGACGCCTTCGGCACCGAGGCGTTTCTGGATAAGGCGCCGGACTGGGTCGCCGACTGGACCGGCTTCCGCCCCGACTCGGCGCCGCCCATTGCGGCGGGCGAACGGTTGATCGACTGGTGGCGCGAACAGGGCCGCGATCCAAAAGAGAAGCTGCTGATCTTCTCGGACGGCATGGACATCGACGGCATCGAGGCCGCCCACGCCCACTTCCATGGCCGAGCGCGTCTGAGTTTCGGCTGGGGCACGAATCTGACCAACGACTTCCGCGACTGTTCGCCTGCGCCCGCCCCGGAACTGGAGCCCATCTCCCTGGTCTGCAAGGTGGTCGAGGCCGGCGGCCGTCCGGCCGTCAAACTGTCGGACAATCCGGCAAAGGCGGTCGGCGACCCGGCCGAGATCGAACGCTATCGCCGCGTGTTCGGCGTGCGCGGGCTGGCCGCCCGGCCGGTCCTCGTCTGAAACCCGGCCTTAAGCCCGATCAGTCATGATGACGGGATGAACGCCTTCATCGACAAGATGCGCCGCCGCGCCGGCCGCTATCTGGATGTTCGTCCCGCGACGATCCAGCCCGCGCGAGGCGTGCTGAGCCTGTCATTCGACGACATTCCCGCCTCCGCCTGGCTGGAGGCTGGGCCGGTGCTGACGCAACACGGAATCAAGGCCACCTATTATGTCTGCGGCGGCCTGGCGGGCGGGCGCAATCTGGATCTGCCGCAGTTCGAAACCGAACATCTGCAAGCCCTGCATGAGGCCGGTCACGAGGTCGGCTGCCACACCTACGAACACGTCTCGACCCTGAGCCTGTCGCCGGCCGAACTGGACGCCAGCCTGGCCCGCAACGCCGCCTGGGTGGCCGAGCGTCTGGACGACTATCAGATGCTCAGCTTCGCCTATCCGTTCGGCGACTGCGCCCTGGGGGCCAAGCCGGTGATCGACCGGCGCTTCCTGTGCGGGCGCGGCGTGCGCGACGGGATCAACGCCGGCCGCGCAGATCGCAACCTGTTGCAGGCCATCGGGCTGGAGAGCCGGCGCCTGCCCGGCTATGATCTGGAAGCCTTGGTCGCCACCACCGCAGCCTCAAAGGGTTGGCTGATCGCCTACGGCCACGACGTCAGCGACGCCCCGACCCCCTACGGCTGCAAGCCCGAGGACCTCGACCGCTTGATCCGCCTGGCCAAGGCCGCCGATCTGGACATCCAGCCGGTTGCAGCGGCGTGGCGGTTGGCCGCGGGCGCACCCTCCCCACCGTCGTCCTAGACCTTGTGCCTTAGGATGGCGGTTAGCGAGAGGCGGCGCCGGCCGCCTTCCGCCGATCCGCCCAGGCGATCAGTTCCTTCCTCGGCCAAACCATCAGCCACGACCGCGCGGTGTAGTCGCCGCTGTCGATCAACGCTTTTCGCGACGCCGAGGCCGTTCCCGCCCGCTCCGTGTGGATCTCGCCCGGTCCCTGATGAACCATGAAAGCGCCGCCCTTCAGCGGGTTCAGCCGCAGGTGCGCCAGGCGCGGGCTGATCTCGGTCAAGGGCGGATCATAGAACCAGCTGGAGCCGATCATTCCCGCCAGTTCCGGCCGGGTCCGACAGATTTCCGCGGCCGTGGCCCAGGCCTCGTTCCAGCCGTCCTCATTGAAACCGCGCAGCCAGCGGCTCTCGGTATGGACCTCCAGCCAAGGCTCCCGTTTGGCGCCGGCCGCCAGATAACGGAACAGGGGACCGAAGCCCCAGCCGTCGCGCACATGTTTGATGATCTGCCCCGGCCCGACCGGGGAACTGAGATCGATCACCTGGCTCTTGGCCGCCGGGACGCTGAGCGCCAGGGTGAAGCGAACATCCTTGGACCAGTGATCGAAGTCATAGTCGCCCTCGGCCTTGGTCAGGAAGGCGGCGAGTTGTTCGAACCAATAGGGATAGAGGGCCAGGACTTCGGCCGGCAGGCCCATCGCCGCGATCCGATCCGGCAACTGCAAGGCCCAAGAAGCGATCAGCCCGCGCCGGACCTCGTCCGAAACGCCCGCGCCCAGAACGGCGTCCACCGCCTTGGCCGGCATTTCGAAATCCCAGTGCGGCGCGGCGTCTGCGGCCTTGGCTGCAGCTGTCTGACCAGCGGCGTCGACACGGGCCCAGTCCTCGGAGGAAAGGCGCGCCAGCACGGCCTGGAAGGCGGCGACATCGGGGGTCAGGTGCAGGTCCATGGCGATCATGATCGCACGGGGCGATTGGCGAAGGCTTAAGACGCCGAATGGGTGACGCCGCCCTTGCGCCGCGCTAAACCGCCGACCAGATCAAGGAGCCCCCATGACCATCGAAGCCCGTATCGCCGAACTCGGCATCACCCTGCCGGAACCCGCCAAGGCGGTCGCCAACTATGTGCCGTTCGTTCAAGCGGGCGCGGTGGTCCATATTTCGGGCCAACTGTCGAACGACGCCTCGGGCGGGATCAAGGGCACGGTCGGCGTGGACGTGACGCCGGAACAGGCCAACGCCGCCGCCCGCCTGTGCGGCGTCAACCTGCTGGCCCAAATCAAGGCCGCCTGCGACGGCGACCTGGAGCGGGTGGTGCGGATCGTGAAGCTGGGCGGCTTCGTTCAGGCCGGCCCGGACTTTGAAGCCATTCCCGCCGTCATCAACGGCTGCTCGGACCTGATGGTCGAGGTGTTCGGCGACGCCGGCCGTCACGCCCGCTCGGCTGTCGGCGTCTACAAACTGCCCCTCGGCTTCGCCGTTGAAATCGACGCCATCGTGGAGATCCGTTGACCTTCACCCTCACGGTCCACGACGGGATCGCCGACATCGGCCGCGAGGCTTGGGACGCCTGCGCGCGTCCCACCGGCGATCCCTTCGTCTCCTACGACTTCCTGCACGCCTGCGAGGCGTCCGGCAGCGCCGCCCCGCAGGAAGGCTGGGCGCCGCGCCATCTGGCCCTGCGTGACGAGGACAACGCCGTCCTGGGCGTCATGCCCCTCTATCTGAAGGGCCACAGCCAGGGCGAATACGTCTTCGACCACAGCTGGGCCGACGCCTATGAGCGCGCCGGCGGACGTTATTATCCCAAGCTGCTGGGCGCTGTGCCCTTCACTCCGGCGACCGGGCTGCGTTTCATCAGCCATCCCGATACGGACGCCGCCGCCGTGCGCCAGGCCCTGCTTCAGGGCGCCCTGACCCTAGTCGAGCGGTTAGGCGTCTCATCCCTGCACGTCAATTTTCCGACCGAGAGCGAATGGACGGACATGGCGCAGGCCGGCCTGCTGCCCCGCCAGGACATCCAGTTCATCTGGCGCAACGCTGACTATCGGACCTTCGACGACTTCCTGGCCGCCTTGTCGGCCAACCGGCGCAAGACGATCCGCCGCGAACGCCGCGACGCCCAAGCAGATCTGGACATCCGAGTCCTGACCGGCGCCGACATCACCGAGGCTGACTGGGACGCCTTCTTCGCCTTCTACATGGACACGGGCGACCGCAAATGGGGCCGCCCTTATCTGACGCGGAACTTCTTCACCCGTGTCGGCGCGACGATGGCGGACCGCATCGCCCTGGTCATGGCCTTCCGCGACGAGACGCCCATCGCCGGCGCCCTGAACTTCATTGGCCGCGACGCCCTGTACGGCCGGCAGTGGGGCACGCTGGAAGAGGTGCCCTTCCTGCATTTCGAGCTCTGCTATTATCAGGCCATCGAGTTCGCGATCGCGCGCGGTCTGTCCCGCGTCGAGGCGGGCGCTCAGGGCGAGCACAAGATCGCCCGGGGCTATCTGCCGTCGCCTGTCTATTCCGCCCATTTCATCGCCGACCCTGCGCTGCGCGGGCCTGTGGCCGACTATCTTCGACGCGAAGGCCCGGCTGTCGAGGCTCAAAGGCTTGAGATGACCGAAGAACTGTCGCCCTTCAAAAAGGAAGGCTGACGTCCTCCTCTAAGCCGGCTTCTGCGCCCAAAAGTGGTACATGCCGGCGAACAGGGTCGGTCGCTGGGCTTCCAACCGGTCCCACAGGCCGAGATCCAGCGGATCGGCCGGCCCGAACGCCGCCGCAAACGCCGCCCTCGCCTCAGGCGACGCCTCGAACCCGACCAGTCGAAGCCCGGCTCCCTCAATCAACTCGCCGAGCTGGGGCGGCGTGTAGCGATGCTCCTGAACATGGAAGACCAGGTCGCGACAGCCGCTGAGGCTGTAGAAGTCGGCGCTCTCCTTCAGTGCGGCCAAGGGCTCCTCGTCCGACAGGGTAAGAACATGGGCGCGAAACGCCCGAATGTCCGCCTCGACCGGCGTCCAGCCCCGCTCCCGGATCAGGTCATGCGCCGCCCGCACCACCGCCCGCGCCCGCTCGCTGTAGAGCCCCAGCCGCACCACGCCACCGGGCCGCAAGACGCCCGCCAGCCGCGCCAGCCCGTCCTCGGGGCGCGCCATATGGTGGATCACCCCGGTGCTGGTGACCACGTCGAACCGCGCCTGAACCTGGTCCAAGGCCAGTATGTCGCCCTGGACGAACCGCACCCCGCTCAGCCCCAGATCTTCGGCCACCCGCATGCCGTGGGCCAGGCTGGCGCGGCTCAGGTCCATGGCGGTGATCGCCAGCGAAGGGTCCATCCGCGCCATGTCGATAGGCTCGAACCCGGTGCCACACCCCGCGACCAGGACAGCCTCCGCACGACCGCCGAAGGCCTTGCCGTCAAGCGCCGGCAGGGCCGTGATCGCATCTGAGAGTCTTCGCGGCGTAGGCGCGGGAGGCGCAGACCAGCGCGGATAGGGGTTCGCCTCGTACTGATCCTTGACCGCGCCGGACACGGCGTCGCCGCCATCGGGCGTCAAAGCCCGCACCGACTGGGCCAGGGCGCGCTCCCGCGCCGGCTCGTCGATGGCGCGGCGGATCAGTTGCGCCTTGAGTTCGCCCTCTCCCAAGGCCGCCGCCTCTGACAGGGTAGGCGGCCGGAACAGCATGGCGACCGCGCCATCAGTTGCCTGTACCGGTGCAGCATATTCGGATGCGAAGCCGTTGATCCCAAGGGCGGCGACCAGGTCTACGACAGGAGATTCAAATGCGCCGGACGCCTCGACCACCGCCGTCCGCACTGCGTCGAGACGTATCTCCATGGCGGCGCTGACGTTCACGCACCGCGACAGGAAGGCCAGCCACAAAGGGTCACGTCCCACAGCCTCCAGCATCACCGCCGTTCCGTCGAACCGCCCTTGTTTTAACAGCAGGGTCTCCGCCGTGACGCGCGCCAGGGTCTGCGGATCTAAGGTG
>JBKBXN010000044.1:0-17967 GCA_046314055.1 Brevundimonas sp.
GAGCTGTCGACGCCGTCGGGGTTTTCGTCGGTCTTCACCAGCTTGGCGGCGGCGGTCTTCTTGGCCGCGTCGACGCCCGAGCGACGGTCGTACTTGCCGGGGTGGGTGTAGGCGGCCTTGATGTCTTCGCCGACCAGCGATTTGATCGAGGCGACCACGTCCGAATGGTCTTCACCCTGGAAGTCGAAGGGCTCCTTGGCGGCGTGTTCGGCCCGTTCGATGATGGCCTCGATCACCGGCTGCATGCCCGCGTGCGCGAACATCAGGGCTTCGAGCATCTTCTCTTCCGACAGCTCCTTGGCTTCGGATTCGACCATCATCAGGGCGTCCTGGGTGCCGGCGACCACCAGGTCGAGGTCCGAGGTCGCGATCAGGTCGATGTGCGGGTTCAGAACCAGCTCGCCGTCGATCAGGCCGACGCGTGCGGCGCCGATGGGGCCCATGAAGGGCACGCCCGAAATGGTCAGGGCGGCCGAGGCGGCGACCAGGCCGACGATGTCCGGATCGTTTTCCATGTCGTGCTGCAGCACGGTCACGACGACCTGGGTCTCGTTCTTGAAGCCCTTGACGAACAGCGGGCGGATCGGACGGTCGATCAGGCGGGAAACCAGGGTTTCCTTCTCGGTCGGACGGCCTTCACGCTTGAAGTAACCACCGGGGATCTTGCCGGCGGCGAAGGTCTTTTCCTGGTAGTTGACGGTCAGGGGGAAGAAATCCAGGCCCGGCTTGGGCGAGCGGCCGTAGACGACGGTGGCCAGAACCACGGTCTCGCCGTAGGTCGCCAGCACGGCGCCGTCGGCCTGGCGGGCGATGCGGCCCGTTTCCAGGGTCAGCGGGCGGCCGGCCCAGTCGATCGTCTTGCGTTTGATATCGAACATATTTCGTCTTTCGTATCCCGGACGGCGTATTCCGTGCGGGGTCCCATCATTGGGGGCGGATGCGTCGGGCGTTCAGTCCTTCGATCCAGGGTCGCCGCGCCATCGCGGAAGACCCGTTGAGGACCGGCATGGCCCTCGCGTCTGCGCCGTCAACTCCTGCGGCGCGCAGGTCGGTTCTAATCGCACAACGAGGCGCGGACGTGACCGCCCGCGCCTCGAAATACAGTCTTACACTGATCCGACGCCTTAGCGGCGCAGGCCCAGCTTGGAGATGAGCGCCTGGTAGCGACCGGCGTCGACCTTGTTCAGGTGGTCGAGCAGGCGGCGACGTTGCGACACCATCTTCAGAAGGCCACGACGCGAGTGGTTGTCCTTCTTGTGGGTCTTGAAGTGTTCGGTCAGGTTGGAGATGCGTTCCGACAGGATCGCGACCTGAACCTCGGCCGAGCCGGTGTCGCCAGCGGTGCGGGCGTTATCGGCGATGATCTCGTGCTTGCGTTCAGCAGTAACCGACATCGTAAGAGTCCTTTCTTGGCCTATCGCGCTTCGCGCTACTTGAGGCCTTGGGATCTCGGCCCTTGCCGGATGGCGCGGGCCTAGAGGTTGAAAACGCGGTCGGGTTCTAACCGGCCGGCCCGCAACTGACAGAGTGCGACGAGGGTCTGGCCCTGAAAGGCTGAAACCGTTCGCGAACCGCCGGAAAGGCGATCCTTGAGGGTTTCCACCTGACGGGGGAGCAGAACGATCGGGCGTCCCTGCCGAAGCGAGAAGGCGTCCTGATCCGTCACGGCCAGCTCCGGGATGTCGTCCAGGGCGGTCGCAACGGGAAGCAAGCCTTCCGAGGCGGCGCCCCTATGCACCAAATCCTCGAGAAAATCCAGCGTCACGGCGTTTTCGGTATGAAACGGTCCCACCCGCTCGCGCCGCAGGGCCGAAACATGCCCCTCGGCGCCCAGGACGGCCGCCAGATCGCGCGCCAGCGACCGGACATAGACGCCCTTGCCGGTGCGGATGGTCAGTTCGACATGATCCGCGTCTGGCGCGGCCGTGACCTCGGCCGAATGGATGGTGACGCGGCGGGCCTGAAGCTCGAACTCGACCCCGTCGCGCGCCAGGTCATAGGCGCGGGCGCCGTCCACCTTGATGGCCGAGAAACGGGGCGGGGTCTGGTCGATCTCGCCGACGAAGGCGGGCAGGGCGGCCTTCACCTGATCGACCGAGGGGCGCACGTCCGAGCGGCCGATGATCTCGCCCTCGCGGTCCACGCTGTCGGTCGAGACGCCCCAGTTGAGGGTGAAGCGATAGACCTTCTGCGCCTCCATCATCATGGGGACGGTCTTGGTCGCCTCGCCCAGGGCGATGGGCAGGATGCCGCTGGCCAGCGGGTCCAGTGTCCCGGCGTGACCGGCCTTCTGGGCGTTGAACAGGCGGCGGATGCGGCTGACCGCCTCGGTCGATCCCATCTCGAACGGCTTGTCCAGGCAGACCCAGCCGTCGACGATGTCGCCCTTCTTCTTGCGGGCCATTATGCTTGGCCTATCGCGCTTCGCGCTACTTGAGGCCACGACGCTGAGCCTACCGCGCTTTGCGCTGCTTGAGGCCGGGTCATTAGGCGTCGCTCTCGCTCTCGTCGTCGCGGCGTTCCAGGTCGGCGCGGACGCGGGGGTCGTCGAACAGCCGGTCGATATGGCTGGCGGCGTCGAAGCTTTCGTCGTGGCGGAAGCGCAGGTCGGGGGTGAATTTCATGTCCAGCCGGCGGCCCAACTGGCCGCGCAGGAATTTGGCGTGGACGTTCAGCGCCTTGATGATCTCGCTCTCGTGGCCCGTGGTCGCGGCGGCCTCGACGCCGGCGCCCAGGGGTTCGACGAAACAAGTGGCGTGTTTCAGGTCCGGCGAAAGGCGCACCTCGGTCACGGTGACGGAGACGTCGGCCAGGGCCTCATCGTGGATGTCTTCTTCACGCAGGATGTCGACCAGGGCGTGACGGATCAGTTCGCCGGCGCGCAGTTGGCGCTGGCTGGGTCCCGTTCCAGCGCGACCGGCGCCGCCTGAATTGCGGGTATGTTGTTTCTGGGCCATCGGCCGCTCCTTCTTGTTCGCCCGCCGGGGCTCGGACCCGGCCGGATAAGCGAAAGTCGGGCGGTCTAGGCGTGTGGAGCCGCCCTGTCCAGTTCCGCTGCTCGGACAGACCGCATCACCTCGCTCGAAAACACCGACCGCGCGGGGCGGATCGTCACCCCGCCGGCGTTCAGCACCCCGGCGGTCCAATGGTTGCAAAGGTGCAGGATCGAGAAGGTTTCTCGTCCGGCGAAGAAGCGGGCGTCGTCGCGGGGACGGGCGACGGCGACACGCGGGGCGCCGCTCGACAGGTCCAGCGAATCCTCGATCCGTCCCGCCATCCGGTCGAAGGCGACGGGCGTCAGGCTGAGGGCTGCGCGGCGGTCTGCGGCGTAGCGGTCGCGCGGATCCTGGACCTCCGGGTCCAGCATCAGGACGGAAGGATTGCCCGGTCGGAAGAAGGCGCGAGCGCCGTCGGGCAGGCGGTCCGAGATGGGGCTTTGATCGACATAGAAGGTCGCGTCGCCCCAACCGATCAGGATCCAGTCACCGGGCGCCAAGGCGGCGACGGCCTGTCCCAAAGGTCCGCCGCGTCGTTTCAAAGAGGCCCGGGGTAGGGCCAGATCTGTGTGGAAGCCGTTGTCCAGCAGATAGACGGCGACCGGCGCGTCGGCGTCTGGCGGGATAGGCGCGCCCGGCCGGGTCCAGGTCAGCAGGGCGGCGACTACGCCGATCAGAACCGCCAAGGGCAGGGCCCAACGCATCGCCGTCTCTCCAAAAACCTCTCAAGCCGTGAGGATAAACGACCAAGCGTGACAGTTGAAAGGGTGAGACGGCGGGGCTGGACCTAGGACTCTGTGTCGTCGAACGGCGACACCGGCGCAGTCTGCCATTCGCCGCGCCACTCGTAGCTCAGGGTCACGCAATGACGGTATGCGCCGTCGCTCCAGCGGCCAACCGCCTGCATCGTCAGGGGCCGGGGCGCACGGATTCGGCTCATCACCAGCCAGACTTCGTCCGCGCCGGGGCACAGGGCGCGGGCCAGGCCCCGTCCGTCGCCGCTCTGTTCGACGACATAGAGGTCAGTCTCGCTGGAGCCCTCGGGCAGGACCCGCCGCGCCGCGTCCGGCCCCCCGCGCGTGAAATCGGCCGACCCGCGCGCGGTGGTCGAGAACAGGCGCTCCACGCTGATCGCCCCGAACAGCCCGCGTCTGACCTGAAGCGTGATGCCCTTGGTCAGGGCCTGGGTGATCCGATCCGAGGCGTTGTACGAAAAATAGCGGGTGTCGGCATGCGCGGGCGCGGCGGCCGACACGGTCAGCAGGGCGACGAGAATGGGGGCGAGGGGCGAGCGCATGTCTCTTCCTTTCCCGGCCATTGCGGCGACTTTAGGCCTCGCCGAGGCAGCGCAGGGCGACCTCGAGGTTGCGCAGCCCGTCTTCCCCCGTCACCGCCGGGGTCTCGCCGGTGTGGATCGCGCGGGCGAAGGCTTCCAGCTCCTTCTTCAGCGGCTCGGCCGGCCAGCTGTTCAGCATCCGGGTGGAGTAGGAGCCGTCGGGCTGCTGGCCGAAATATTCGGTCACCTGGCGGGTGATCAGGTCGGCGACGATGAATTTGGTCTTGGTGGCGACCTGCAGGGTGCGGGTCTTGTAGGGGGTGACCCAGTTGGTGGTGATGTGGGCGATCACCCCGTTGTCGAGCCGGAATTGCAGAAGGGCCGTGTCCTCACGCTCGGCGCGGGTGCGGGCCAGTTGCGGCTGGACCTCGACGATCTCGGATCCGGTCAGGTGGCGGATGATGTCGATGTCATGGACCGCCAGGTCGATGACCACGCCCACATCGCCCATGCGGGGCGGGAAGGGGCCGACGCGGGTGACCTGGATGGAGATGATCTCGTCGTCGGCGACGGCGCGCTTGACCGTCTCGACCGCCGGATTGAACCGTTCGACCTGGCCGACCATCAGGACGCGGTCGTTGGCGCGGGCGGCGTCGATCATCCGCTGGGCGTCGGCCACGGTGGCGGCGATGGGCTTTTCGACCAGGACGTGGACGCCCCTTTCCAGCAGGGCGACGCCGATGTCGGCGTGGAAGCGGTTCGGCGTGGCCACGACGGCGGCGTCCAGACCGGCGTCGACGAAGGCCTGGGCCGTGGTGACCGGCGTCGCCTCATAGGCGGCGGCGACGCCGTCGGCGACGACGCTATCGGGGTCGAAGACTGTGGTCAGGTCAAACTCGCGCATCTCCGAGGCGACGCGCGCATGGTTGCGGCCCATGACGCCGACGCCGGCTACGCCGAACTTGAGGACGGGGGTGTTCGGCATCAGGCTTATCCCTTGTAGCTGGCGACGGCGGCGATGACCTTGTCCTGGGTCGCCTCGTCCAGGTCGGCGTGCATGGGCAGGCTGAGGACCACGTCCTTCAGCCGCTCGGTGACGGGCAGGCCGCCGGCGCCGTGCGGGAAACGCCCATAGGCTGGCTGCAGGTGCATGGGCACGGGATAGTAGACGGCGGTGGGCACGCCCTGCTCCTTCAGGTGGGCGGCCAAGCCGTCGCGGTCCGCGTGCTCGATCGTGTACTGGGCCCAGACGGACACGCCGCCGTCGGTGACGTGGGGCACGGCCGCGACATGGGGCGCCAGCTGCTCATTGTACCGCGCGGCGATCCGGTTGCGCCATTCGATCTCCTGGCCGAACACCTTCAGCTTCTCGATCAGGATGGCGGCCTGGATGGTGTCCAGCCGGCTGTTCATGCCGATGCGCATGGCCAGGTATTTCGGATCATGGGTGAAGGCGGCCGCGCCGGCCTGAAGATCCTTGGCCACCACTTTTCCGTGGACGCGCAGGGAATCCATCTCCTGGGCCAGGTCCTCGTCGTTCGTCAGCACCGCTCCACCGTCGCCGTAGCAGCCCAGCGGCTTGGCCGGGAAGAAGCTGGTCGTGGTGACGTCGGCCCACTTCAGGGGGTGATGGCCGTCCAGGGTGCAGCCGAAGCCTTGCGCCGAATCCGATATCAGCTTCAGGCCGTGGCGGTCGCAGATGGCCCGGATGGCGGGATAGTCCGCCGGCTGGCCGAACAGATCGACGGCGATGACCACCTTGGGCGTTAAGCGCCCCTCCGCCTTGACCGCCTCGATGGCGGCCTCCAGGCGGACGGGATCCATGTTGTAGGTGCGCGCGTCCACATCCACGAACACCGGCGAAGCGCCCAGCCAGGGCACGACCTCGGCCGTCGCGGTGAAGGTGAAGCTGGGGCAGAAGACGGCGTCGCCGGTGCGGATTCCCCAGGCGATCAGCGGCAGGATCAGGGCGTCGGTGCCGTTCGCGCAGCCCAGGGCGTGTTGGGCCTGACCAAAGGCGGCGAGATCGGATTCGAACTGGCGAACCTGTGGCCCCATCACCCAGGCGCCGCCGACGACGGCGTCCTGAACGGCGGCCTCGATCTTGCCGGCGAGACGCAGGCGTTGGGCCTGAAGGTCGATGAAGGGGATCATGAGTGGCGCTCTCCATGGCGAATCGAGGCGGCGATCGGGGGTGGCGGATCGATGGGTCGGGCCGCGAGGGTGGCCGCCCTCCTAGCAAGATCGGGCGCGAGGGCCAAACGGGGCGGCGTCACTTCGCGTTGCCCATTGCAACCGTCGCCGCTTGGCGCCGTGCGGGATGCGCCTTAAGCCAGCGTCATGATGACGCTCTCAGACGCAAAGAACCGGGTTTCGACCTGGCTGTTCGATCACGCCCTTCCCTTGTGGGCCGCGCGCGGGGTGGACGCCGAGGGGCGCTTCTTCGAACTGCTGGATTTCGAGGGCCAGCCCGTGACGGGCGCGCGCCGCCGCACGCGGGTTCAGGCGCGCCAGATCTATGTCTTCTGCGAGGCGGCCGACCTGGGTTGGGACGCGGGGCGGGCGATCGCGCGGGCCGGTCTGGACGGCATGATCGCCACCTGCCGCCGCGACGACGGCCTGTGGGTCGCGGCCACCGACGACGCCGGCGGCGTGCTGGATGAGACGCCGGACCTATATGACCTGGCCTTCGTCATGTTTTCCCTGGCGGCGGCGCATCGCGTGCTGGGCGACGAACGCGCCCGGCCGCTGGCGCTAGAGACCCTGGCCCAGATCAATGCGCGAATGACCGCGCCCCATGGCGGCTGGCACGAGGCGCTGCCGCCGCGTCTTCCGCGACGCCAGAATCCGCATATGCACCTGCTCGAGGCCATGCTGGCCTGGCAGACGACGGCGCCCGATCCGGCGTTCGAGGCGGCGGCGCGGGTGTCGCTGGACCTGTGCCGGACCCGTTTCCTGATCGACGGGGCCATCCGCGAATATTTCACCGAGGACTGGGCGCCGGACCCGCAGACCGGCCATGTCGTCGAGCCGGGACATCTGGAGGAATGGGCCTGGCTGCTGCGCCAGGCCAAGATCGCCGGACTGGACTCCGCCGAGGCCGCCGAAGCCCTGCACCGTCGCGGCGCCGCCCAGGGGCTGAAGGCCGGTTTCATGATCCGCGAAGTCGATACGCAAGGCGCGCCGATCGACGCCGGTCGCCGCCTGTGGTGCCAAACCGAGGCGATCCGCTCCGCTCTACTGTTCGGCGATCCTCAAGCCGTCGACTTGATCGCCGCGACCTTCGACACCCATCTGGCCACCGATATTCCTGGCCTGTGGATCGACTCCTATGACGCCGACGGCGTCTCGCCTGATAAGGCGGTGCCCGCCTCGAGCCTCTATCACCTGATGACCGCCTTCACCGAGCTGCTGAGACGCGACGCATGACCGGCCTGCCCGCCGTTTTCCTGGACCGGGACGGGGTCCTGATCGAGGATTCCGGCTATCCGCACCTGCCCGAACATCTGAAGCTGCTTCCCGGTGTGGGCGCGGCGGTACGGCGGTTGAACCTGCTGGGTTATCTGACGGTGATCGTCACCAATCAGTCGGGCGTGGCGCGCGGCATGTTCAGCGAGGATCAGATGCACGCCTTCAACGGCCAGCTGGTCAAACGCCTGGCGCAGGAGGGGGCGGTGATCAATGCGGTCTACGCCTGCCCCTTCCATCCCGAGGCCCAGGACGAACGCTATCGCCATTCCGATCATCCGGACCGCAAGCCCAATCCGGGCATGCTTTTGCGGGCCATCGCGGATCACGACATCGACCCGGCCCGGTCCTTCATGATCGGCGACCAGCCGCGCGACATAGAGGCGGCGAAACGGGCCGGGGTGTCCGGCTTTCTGTTCCAGGGCGGGGATCTGGACGTCTTCGTGCGAGAGCTGATCGGCGCCTGACGCCATCGCAATTCCTCGCGCGGTGAATTAGTCTGCCCCTTCTTGGTTGAAGGAGCGCCCTGTGAATCCCGTCGCCGCCTATGCCGAACGCCGCTGGAAGTCATCAGACGGTCTGGACCTGTTCGCGCGCGACTATGCGCCGGGGCCGGGCGTCGCCCGTCCCCCCGTCATCGCCATTCATGGCCTGACCCGTAACAGCGCCGACTTCGGCGCGCTTGCGCCGCTTCTGGCCCAGAGCGGGCGGCGTGTGCTGGCGGTCGATGTGCGTGGCCGCGGTCTGTCGGATCGCGCGCCGGATCCGATGACCTATCGACCCGACGTCTATGCCGCCGACGTTCTGGCGCTGATGGAGCAGGCGGCCATAGACCGGGCCGTCTTCGTGGGCACCTCGATGGGGGGGCTGATCACCATGGCTCTGACGGCGCTGAGGCCCCGGGCGGTCGTCGCCGCCATCCTGAACGACATCGGGCCCGAGGTGGCGCCGGAAGGTCTGGCGCGCATCGCCGCCTACAGCGGTCAGCCGGTCGAGATCGGCTCCTGGGCCGACGCGGCGGCCTATGCCAAGCGGATAAACGCCGTCGCCTTCCCCCATTATTCAGACGCCGACTGGGACGCCTTCGCGCGCCGCATCTTCCGCCAGCAGTCGGACGGGGAGATCGGGCTGGACTATGACCCGGACATTTCGGTTCCGATCCGGGCGGCGGGGGCCAAGGCCCTGGTCCCCAACCTGTGGCCCATGTTCCGGCGGCTGGCGAAGACCAAGCCGACCCTGCTGGTGCGTGGCGGAGCGTCCGACCTGTTGAGCGCCGCCATCGCTGAAAAGATGCGCAAGGCCGCACCCGCCATGGCCTATGTCGAGGTTCCCGGCGTCGGCCACGCACCCATGCTGGACGAGCCCGAGGCCAAGGCGGCCATCTTCGAATTCCTGGCGGGTGTTAGTTAGTCCTTGGTCGGATCGATCTGGCTCGCGTCCCCGTAGGTCAGGGCCAGGAAGACGTCTTCCAGATCCGGATCCTCGGTGGTGATGTCGGCGATGGTGACGCCGGCGGCGCGGACGGCGTTGATGACCTGTTCCACCGACGACTGCCCCTTCTTGTAGGTCACGGCGAAGGCGCCGCCGGGACGGGGCGTGACCTGGAAGCCGTCCAGAACCGGGGGCGTCGCCTGGGGCGTCTCAGGCGTGACCACCACATTGCGGCTGTCCAGGCGGCGCAGCAGCTGCGGCGTCGGCTCGCAGGCCACGACCTGGCCCCTGTTGACGATGGCGATGGTGTCGCAGAGCTCCTGCGCCTCTTCCAGATAGTGGGTGGTCAGGACGATGGTCACGCCCTCCGCATTGATCTGGCGGACATAGGCCCACAGCTGGCGACGCAGTTCGACGTCCACCCCTGCCGTCGGCTCGTCCAGGATCAGGATGGGCGGATTGTGAACCAGGGCCTTGGCCACCATCAGGCGACGTTTCATCCCGCCGGACAGGGCGCGAACATAGGCGTTGGCCTTGTCCGACAAGCCCAGGGCCGCCAGCAGTTCGTCGGAGCGACGTTCATTCTTCGGCACGCCATAAAAGCCGGCCTGGACCTCCAGCGACTCGCGCGGGGTGAAGAAGACGTCGGCGACGATCTCCTGCGGCACGACGCCCAGGGCAGCGGCGGCGTCGCGAGGCTCGCGGTCGATGTCGCGGCCCCAGATGGTCACCGTGCCTTCCGACTTCTTGACCACGCCGGCCAGGATATTGATCAGGGTCGATTTTCCGGCGCCGTTGGGGCCCAGAAGCCCGAACACCGAGCCGCGCGGAATAACCAGATCGACCCCGTGCAGGGCCGTCTTGGGCGCAGCCTTCTTGGACCCCGCATAGGTCTTCTTCAGCCCGCGCACCTCAATGGCGTTGTCAGGCAGGATCGTCGCATCGGTCATTTGGAGCGCTTTGGTCGAGACATCGGGTCGTGCGGCGGTTTGACGCCGCTGGACGGGCCGCATAGGTATGCGCCCGACGCCTCCTCGCCAAGTCCACGAGTTGAACAATGCCGCCCCGCCACCCCGACGCGATCATCCCTCCGCCCGAAGAGGTCATTGTCTCGACCAAGCGCGTCGCCTGCGACGGCGGCGGCGGCGCCCTGGGCCATCCGCTGGTCTATATGGACATGGGCGAGGACGACTTCATCGAATGCGGTTATTGCGACCGCCGCTTCGTCCTGTCCGCCCACCCACATGACGAGAGCGAGTATCTGAGCCCGGCCGCCCGCGCGCCCGAGGCCCACTGAGCGCTCGTCACGTCAGTTGAGTCGTGGTTTCGCCATGGCGTGGCTATACAGGACGCTGAACGACGCCCTCCCCGGACGGAGACACACTCTTGCGCTATCTGCACACCATGGTCCGCGTTCAGGACCTCGACGCCTCTCTGCATTTCTACTGCGACCTGCTGGGTCTCCAGGAGGTGCGCCGCACCGAGAATGAGGCCGGGCGTTTCACCCTGGTCTTCCTGGCCGCGCCCAAGAACTTGGAACAGTCGGCGGCGGAGCGTTGCCCTGAGGTCGAGCTGACCTTCAACTGGGATCCTGAAGAGTATCAGGGCGGCCGCAACTTCGGCCATTTGGCCTATAAGGTCGACGACATCTACGCCGCCTGTCAAAGGCTGATGGACGGCGGAATCGTGATCAATCGGCCCCCGCGCGACGGAAATATGGCCTTCGTCCGGTCTCCGGACGGTATTTCGATCGAGCTGCTGCAGGAAGGGCCGCCGCTGGCGCCGGCCGAGCCGTGGGCTTCCATGCCCAACACGGGAATCTGGTGATGCGCCGCCTCGCCCTGGCGCCGACGGCCGCCATGGTGGCCGGAGCCCTGCTGGTTTCGGCCTGCGCCTCCACGACCGAAACCTATATCGGTCGAAGCGCCACCGAGCAGTTGTTGATGGCGCGCGCATCGGACAAGGCGGTGGAGGGCCTGTCTCTGCCACTGCCGACGGCGGCTTCGATCTTCGTCGACGACGGCTATTTTCAGGGTGAAGGCACCCGTTACGCCATCAGCGCCATCCGCTCCGCCCTATCGGACGCAGGCTATCGACTGGCCCGCAACAAGGACGAGTCGGACGCTGTGTTCGAGATTCGCGCAGGCGCCCTTTCGCTGGAACAAATGCGACGGGTGTTCGGCATTCCGGAAATGCGGATCCCGATCAACGAGACCTTCAATGTGGTGTCGCTGCCCGAACTGTCCGTCTACAGCAATCGCGACCGCGTCGGCGTCGCCGAGTTTTCCGGCTTTTTGTACGAGGCCAAGACTGGCGCGCCCCTCGGCGCCGTGTTGCCGATGATCGGTCAGTACAGGATACGCAGCCATAAGGCGCTGATGATCGTCAGCTGGGGCCAGCAGCAAGCGCAACCGGGACAGCGTGACCCCGGATCGAGCTGGACCGAATTCTGACGCTGACGCGGCGGCCTCGGCCGCCTATGTTCCGGCCATGACCGACGCCGCCGCTCCCGAGACCGCCCCCGAACAGGATCGTCCCCTTACCCAGGACGGCCCAGCCATTCGGCTGTGGATGATCGACGCCTCGGCCTACATCTTCCGCGCCTATCACGCCCTGCCGCCGCTGACGCGAAAGTCCGACGGCCTGCCGGTCGGCGCGGTCCAGGGCTACTGCAACATGTTGTGGAAGCTGCTGAAGGACATGAAGGGCGCGGACGGCCCCACCCATCTGGTCGCCATCTTCGACCATTCGGACAAGACCTTCCGCAATACCCTGTACGACCAGTACAAGGCCCATCGCCCGCCGGCGCCGGAAGACCTAGTCCCGCAGTTTCCCCTGGTCCGGGAGGCCACGGCGGCCTTTGGCGTCCACTGCGTCGAACTGGCCGGCTACGAGGCCGACGATCTGATCGCCACCTATGCTTGCAAGGCGCGCGACGCCGGGGGCGAAGCCGTAATCGTCAGTTCCGACAAAGACCTGATGCAATTGATCGGCGGCGGCGTCGTCATGTGGGATCCGATGAAGGACCGACGTCTGGCCGAACCCGAGGTGTTCGAGAAGTTCGGCGTCGGTCCCGAGAAGATGGTCGATCTTCAGGCCTTGATCGGCGACAGCGTCGATAATGTCCCCGGCGCCCCTGGCATCGGCCCCAAGACGGCGGCTCAACTGCTGGACGAATACGGCGATCTGGACACGCTGCTGGCCCGGGCCGGCGAGATCAAACAGCCCAAGCGCCGCGAGACCCTGATCAATTTCGCTGACCAGATCCGCCTGTCGCGCGAACTGGTCCGCCTGACCTGTGACGTCCCTGCGCCCGAGTTGATCGACGATTTCGCCGTGCGCGATCCCGATCCCGACACCCTGTCGGCCTTCCTGGACAAGATGGAGTTCCGCTCCCTGCAGCGCCGGGTCGGCGACGGCAAGGCGGGACCCAGCGAGATCTCGGCCTTCGCCCCCAAGCGCGCGCCGAACCTGAGCGCCCCTGTCGCCACGCCTCGCTACGGCCAGGTGGTGGAAGGCCCGGCCGAGGCCCAGAGCTTCGACCTCGAGGCCTACGAATGCGTGCAGACCGAAGAGGCGCTGGATCGCTGGATCGCTAGGGCGGTCGAGGCGGGGACTGTCGGCTTCGATACAGAGACGTCGTCGCTGTCGGCGACGCATGCGGGGCTGTGCGGGGTGTCGCTGGCGGTGGGGCCGAACCAGGCCTGCTATATCCCGCTGACGCATGAGCATGAGCCGCAAGCGGGCGAGGGGGGGCTGTTCGGGGAGCCGGGCGAGGCGCGCGAGCCGATCCAGCAGTTGGACAAGGCGACGGCTTTGGCGAAATTGAAGTTTCTGTTGGAGGATCCGTCGGTTCTGAAGGTGCTGCAGAACGCGAAATACGATCTGGCGGTCATGGCGCGGCGGGGCATACGCGTGGCCCCCTATGACGACACCATGCTGATCTCCTATGTGCTCGAGGGCGGGCTGCACGGGCATGGGATGGACGAGCTGGCGCGGCTCCATCTGGGGCACGACCCCGTTCCGTTCAAGAGCGTGGCCGGAACGGGCAAGAGCCAGAAGTCGTTCAAACACGTCGCCCTGAAACCGGCCACCACCTACGCCGCCGAAGACGCCGACGTCACCCTGCGCCTGTGGCGCATCCTCAAGCCCCGGCTGGCGCGCGAGGGCCTGTCCACTGTCTATGAGACCCTGGAACGCCCCCTGCCCGCCGTCCTGGCCGAGATGGAGACCGCCGGCGTCCGCGTCGACCCCGCCCGCCTCAAACGCCTGTCCAGCGAGTTCGGCCTGCGCATGGCCGAGCTGGAGGCCCAGGCCCACGAGATCGCCGGCCGCCCCTTCAACATCGGCTCCCCCCGCCAGATCGGCGAGATCCTGTTCGGCGAGCTGAACCTGCCCGGCGGCAAGAAGACCGCCAGCGGCCAATGGGGCACCGACGCCAGCGTGCTGGAAGACCTGGCCGCCACCCACGCCCTGCCCCGCGTCCTGCTGGACTGGCGCCAGCTGTCCAAGCTGAAGGGCACCTACACCGACGCCCTGACCGCCGCCGCCGACCCCGCCACCGACCGCGTCCACACCAGCTATCAGCTGGCCGCCGCCACCACCGGCCGCCTGGCCTCCAGCGACCCCAATCTGCAGAACATCCCGATCCGCACCGAAACCGGCCGCGAAATCCGCCAGGCCTTCATCGCCGCCCCCGGCCATCTGCTGATCAGCGCCGACTACAGCCAGATCGAACTGCGCCTGCTGGCCCATATCGGCGACATCCCCGAGCTGAAACGCGCCTTCAAGGCCGGGCTGGACATCCACGCCGCCACCGCCAGCGAGATGTTCGGCGTCCCCGTCGAGGGCATGCCGTCCGAAACCCGCCGCCGCGCCAAGGCCATCAATTTCGGCATCGTCTACGGCATCAGCGCCTTTGGCCTGGCCGCCCAGCTGGGCATCGATCAGGGCGAGGCCGGCGCCTATATCAAGACCTATTTCGACCGCTTCCCGGGCATCCGAACCTATATGGACAAGACCAAGGCCGAGGTCCGCCAGGCCGGCTTCGTCTCCACCGTCTTCGGCCGCCGCATCCACATCCCCGCCATCCACTCGAAATCGGGCGCCGAACGCCAGTTCGGCGAGCGCGCCGCCATCAACGCCCCGATCCAGGGCGCCGCCGCCGACATCATCCGCCGCGCCATGATCCGCATGCCCACAGCCCTGGCCGAGGCTGGGCTGAACACCCGCATGCTGCTGCAGGTCCACGACGAACTGGTCTTCGAAACCCCCGAGACCGAGGCCGACCGCGCCATCGCCGTCATCAAACGCGTGATGGAGAACGCCTCAGACCCCGCCGTCGCCCTGACCGTCCCCCTGGTCGTCGACGCCCGCGCCGCCCCCAACTGGGACGCCGCGCATTGAGGCGGCTACCGGCCCCAACGCGGTCGGGCCCTGCTTGAGCCGCGCGGCGAACCCGCCGCGGGGATTTGACCGGAGGCACGGCGGTTGTGGGTGGTGCGTTCGGAGGGCGGTACCCCTTGAAAGGCGGGAAGTGACTCAAAGCAGCGGTTGGGAAGGTCTGCTTTTGGAAACAGACTTTCCCAGAGACGGCGCCCCCACCCTAGGCGGCACGTGACTTCGCCAGCCGAGCCGCCAGTTTGTCAGATGGCCTTGGCGACTGTCAGGATCGGGCGTCTTGCCGACCTATAGCGGCCCGGCGCGCCGGGTTCGATGTGGCTGTGACCTAGTCCGTCGGACGCCCCGCGCGAGCGCTGTCGTAGGCGCGGCGCACTTCAGGCGGCATGGCCCACAACAACTGGACCCGGATCGTGTCCAGGCAATAGCGAGGCTCGGCCCGTCGGTGATACGGAGTGACGATGGCGCTGTGGCTGCTGCAATAGTCGGCCGCGGCGATATCGACTCGGGAGACGAGGGTCCGGCGGTCAGAGGATTTTTGGAGATCCAGGTCCGCAAAGTGAAAGCTGGCCTTGGGAGCCTCTTCCGGTCGGGCAGGGCTGGTGGTCGAGCAGGCAGCGAGCAGCAGCCCGCAAACAATGGCGAGGGATCGCATCGGAAATCTCCGGTCAGGTTTTTTGAAGACTTGCGGTCAGGCAAGCAGGGCGCGGCGCCGGACTACGGCGCGGGGGGATCGGGGGCGGTGTTAGCCGTCAGGCTCCATGGCGTCCGCCTCTCGTTGGAGGTCGGCGGCCTCCGCTCGCATCTCAGCGGCGTCCGCGAGCATCTGGGCACGTTCGGTAGGGTCCGAGAGGGTGAGGGCCGTGCGTTCAACTATTTCAATGCCAGCCGCCATCTGACGGACTCCCTCACGCATCCCTTGTGCGCGCGCCTGCCTCTCTGCAGGGCTCGGCCCTGGGGCTGGGGCTGGGGCATCGCGCGCGGGTCCGCCTTCGGCCGGGTCGGTGCGGACACTGTTCCGGCCGAGAGTTCCTTCGGGGGTGTTTCCGTCGATATCAGGCGAAGTCGGGGCCGCACCGCTTGCGTCCGCCCGTTCGCTGTTTCTCAACGCGCGACCGACGACCGTTTTTGCGGCGACTGTCACGGCCCCCTCGGAACTGGCGGCTGCGGCAAGACTAGGCGAGCCCGCTTTTGGCGGAACGGACGCGGGTTGCCCGGGCCCCGAGACCAGGATTACGTTAGCGGGGCTCAGTTCGACGGCGGCTAGCGACGGGGCGATGCCCACGCAGGCCGTGATCGCCAAGGCGGCCTGCCAGGGTTTGCCGCCGGCCGTCGAGACGTTCAGGATCGCCAACACGCGCCGGGTCAGTTCCCCCTTGGGCGCGGCCATGCCGAGGGCGGCGTGGGGCCGGTTTCGCGCGGCCATGGCTACGAGGGCGCTGGCGTAGTCGGCGCGGCCGATACGACCGGCGGCCCATGCGTCGGCGGTCTGTTCCGACTGCCGGGCCAGTTCGCGCTGCAGAAGCCACACCAACGGATTGAACCAGAAGAGGGCGAGCAGGACCTGCGACACCATCAGGAACGGCCAGTCGCCATGGCGAACGTGGCCCATCTCGTGCGCCAGCACGGCGTCGGCTCGGCCGGGTTGATCCAGGGATCCTGGATCCAGAAGAATGACTGCGGGCCGCCATCCCCAACTCAGCGGCGAGGCGATGCGCGGCGAGGTGAGCAGCGCGGGCGACCTTCCGCCTTCGACGACGCGCGCGAGGGCGGCGAGCCAACGGGCATCGGACACGGGCTCCGCGCGGCCTGTCCGGCGATGCAGAAGAACGACGCCGGTGATGAGGCGAAGCATGAGGACGCCAAAACCGGCCGCCCAGAGGACGAGAAGCGCCCCGCCGGGATCGATCCACGGCTGCCCTGGTTCTGCGGCAAGCGCTGCAGCGGTCGGGATTGGTTCGGACGGTGTAGCATCGGCGGTGTACGCCGCCGCCACCACTGGCGCAGCTTGAGTGGCGAAGGCCGGCGTTTCGATCCTCAGCGCCGGCGTGAGCGTCATCAACACGGGAAGGCCGACCAGCAGCACCACGCCGAGCCGCAACACGGCCACGCGCTCGGACGCCGGTCTGGCCCGGAGAAACGACGCGCCGGCCAGGGCCGCCGCAGCGATCAGGCCCGATTTCCAGGCCAGTTCGAGCATCAGCTGTAGGGTCATTGGCCGCGCTCGCGCGCTTCATTGATCACCTTCTGGAGGGCATCGAGTTCGTCGTCCTTGAGCTCAGGCGCCATGCCCAGCAGGGCTGTCGCGGCGTTGGCGACAGAGCCGTCGAAGAAGGTGCGCACCATTCGTCGCAGGGACGTCTCCGCCACGGCGGCAACGCCGGACGCGGGCGAATAGAGATAAGCCTGATCGACGGTGCGATGGACGATCAGACCCTTTGAGACCAGCCGGCCCAGCAGGGTGCGGATGGCCGAGTTGCTGGGCGGGTCGTCGAGGGCGGCGCGGATCGAGGCTGCGGTGCCTTCCTCCAGGCCGCAAAGGACCTCGAAGATCTCCCGTTCACGCCGGGGCAAGGACTCGATCATCGCCACTCTCCTGCTACAAATGTAGCATGCTACAAGTGTAGCAGGCCGTCACGTGAAATCGTCGTCATCTCATTTGAGGGTGGTCACAATGCCCTTTGCGCCGTCAGAGATCAGCGTCGCGCCCGGATCGGCCCGGATCACTGCACCTTGGGCACGCCTTGATGCTCTGCAGAGGCCTTGCTGGAAGGAGGCGAGGCGATGGCGGTGGATTGCGGATGCGCGACGCGCTGCGGCGATCCAGCGATTGGTGATTCAACAGGCTCGATAGCCTGCTTTCTGATGCAGTTTCGATACCCGCTTCTGGCGGATTCCGTTGAAAAAAGCGGGCTCGGGCAATTGGCATGAGGGCGGTGCGCTGATTCACTCTGGTCGTTGAGACGGGAGGTTCAGCGATGATGGGCGAACGGCGGGTCGATCAGTCGGCCCTGTTCTACGAGTTCTCGCTGGAGCGGCATGTCCCGGCGGATCACATGCTGCGAGCGATCGACCGGTTCGTGGAACTGGACGGGCTGCGGGCGCATCTGGCGCCGTTCTACAGCGCCATCGGCCGACCTTCGATTGATCCAGAACTGCTGATCCGGATGCTGCTGGTCGGCTATTGCTTCGGCATTCGCTCGGAGCGACGGCTGTGCGAAGAGGTCCATCTCAACTTGGCCTACCGCTGGTTCTGCCGGTTGGGCCTGGACGGTGATGTGCCGGACCACTCGACCTTCTCGAAGAACCGCCATGGTCGTTTCCGCGACAGCGATCTGTTGCGGGAGCTGTTCGAGACGGTCCTACGGCGCTGCATGGCCGAGGGTCTGGTCGGCG
>JBKBXN010000045.1:0-17326 GCA_046314055.1 Brevundimonas sp.
CTGGTCGGCTCGCCGCGCGCCCTGTGGCTGCTGGACGAACCGATGGCCCCGCTGGACGCCCGCTGGCGCACGGCCTTCGCCGACCAGATGCGCCGCCATCTCGACGCCGACGGCCTGATCCTCGCCGCCGTCCACGACCCCCTGCCCCTCCCGGCCCGCACCCTGGACCTGGGAGGCCTGACGTGAGCCGTCCTGTCGACGCCGAACCCCGCCCGCCCGGCCTGCGCGGCGCGACGCGCGTGCTGCTGGAGCGGGAGCTGGACCTGGCCTGGAGCGGCGGGGGCGGCCCCCTGCTGGCGTGCGGCTTCTTCGCCTGTCTGACCGCCGTCCTGCCCCTGGCCGTGGGCGGCGACCCCCGCACCCTTTCACCGGTGGCTGGCGGCATCGCCTGGCTGGCCCTGGCCCTGGCCTCGCTGCTGTCGCTGGAGCGGCTGTTCGAGCGGGATCTGGAGGACGGGGCGCTGGACCTGTTGGCGCTCGGTCATCTGCCGCTGGAATCGGTCGTCCTGATCAAGGCCCTGGCCCAGTGGATCGCCGTCGGCCTGCCCCTGGCCCTCACCGCGCCGGTCGCCGCCCTGGCCCTGGGCCTGCCGCCGGCCTTGGTCCCGCTCACCGCCTTGTCGGCCCTGATCGGCGGCGCGGGCTTCGCCTGCACCGGAACCCTGGGCGCGGCCCTGGCCCTGGGGGCGAAACGCGGCGGCCTGTTGATCGCGGTGGTGGTCCTGCCCCTGTTCATCCCCCCCGTCGTCTTCGGCGCCGGAGCGCTGGAACGCGCCGCCTCGGGCCAGTCGCCCGCCCCGGCCCTGGCCTTCCTCGCCGCCTATGTCCTGTTCGCCGGCGTCATCGCCGCCTTCGCCGGGGCGGCGGCGGTCAGGAACGCCCAGGGGTGACTGAGTTGATCCGCCGCTTGCCCGCCGTCCCGACGCCGCGTAATCGCTGACGCCATGTTCGGCCTGTCCAACCCACAGCGTTTCATGGCCTTCACCGGCCCTCTGACGCCCGTCCTCTGGGCGGTCGCGGCCGTGCTCCTGGCGGTCGGGACCTGGCTCAGCTTCTCCGTCCCCGCCGACTATCAGCAGGGCGACACGGTGCGGATCATGTTCGTCCATGTGCCCGCCGCCGTCTGGGGGCTGGGCGCCTATGCGGCCCTGGGGGTGTCCAGCTTCTTCGCCCTGGTGTTCCGCCACGCCCTGGCCGACGCCGCCGCCCGCGCGGCCGCCCTGCCCGGCGCCGCCTTCACGGCCCTGGCCCTGTTCACCGGATCGCTATGGGGCCAACCGATGTGGGGAACCTGGTGGGTGTGGGACGCGCGCCTGACCAGCGTCCTGGTCCTGTTCCTCTTCTACCTCGGCTATATGGCGCTGCGGGCCTCGATCGACGACGAACAGAAGGGCGCGCGCGCCGCCGCCGTCCTGGGTCTGGTCGGCCTGATCAACCTGCCCATCGTCAAATTCTCGGTCGACTGGTGGAACACCCTGCACCAGCCGGCCAGCTTCCTGACCCCTGGATCCTCAGGCCTGGACCCGGTCTATCTGCCGCCCTTCCTGACCATGCTGGCGGCCTATGGCGTGCTGTTTTCGGCCCTGTGGCTGACGGCGATCCGCACCGAGGTCCGCCGTCGCCGCGTCCTGACCCTGCGCGCCCGCAAAGCCCTGGAAGCGTAAGATGCTCGACCTCGACATGGCTCCCTACGCCGCCTTCGTCTGGCCCGCCTGGGGCTTCAGCGCCCTCGTGCTGGCGGCCCTGGTCGTGCGCGCCGTCATCGCCTCGCGCAAATGGAAGCGCGAACTCGAGCGACTGGAAGCCGACGCGCCGTCTGAAACGGTGGACGCCCCTCGTCCTCAAGCAGCGCAAAGCGCGGTAGGACAACCAGAAAGTCCTCAAGCAGCGCAAAGCGCGGTAGGACCCCAAAAGTGAACCGCTGGCTGGCCCTGCTTCCCCTCGTGGTTCTGGTCGCCCTGGCCGCTCTGTTCGTCGGCTGGTCGCTGAAGCGCGATCCGGCCTTCAAGCCCGACGCCATGGTCGGCCAGCCCATCCCCGAAACGGTTCTGCCCATGCTCACCGGCGACACCGCCGGACCCGGCAATCTGGATCTCAAGACGGCGGGCGTCGGCCGACCCATGCTGGTCAATGTCTTCGCCTCCTGGTGCGCGCCATGCCGGATCGAACATCCCAAGCTTCTGGCCCTGAAGGCGCGGGGGATCGCCGTCGTCGGCGTCGCCTATAAGGACGAGCCGGTCGCCACCCGCGCCTTCCTGGACGAGTTGGGCGACCCCTATTCCATGGTTCTGGTGGACCGCGAGGGCCGGGCCGGCCTGGACCTGGGCATCTCCGGCGTCCCCGAGACCTTCGCCGTCGACGCCATGGGCCGGATCACCGCCAAACAGTCCGGCCCCCTGCTAAACGAGGCCGACATCGAGCGGCTGGTCGCCTCGATGCAGGCGCCGCCGAGACCTCTGCCGAACGAAAAAGCGCGTTAACCCTCTTTCGACAGGCCTTGTTAACGATTGATCGGTCCGGATGCGTTAACGATTGGGCATGAGCGCGATTCGCCCAGGTTTGCCGCAGTCCCTGCCCACGCCCGTGGGCGAGGCTCCGTCTGTGCGAAACGCCCAGGCCGCCTTCTTCCGCGCCGCGATGAATCAGGTTCAGGCGGCCCAGGTTCAAACCACGCCGATCCAGGTTCAGGCGCCCGTGGCCACTGCGACCCGCCCGGTTGCGCCGCCGCCTGCGGCCGATGGGGAAACGCCCCGGATCATGCGCCCGGGGACCTATCTCGACATCAAGGTCTGATCAGTTCCAGCCCTTGCTGGCGATATATTGCTGCAGCAGATCGATCCGCGTCGCATCCGACGGGTGGGTCGAGGCGAACTGAGGGACGCTGGCCTGGCGTTGCGCCGCCATCAGCCGCCACAGGGCGACGGCCTCGGACGGCTTGAATCCCGCCGCCGCCATATAGTCCACGCCCAGCCGGTCGGCCTCCAGCTCATCGCGTCGCGAATAGGGCAGCAGCAGCCCGTACTGGGCCGCCAGGCCGCCATAGGCGTTGACCGCATCGCCATAGCGTCCCGCCGCACCGCCCACGGCCGCCAGGCCGACGGCGGTCAGCGACTGGCTCGAGGCGCGCTCGGCCGCGTGGTTGGCGACGACATGGCCGATCTCATGGCCGATGACGCTGGCCAGCTGGTCGTCGTTCTGGACCAGGGCCAGCAGGCTGTCGGTCACGCCGATCTGGCCTGACGGGAGGACGAAGGCGTTGGGGCTCTTCTCGCTGAAGACGGCGTAGTCCCAGGTCCGCCCGCCCAGGCCTGCGGCCTGAACCAGCCGGCCGCCGACCCGCCGAATGCGATCGACCTGCGCGCCTGAGGTCTGGACGCCCGGCTTGGCGATGGCCTCGCGCCAGGCGGCGGTCGACTGCTGCGACAGGGAGGCGTTGTCCACCAGCAGCAGCTGATTACGCCCCAGCGCCTCGTTATAGGCGCAGGCGGACAGGGCCGAGGCCGCAACGGCGGCGACAGCCAGGACACGGAAGGGGCGACGAACAGGGATCACAGGCGGCCTCGTGCACGATTTGCGGAACAGCCAAGCAAATTCCGCAGCCCGCGTCGAGGTTCCCGCTCAATCCCTGGGCGTCGCGCCCAGCAGTTTGCGACAGGCTTCCGCCTCCGCCGCCAGGGCCGCGCGCCTGGCTTCGCCGAAACCGTCCAGGGTGCGATAGGGCATGGCCAGGCGTACATTGTCCCTCAGCCGGCCCCGATTGCGCTCCAGAAAGCCCCAGTAAAGCCGGTTGAAGGGGCAGGCCGCGTCGCCGCTCTTGCTCTTCACGTCGTAACGGCAGCCCCCGCAGTAGTCGCTCATCCGGTCGATATAGGCCCCGGACGCCGCATAGGGTTTGGACCCCACGATCCCGCCGTCGGCGAACAGGGCCATGCCCCGCGTATTGGGCATCTCCACCCATTCATAGGCGTCGGCGTAGACGGCCATATACCAGTCGTCCACGGCGTCGGGATGGACGCCCAGCAACAGGGCCAGGTTTCCCGTCACCATCAGCCGCTGGATATGGTGGGCGTAGGCGTGGTCACGCGTCGTCTTCACCGCATCGGCGACGCAGGCCATGTCGGTCTCGCCGGACCAATAGAACCAGGGCAGTTTCCGGTCTGCGTCCAGGAAGTTCCTGAGCCGATACTCCGGCGCCTTCAGCCAGTAGATTCCGCGCACGAACTCGCGCCAGCCCAGGATCTGGCGGATGAAGCCCTCGACCGCGTTCAGGGGCGCCCGCCCGGCGCGATAGACCGCCTCGGCCCGGCGACAGACGTCCAACGGATCGAGCAGACCCAGATTCAGCGAGGTCGAGATCAGCCCGTGCCACATCCACGGCTGGTTCTCGGCCATAGCGTCCTGCCAGTCGCCGAACGACGGCAGGATCGCGTCGAGGAAATGCCCCAGAACCGCCTCGGCCTCCGCTGCGGTCGTCGGCCAGCCGAACCCCTCCAGCGACCCGAAATGGTCTTCGAACAGCCGCTCGACATCGTCGATGGCGCCCCGCGTGGTCGAGTTTGGCGGGATGCGCAGCCGTAACGGCGGCGTCAGGCCGCGCGGCAGTTTCTTGCGGTTCTCGGCGTCATAGTTCCAGCGCCCGCCCTCGGGCTGGGCGCCGTCCATCAGTAGGCCCGTCTCGCGCCGCATCTCGCGATAGAAGAACTCCATCCGCAGCTGCGACTTGCCCGAGGCCCATCGTCGGAACCGGTCGTGCGAACACAGGAAACGGCGATCCTCGCGGATCTCGACCGGCAGGCTCGCGCCTTCCGCGAAGGCCGCCAGATGCTCCGCCAGCCGCCACTCCCCGCATTCGGTGATGACGACCCGCGTATAGTCGCCCGCATCCAGCGCCCGGGCCAGTTCGCCCGTGATCGAGCCGCTGTTGTTCGGATCGTCGATCCGCACATAGCGCACCCGCACGCCCCGCGCCGCCAGCCGGTCGGCATGGTTCCGCATGGCCGCGAAGGTCAGGGCGATCTTCTGCTTGTGATGGCGGACATAGGTCGCCTCGTCACGCACCTCGGCCATCAGGACGGTGTCGATCCCGGGCTTAAGCCCCTCCAGAGCCGACAAGCTGTCGGACAGCTGGTCGCCCAGCACCAGCCGCATCACAGACATGGCTCACCCCGCCTTGCGGGCCAGGGCCTGAAGCCGGGGTCGCACGCGCAAAAAGACCCGATAGGCGGCTTCCAGCCCCGCCAGCACGACTGGCGCGCGCGCCGCCAGCCCGAGCGGTCGCAGCAGGGGAATGGCCCGCCACATGGCCGCAAAGGCGGCGGCCCCCGACAGCAGCCGCCCATCCTCGCTGGCGTGGAACCGGGCCAGCAGGGCGTCTCGATCCAGGGGACAGGATGCGTCATCGCCTGAGGCCACATCGACGAACCGGATCGCGTCCCGGCGATCCAGCCGCCGCATCAGCGCGATCTCGCGACGGCACAGGGGGCAACCGCCGTCGTACCAGACGAGCAGCGGGATCTTGGGTTGGGTTGAGGGCAAGAAAGGCTCCAGTCATCGACGACGACGGCCTTCCGGGGGGCGCTAGCGCGCAGTCGCAATCCTATACGCAAATTTCTATAACCTGGATCAGACGCCGCCCTGATCGATGGCCGATATCCGATGGATGCCGAAATGACCGACCGCCCCGCGCTGCCGCCCTTCGCCCGCGCCCTGGGCTTCGCCGGACTTCTGCCCCAGGCGGCGGCGGTCGCAGTCCTGATTTTCGGCGGGCCGGACGTCCGATTCGCGGCCCTCAGCCTGGCCTACGCCTACGCCGCCCTGATCTTCAGCTTCCTGGGCGGGGTCTGGTGGGGCTTGGCCGCCATGGGACCCGGCGGGGCCCCGCGCTGGGTCTGGATCGCAGCCGTGCTTCCGTCCCTGCTGGCGCTGGCGACGGCCTGGCCCTGGGCGACCGGCCAGACCTGGCCCGGACCGTCCCTGGTCGTTCTGGGCGTCTTCATCGCCGCCAGCCTGAGCGTCGATCTCCGGCTCAAGGCCGAGGGTCTGACGCCCCAGGGATGGCTGGCCCTGCGCGCGCCCTTGTCGATCGGCCTCGGCCTGCTGACCCTCGCAGCCGGCCTGATCTGACGGCGACTGCCGTTTCTTTCCGCCTTTGTCATCCTTGATCAGGCACGCGCTGCGCCATGAGGACATAACGCATCGGCCCCCGCCGATCCGCGTCGAACGGCCAGCAGGTCGTCAGCGCCAGCTTTACGGCATGGCGGTCGATGCCGAAACGGTCGTTCCGCACGACATAACCGCCCTCGACCCGGTAGGTGGTGCGTACGCCATGGATGTCTTCAAGCCCCAGGACATCGCCCGGACGCAAATCCTTCAGGAAGCGGAAATGCGTGTCGCGGTGCGCCGCAAAGACCGCCGTGCCGCGCTGGCCCGGCAATGCGCTTCCCGGCATATGGGTGGGGCCGAACGCCATGGCCTCGCCCGATCCGCCCGACAGCACGATCTCGCTGACGCCCAGCCGCGGCGCGGTGATCCGGGCGATCGGCGCCGTATCCGCCCAGGGCCAGGCCTTGACCGGCGAATCGGTCTCCTGGGCGCGAGAGAAGGCGCGATCCATCAAGACCTGGGCCAGCGCCGCCTTGGCTGGAATAAGCAGGCCCTGCCCGACAAGCGCCAGCCCGAGGACAAGGATCAGAACCAGGACGCCGCGGACGGCGCCCGATCGGCGCCGTCCCTTCATCATCATCTCGACAGCGACGCTCACGCCACCCTCCGCCTACGGATGATCACCAGCGCCAGGCTCGCGATCATCATCAGACCCAGGCCGCTCCACAGGGTGCGCTCCCACTGTGTTGCGGTCTGGGGCAGGCCGAACGGCTCCAGCGGGTCCGCAGGCGCAGCGCCGCCGTCCGCGCCGCCATTCACGACGGGTCCGCCGAACAGGGCGTCGAAATCCCAACCCTTGGGCAGATTCAGCGGCAGTTCCTCTTCGGTCAGTCGGGCGCCCTCGGGCCGGCGCGGGGTGTGATCGACGGCGACCAGGCTGGTCTCGCGGGTGACGATAGAGAAATCGAGACCCAGCTGGGCGATCGCTTCGGCCGCAGCCTCGTCGGTCATCTGGCCCAGCCGGCTGGCCACCTCAATGTCCGTAATCCTGCGCTTGCCCCAGAGTTTGCCGATACCCCGACCTTCGACAGCCTGGCTCAGGTCGATCCGGCGCGTCCACGGACGACCGTCCAGCGTTCCCGACACCGTCATCCGCCCGAGGCGGGCGCCGCTGCGTCCCAGAACCACCAGCGGCTCGCCTTCATACAGATCGGGCAGGTCGACGGGCGTGAACTCGGCGTCTCCGCCCTGACCATAGACGCGCAGGTCCGTCACGACCGGACGAGTCAGGCGATCCAGCAGGGCCGACATCCGGGCGGCGACCTCTCGCGAGTCGCCGATATGGGTGTATGCGCCCCGCCCGACCTCGGCCATCCGGCTCATCAGGAAACTGTTGGGCGCGCTGCCGATGCCGACCATGAAGACCCGGCTCCGACCGCGATCCGCTCCCAAGACCCGCAGCATGTCGTCCTCGTTGCTGATCGACCCGTCGGTCAGGAAGATGACCTGGCGCACACGACGGCGGTCTTGCGGCGTGTCGTCCACCAGAGCGGCGCTCAGTGCGGGCAGCATTTCGGTGCCGCCCTGGGCCTGAAGCTGACCGGCGAACCGAAGGGCGAGCGCCACCTGGTCGGGCGTGGCGGCGACGGGCTGGTCGAACAACTCCGTCATGCTGTCGTCGAACCGGATGATATTGAATCGGTCGGCGGGCGTCAGGCTGCGCAAGGCCAGCTTCAGGCTCTCGCGGGCCTGATCCATCGAGTCGCCCGACATGGAGCCGCTGTTGTCGATGACAAAGATCAGTTCACGCGGGGGCGGCGGCGCACGACGACGACCCGCAGCCGGGGGTTCGATCACCGCCATCAGATAATCGTGATTCCGCACGCGTTCGCGGAACAGGCTGACTGACGGGTCGGTCTCGGACGACCGCCAGCGCAGCTCGAAATCACGATCAGCCGGAACCGTGGTCTGGGCCAGCGAAACGGTGCGTTCCGAACCCGGCCCCTCGGCGATCCGGACGGGGTGATAGGGGCTGACGACGCCCGTGGGCGCAAAGCCCGGGTTCAGATGCACCGTGATGGACACCGGATTGGTCGGAGCGTGGCGGCGCGGATCCAGAACCGGCGCCCCGACGGCGCGGGCGGTGGCGACGTCAGGGGCGCCCCCGGCGGCGGGCACATAGCGGGGCGCGACGACCAGCGGCAGGCGGAAACTGTATTCGCCCGAGACCCGCCGAACCGGCGCCTGGTATTCGATTTCGATCAGAACCGTCTCGCCGGGCCCGATGTTCGCCACGCGATTGGTGAACAGGTTCGGGCGCTGCTGTTCGACCAAGCCGGCCCCGCGTCCCTCGGCCTTGGCCTGTTCATAGATTTGCCGGGCCGCCTCGCGGCGGTTGATCCGGCCGATGATGACCCGTTGGCCTATGACCATCTTCAGGCTGTCGACCGCGCCGTCCTCGGGCAGGGGATAGAGATAGGTCGCCTCGGCCCAATCCCGGCCCGTATTGCGGAACGCCTGGACCACCTTCACCCGCGCGGTCTGGCCGGTGATCGTCACCTCCATATCCGTGCCCAGTTGCACGGCGGCCGGCGTGGCGCCGTCCCGGGTCTTCAGGAGCAGGGCGCCGGAGGCGACCTCGTCCGTCGGCGCGGTCTGCCGTGCGCTGACGACCGAGGCGAGGCTGAGCGCCAGCATCACCGAAATCAGCAACAGCGACAGGCCCCCGATTAGAGGCGAAGCTCTTCGGCGCGGGATCTGGAAAGGCGAGGGTTTCATTGGCCATGCTCCTTGATGGAGCGTTCTGACTAGGCGTCGAAACCTGCGCACAGCCATGCGAAATCCAGGCAAATCTCCGCCGTTTTCCGCCCGACTTTCGGCCTCCTGTCCGCGACTTGACGGCATGTGCGGAAATGTGCGCATTCCATCACAGGTCCAGGATGAGGAATGGCGTGATCGACACCGAGGCCGAGCGGATATCGCACCGCGTGCGTGAGGAACTGGCTCGGCGCCGTCTGTCGCGACAGGCCCTGGCGGACATGTCGAGGATCAGTATCTCGACGCTGGAAAAGGCCCTGTCGGGCCGCCGCGCCTTCACCCTGGCCACCGTCATTCGCCTGGAACAGGCGCTGGGCGTGCCCCTGCGGCCGGGCCAGGCGACAACGCGCCACGTCGAACCCCCGACCGCGTCGCCCGACGCCATGGGCTCCTATTCTCGCGGCGCCGTACGCTGGCTCGAAGGACGCTATCTGACCCTTCGACCCTCCTTCGGCTATCCGAACCACATCTACGCCTACCTGACCGACATCGTTTGGGATGCGGACAAGTCGCACCTGGTCTTTTCAGAGTCCGAGCGCCTCGACAGCGCCTTTTCACAGAGGGGCAGCGTGTCGGTGCCGCATCTGTCCGGCCATACCTATCTGGTGACCAACGTCGACGGACAATACCGGATGGCGGTGCTGGGACGCCCCACGATTAAAGGGGCGCTGTACGGCATATTGACCACATTGATGGTCGGCCACGGATCCCAGCTGGTGCCGGCCGCCGTTCCGATCGCCCTGACGCCGTCGCCGGCCGCGATGGAGTTGGCGTTCGGTCTGATCGCGCCCGACAATCCGGCCTACGCCCGTTACCGCGCCGAGCTGGACAATGTCACGACCGACGATTTCGCCCGCTTCCCGCGCTGAAGCCGCTGTCTGAGATTTTGCGTCACGGCCTCGACCTTGGCGCATCGCGCAGGCCTGAAACAAATCGAGGCCCGCCGCGAACGACAGGCCCCTGATTTTGTCAGTCTCGACTTGGAGCGGGCGAAGAGATTCGAACTCTCGACCCCAACCTTGGCAAGGTTGTGCTCTACCACTGAGCTACGCCCGCACTCCGTAGGAGCTAGGTGCGCTCCCCGTCGAGGAGGGGGCGTATAGCGGAGGGTTGAGCGATCCTGCAAGCTCTTTTTTGCGGCTATCGCGCTTCGCGCGACTTGAGCCGAATTCATGCGCAAACCGCCCCTACCGGAACGCCTGTACGCTCGCCGCCTGAGCGCCTTCGCGCTCAAGCAGCGAGCCTCGTCATTCCCGCGAAGGCGGGAACGCGTCGCGAGCGTAGCGCCCCTCGCGCCTCAGCGCGGCGCCAGTCTGATAGCCCCGTCCAGCCGGATGCACTCGCCGTTGATATAGACGTTGCGCGCCAGCTCCAGCACCAGGGAGGCGTAGTCGGCGGGCGTGCCCAGGCGGCTGGGGAAGGGGATGGCGGCGGCCAGGGCGTCCTGGATCTTCTGGTCCATGCCGGCCATCATCGGCGTCCACATGATGCCGGGCAGGATGGTGTTGCAGCGGACGCCTTCCTGGGCCAGATCCCGGGCGATCGGCAGGGTCATGGCGTAGACCCCGCCCTTGGACGCCGAATAGGCCGCCTGGCCGATCTGGCCGTCCTGGGCCGCCACGGACGCCGTATTGACGATCAGGCCGCGCTCGCCGTCCGCCATCGGCTCCAGCGTCACCATTCCGGCCGCCGACTGCGACAGGACGCGGAAGGTGCCGAACAGATTGACCCGCACCGTCCGTTCGAACTGGGCCATGTCGTGGGCCTTGATCTCGCCGGTGTCCTTCTTGCGCGAGACGGTCTTCATGCCGGTGGCGATGCCGGCGCAATTGACGGTCAGACGTTCCTGGCCGTGGGCGGCGCGGGCCTTGGCGAAGGCGGCGGCGACCGAGGCGTCGTCGGTGACATCGACCTTGCAGAAGACGCCGCCGATTTCCTTGGCGATCTCCTCGCCCCGCTCTTCGTTCAGGTCGAACAGGGCGACCTTGGCCCCGGTGGCGGCGATGGCGCGCGCCGTGCCTTCGCCCAGGCCCGAGGCGCCGCCCGTGACCACGGCGGAAATGCTGTTGTCGAGTTTCATCCCGGTCGTTCCTATGTTGTATTGAACCTGAGTTTCGTTTGAGGATTTAGCGGCCATGACCGCCAAAGCCAAACCCGCCGACCCATCCGACGCCCTGGACCCGAAAAAGGCCCTCGTCCCTTCCGTGGTGAAGGTCAACGAAGCGCGCGTAAGCCGGGGCTTCTGGCCCAAGATCACCCGCACGGCGGCCCGCATACCCTTCGCCGACCAGGCCCTGGCCGCCTGGTACGCCGCGCGCGATCCCGAGACGCCGATGGCGGCCAAGGGCATGATCTTCGCCGGCCTGGCCTATTTCATCCTGCCCATTGACGCGATTCCCGACATCTTCGCGGGCATCGGCTACACCGACGACGCCGCCGTGATCACGGCGGTCCTCGCCATGGTCGGCGCCAATATCAAACGCCGCCACCGCGACCAGGCCGAGGACGCGGTCCAGCGACTGAAGGGCAAGTAGGGTAGGCCCCCTCTCCCGCAGGGGGCGAGGGGTCGCGCCGGCCTCGCCGTTTCGCACAGCCCCCCCATCCGGCCCTTCGGGCCACCTTCTCCCGCAGGGGGAGAAGGGGATTTCAGCTCTCCACCGTCACCACGATCTTGCCCAGGGCCTGACGGTCGCCCAACGCCTTGATCGCCTCACCGGCCTTCTCCAGCGGGAAGGTCTTCGATACGCGCGGTTTGATCTTGCCGTCGGCGTACATCTGCATCAGCTCGGCCATGTTGGCGGCGTGCCCCTTCGGATCGCGCGCGACCGCCGCGCCCCAGAAGACCCCGATCACCGACACCGACTTCAGCAGGGTCAGGTTCAGCGGCAGGGACGGAATGCCGGCCGGGAAGCCGACCACCAGATACCGCCCGTTCCAGTCCATGGCCCGCAGCGCCGGATCGGCATAGTCGCCGCCCACCGCGTCATAGACCACGTCGGCGCCGTCGCGGCCCGTCGCCAGTTTGAACTCGCCGGACAATTCCTTCTGCGCCGCCTTGTCCATCGGCCCGGTCGGATAGATCAGGCCGTTGTCCGCCCCCAGGTCCAGGGCGAACTGGACCTTGTCGTTGGTCGAGGCGGCGGCGACCACCCGCGCCCCCATGGCCTTGCCCAGTTCGACGGCGGCGGCGCCCACGCCCCCGGCCGCGCCCAGCACCAGCAGGGTCTCGCCGGCCTTCAGCTGCGCCCGGTCCTTCAGCGCATAATAGCTGGTGCCATAGGTCATGATCAGGGCCGCCGCCTCCTCGAAGCTCATCGCCTCGGGAATGGGAATGACCGTCTCGGCCTTGACCGCCAACCGTTCGACCAAGCCGCCCCAGCCCGGCACGGCGATGACCCGGTCGCCCTTGCGAACCCCTTTGACGCCCTCGCCCACCGCCTCGACCACGCCCGCGACCTCGGCGCCGGGCGAGAAGGGCCGTTCTGGCCGGAACTGGTATTTGTCCTCGATAATCAGCGTATCGGGATAGTTGATCCCCACGGCCTTGACCTCGATCACCACCTCGCCCGCCTTGGGCGTGGGATCGAGCACGTCCTCAACCACGAGAGTTTCGGGACCACCGGCGGTCTTGGACAGGACTGCGCGCATTATTCCTCCTTGGCCGACATGGCGCGGCCTTCGCGACGACGCTAAAGAGCGCCACGCCCGTTTGAAAGAGGCGAAACAACAGGCTCGGGAAGACAGACCATGACCGCCCTCATCCTCCACGGCGGCGCCGGCGCCCGGCGCGAACGCAACTATGACGCCGAGGTCGTGCACATGCGCCAGGTGGTCGAGGCCATGAAGGCGCGGCTGGAGGCGGGCGACAGCGCCTTGGACGTGGCCGTGGCGGCCGTGACGATGCTCGAGGATTCCGGCCTCTATGTCGCCGGCAAGGGCGCCTCGCCCAATCTGGCCGGCGCCTATGAGCTGGACGCCAGCCTGATGGACGGCGCCACCCGCCGCGCCGGCGCCGTCGCCGCGCTACAGGGCTTCCGCAACCCGGTCGTCGCGGCTCGCGCGGTGATGGACCGCACCCCCCACGTCATGCTGGTGGGCGAGGGCGCGGCCCTGTTCGCCCACGACCAGGGGCTGGAGCCGATCGCCGACGAAACCGCCTGGTACACCGGCGCCGGCCAAGGCGAAGACAATCATCCGCCCGGGACCCTCAGCCACGGCACCGTCGGCGCCTGTGTGCTGGACAGCCAGGGCCGTCTCGCCGCCGCCACCTCGACCGCCGGGGTGTTCGGCAAGATGCCGGGCCGCGTCGGCGACACCCCGATCCCCGCCGCCGGAACCTGGGCCGACGGCCACGCCGCCGCCTCCTGCACCGGCCAGGGCGAATATTTCATCCGCGTCGCCGCCGCCGCCCAGGTCGCTTGGCGCGTCGCCGCCGGCCAGACCCTGGCCGCCGCCACCCAGGCCGTCATCGACGAGATCGGCGTGCTGGGGGGCGACGGCGGAATGATCGCTCTCGACGCCGCCGGCGACATCGCCTGCCCCTTCAACAGCCAGGGCATGAAACGCGCCTGGCTGACCCCGCAGGGCGAAATCGGCGTGGCGGTGTTCGAGGGGTGACCGGAGGCCAAATCCGAAGCGCCCCATAGAAAAGGGCGGCGAGACTGGCCCGCCGCCCTCCTTCAGTCTTGCCTTCTCAGCCGAGGCTCAGAAGGTCCAGTCGAAGCCCACGCGCACATAGCGCGGCGACTGATAGCTGGTCGGCTGACCATAGTAGAGGTCGGCGCCGTCGGGGCCGTTCAGATCGCCGAACTCGTAGAGGTCGGTGACCGCTTCCAAGTCGAACAGATTGAAGATGTCCGCCCGCAGAACCAGGTCGCCAGGGATGCTGACCGGCACGGTGTAACGCAGCGAGACGTCGAAGGTGGTCTGCCAGTCCGAAGTCATCTGCGAACCGCGCGGCGTAGCCTCGCCGTTGCAGTAGTAGGATGCGGCCCCATAGTCGTAAGCCGGGTTGTCGCCGTCGGGATAGTAGCCGATGCAGCCGTAGTGACGCGGCGAAGCAACAGTCAGATTTCCGCCGACCGTCAAATCGCGGAGCGCCTGGTACGAACCGAACAGCTTGAACACATGGGCCCGGTGGTTCGGCAGGAGCCCATAGGCGCCGTCCGTCAGGCCCGGCTGGTCGAAGTCCTGGGTGATGCCGGCGTCGGTCTGGCCGTTGTCCGACTTCACATAGCCCTCGGTATTGCCCTCGCTCTTGGACAGGACATAGGAGCCGTTCAGGCTCCAGACTCCATCAAAGGCGCGGTCGAAGGTCAGTTCCAACGCTTGGTAGATCCGCTTGGCTTTGGGATAGCCCAGGTCCTCGGCCGAGAACTCGATCGTCCGCACCTCGGTCTCGCCCGGCAGCGGGTCCGACAGGGTGATGGTCGACGACGAGCCTGGGTTGACGATCACATACTGGTGGAAGCCCGACCAGATGTCTTCACAGCCGGAGATGCCCTGTTCGTCGCAATAGTTCTGGACGGCCACGTCGATGGCCACGTCTTCGGCGTTCCGCAGCAGGTTGCGATAGGTGTAGTTGGCGCCGACGGTCCACAGATCGCCGATCTTGCGCTCATAGCCGAACTGGAACTCATCCTCGGCGGTCGATTCCAGGTTCTTGGCCACCAGCGACTCGGTCGAGGGCGCCGAGCCGTCAGCCGTCACGGTGCAGCCCGACACGCCAACCGTGCCTATGCCGCCGGCGGGACATGCCGCCGCGCTCGAATAGCCGACGATCTGTTCGCCCAGATTCGGGACGCCGTTCTCATCATACGGCGTGGTCTGATCGACCAGGAAATACTCGGTGATGCTCAGTTCCGACGACGCCATGCGATAGGCCGTGTTGGAGGCGATGGGCAGATAGTACCGTCCGTAGGAGCCGTAGAAGCGGCTACGGCCGTCATTCAGCGGATCGAAGGTGAAGCCCAGACGCGGCCCGATCTCTTCGTCAAATGACGAGATGGTCTCCCCAGTCGCCCCATTCAGATTGAACTTGTCGAGCCGGATGCCGAGGTTCAGCGTCAGTTGCTCGTTCACGTCCCAGGAGTCCTGGAGGTAATAGGCTTCGTTCTCGTTCTCGAACGTGCCCCCTGCGCTGTAGCTGCTGACCGCCACATAGGTTTGCCCCGGCGACAGATTTCCGCCCTGCGCTTGAGAAGTCGCAGAGGACGCCGTGTAATAATAATATCGTTGACCGCCGGTCCGGCGCGTTTCTCGACTGAGAGACAGATTTTCGTGATCTATGCCAGCCCGCAAATGGTGCTTGCCGAACAGATCGAAATAGAGGTCTGCGTCAAAACGCCAGAATTCGCGTTCTGTTTCACGAACAGGCGTATAGCTGCTCGCGGTCTGCTCCGACACACGGCCGATATAGGCCGTACCAGCATCATTCAGCCTAAAGTCATAGGCATAGGGAGCCGTGACATCGCCGCTGGTCGAAACGGCGCTGTCCTTGTTCTTGCCATAGGCGGCTGAGACCGTGAGCCAGTCCGTCAAAGTGCCCGTATAGCGGGCCACAAAGCTCTCACCGCCGCTCTTGGCGTAAGAGGTGTTGGCCAGATCGCCGACAGCGCCGGTTTCGGAGTCCCAGTTGTAGATGTCGTAGTTGGTTTCCCGGGTCGTATCGAACCAGGTGAATTCGAGATGGTGGTCGTCGGTGACATAGCCGTCCAGCTTCACACCATAGAAGGGGTCGTCCGAGGCGCTGGTGGTCTTTGTCCCACCGGTGATGCTGTAAGAGCTGGCCTCGGTGTCGCGGAACTCGGTCAGGCCGTAGAAGAACAGCCGATCCTTGATGATCGGACCGCCCAGCTCCAGCGTTGTGGAGCTTGAATCGGCTTCATAGAGCGAGTTGGCCGAGGCGTAGGTGTCGGGCGACTGGGATCGCAGGCTGTCGGGCGCATAGTTGCCGTGCAGGGCGATGTAGAGGTCGTTGGACCCGGACTTGGTCACGGCGTTGACGATGCCGCCCGTGGCGCGGCCGAACTCGGCCGCATAGCCGCCCGTCTTGACCTCGACCGACCGGTAGAAGTCGAACGGCACGGTGGAGGCGCCGATGTAGTTGTCGAAGTTCGTGATGTTCAGGCCGTTGATATAATAGGCGTTCTCGGCCACCGACGAACCGCCGATCGAGGGCACGTCGCCGAAGGTGCTGTCACCGGCCACCGTGCCTGGCGCCAGAAGGATTATGGAGCTGATGCTGCGGCCGACCGGGGTAGTCTTGACCAGGTCCTGCACATCGACCGTCAGGCCCGTGGTCGTTTCATTGAAGTCCAGGTTCCGGCGCGCCGCCGTCACCACGATCTCGCCCACAGTGTCCGAAGCGCCTTCGGTCAGGCTGAAGCTGTAGGACGACGTGCCGCCCAGAGCGACCTGCACGGACTGGGCCACCGGAGCGTAGCCGGGCGCCGTGATGGTGACCTTATAGCGACCGATCGGCAGCAGGGCGGCGCGGAAGTCGCCCCCGGCGTCTGTGGTGGCCGAGCGGCTGAAGCCCTGTTCCGTCGACTGGATCTCGACCGTTGCGCCGGAGACCGGGGCGCCGCCCTCGCCGACGACCGAACCGGTCAGGGTGCCGGAGGAAATGTCCTGAGCCATGGCCGGCGTCGGCGCCGCCAGAACCGGCGCCAGAACGCCGACGGCGGCCGTCAAGCTGCTGATGATCGTGCCGGACAGCAAGGTCCGTCGGATGCTGCGAATGTTCAACTCAATATCCCTCCAGTTGAGTAACGGGCCCAACCTTGACCCATCGACCACCGCAAAAGCGGCGGCCCGGATGAAGACTTGTCGATAAATCTTCAGCCCACCAACCCACAAACACAGCTGTGATTAAAATTCATACATAGATGTCACTCATTTGCCTCAATGATTATTGCAACTGAGCAATACTAACTAGAGACCAATACAATATTGATACGCAAGTCATTACATCGATACATAACTACGCTGCACCGACGCATTTGCAGGGACGGTCGATCATTCGCCATCTCTCCGCGCGGGGTCGGCCATCATTACATCTCTGTAAGGTGCACAACCGGCGGACGCTGGTACGGTCGCCTTCGCCCCGGCGTTCCGGGCCTGGAGACCCCCGATGAAAATCCGCCTGACCGTCACCGTCGCCGCCTCGGCCCTGCTGCTGGGACTGACCGCGCCCGCCTTCGCCGCGCCCGCCCCTGTCGCCACCGCCATCGCCGTCCAGGCGCCCCAGGGCGTCACCGTCCCGCCGCTGGGCTTCGCCAAGCGCGTGCTGCCGAACGGGCTTGAGGTCTATACGGCCCGCGACGCCGACACCTCGAACGTGACGGTCCAGGTCTGGTACAAGGTCGGATCCAAGGACGATCCCGCCGGCCGCTCGGGCTTCGCC